>DAOULE010000029.1:0-33230 GCA_034420575.1 Dehalococcoidia bacterium
TGGGCCAGCTTGCCGAGGGGGTGGACGATGTGGCGGGCCGGGCCGCCGGAGGCGACGACGTCGAGGTAGGTCTCCTCGCCTCGCTCCAGCCGCGTGCAGTGCGTCCACACCCGATTCGAGTGCTGGAGCCAGCGCACGAACGGCGCCGGCCAGAGGTGGAACACCTCCATCAGCCCGTGCGAGACCGCCAGCTCCGGGAGCAGCTCGCGCTCCAGCACGCGCTGGTACCCGCTCAACGTGTCGACGCGGCCACGCACGTAGTCCTCGGTGACCGGGGCGACCGCGACGCCAGATGCGATCGCGCCGTAGATGCCCTCGCCCGACAGCGGGTCGAGCAGGCCCGCTGCGTCGCCGATCAGCGCCGAGCCGCGCGCCGCGATGTCCGCGCCGTGGCGCAGCATCGGCAGGTGGTGGCCGCGCATGCCTTCGAGGCTGTCCGGGTCGATGTCGAAGCCACGGCACAGTGAGTCGAGCTGCGGGCGCAGCTCTGAGCCCGCGACCGCCTTCCAGGCGCCGACGCCGACGTTGACGTGGTCCTCCTTGGGGAAGATCCAGCCGTAGCCGCCCCGCATCGAGCCGAGCCGCAGCACGACGCGCCCCCGGAGCCACGCGGGGATGCCGTCGGGGAACGCGACGTTGGCCTCGAGCGCGACGCCGCTCTCCTCGAAGTGCTCGTAGCCGAGGAAGGTGCGGACGACGCCGTTGGCGCCGTCGGCGCCCAGGACGGCGCGCGCCTCGATGACGTCGCCCCCGCCGTTGCGGCTGCCGTTGGGCGCGCCGTTGGCGACGCGCACCTCGAAGCCGTCCGGGGTCTGCTCGATGTGCTCGACGCGGCGGCCGTCCTGAAACTCGGCGCCCGCGGCCTGCGCCTGCTCGGCGAGGTAGCGGTCGAGGTGGCGGCGCTGCGTCATGTAGGTGAGCGGTGCGGGCGCGTCGCGCGTGACGGCCTTGCCGTCGCGCAGCTGGATCACCGCGCCCGTGATGACGTCCTCGATGACCGGGTCGAGCGAGAACGGGAGCAGGTTGTCGCAGCGGATCGTGACGCCGCCGCCGCAGGGCTTGTCGCGCGGGAACTTCGCCCGTTCCAGCAGCAGCACGTCGACGCCGCGCGAGGCGAGCTCGCGCGCGGCGGTGCTGCCCGCCGGCCCCGCTCCGACGATGACGACCTCGGTCTCCACGGCGTGCTCCTCGCTGCCGATGGTAGGCGTGGGCGCGCTTGCGGTCAGGCTGCGGCCCGGGCCGCTCAGCCGATGGCGATGGCCGTGGCGGCGATGAACAGCACCTGCATCGCGGCGCACGCGGCGAGCACGAGCCGGGACGCGACGCGTTCCCAGCGATGCAGCACCAGCCCGGCGACGAGCCCCGTCACGAGGATGGCGGTTGCCGCCTGGGGCACCTCGAGGATGCTCGACGGCCCCGCGAGCTCGCCAATGGGGGCCTCGCGGCCGGGCGGGAACGAGGCATGGAACGTCTCGGGCAGCGCCCCGTAGCGGACGGCAACCTGCAGCCAGACGGCGGCCCCGGCCGCGGTCGCGAGCGCGGCGAGCGCGAGCGCCGCGCGGTCGCCGATGATGCTGAGGATGTCGGAGTACGTGTGCCGGACGTGGTGGTCGACCTCGGCGGTCGGGCCCAGCTCCTGCCTCATCATGACCTGCCGGGCGAAGTCCACGGGATCCTCGACGGTGATGCCGTACGTCCGCTCCGCCGTGCCGACGTACAACACCTGCTCCGGCACCTGCGCGGTGGAGTAGACGAGCACCGGGCCGAACACCTCAGTCTCGGCGCGCCCGACGTGGCACCCCCACCACGACACGCCACGCACGGGCGCCTCCTCGACCGCCGTGCCGGGCACGAGCCGTTCGATGGCGTTCAGCGGGATCACCTGCTCGGTGAGGCCCCACCTGACGACGAGCGCGTTCCGGTCGAGGTCGTACGCGAGCGTGGCCAGTGCGTAGCTCCAGTACGCGAAGAGCCCGGCGAGCACACCCGCCCCGATGGTCCCCGCGTAAGCGAGGAACGCGAGCAGGCCGATCCCCGACTGCACGCCGAAGTTGAGCAGCAGCACCGCCACGCTCGCCGCCCACAGCGCGAGCAGGCTCCCGACGAGGAGCCCGAGCGCACGCGAGGGCCGGTATCGCATGGCCTATCCGGGATGCGAGGAGAAGGCGGCGCGCGGGGCCGCGTCGGTCATGCCCGTACCGGCGCGCTCGAGTAGACGGGTGTGAGCCAGTCCGCGTACTGCGGCATGCGGCCGGTGATGGCGTTGAAGTAGCGCGACTGCAGCTCCTTGGTGATCGGCCCCGGCTGCCCATCGCCGATCAGGACGCGGTCCACCTCGGTCACGGGCGTGACGTGGGCGGCGGTGCCGGTCATGAACACCTCGCTCGCGATGTACAGCTCCGTGCGGTCGATGGTGCGCACCTGCACCTCGAGCCCGAGGTCCTCGGTGGCCATCTGCAGCACGGTCTCGAGCGTGATGCCCTCGAGGATGTTGTCCTGCGGGCCGGGCGTGATCAGCTTGCCGTTGCGGATGATGACGATGTTCTCACCCGAGCCCTCGGAGACGTGGCCGTCGGGGTTGAGCAGGATCGCCTCGTCGAAGCCGGAGAGCTGCGCCTCGGTCTTCGCCATCGCGTTGTTGACGTAGAGCCCGTTCACCTTCGCCCGCGCCGGAATCGAGGTGTCGTCGACACGCCGCCACGAGGAGGTGACGCAGCGCGCGCCGGCGTCCGGGTCCAGGTAGGCGCCGAAGGGCGCGATGTAGAGCAGGAAGTCGTCCTCGAGGTCGTGGAGACGCACGCCGATGACCTCGGAGGACTTGTAGACGATCGGGCGGATGTAGACGTCTTCCTCGTAGCCGGAGCGCTCGGCGAGCTGCTCGATGAACCCGACGACCTCGTCGTCGGAGTAGTGCAACTCCATGCGCATGATCTTGGCGCTCTGGCGGAGGCGCTCGACGTGCTCGCGGACGCGGAAGAGGAAGAGTTGCCGCTCGTCGTCGTTCCAGTTGCCGCGGACGCCCTCGAATACGGCGGTGCCGTAGTTGAAGGCATGGGTCATCACGTTGATCCGGGCCTCGGCCAGCGGCACGAACTCGCCGCGCAGGAACGCCAAAGGTGTCGCCACGAACGCCATCCGTTCCCCGGCGCGGTCCGCGCCGGCACGCTCTCGATGATATTGCTGGCCCGATCGAGGCGGCAACCGGGCCGATCCGCCCGGTGCGGCACTCGTGGCGAGTATGCTGCCTTGCGCGACAGCCTGACACCGGCTGGGAGGTCCCCATGTCCCGACTCAGCGAGAGCTTCACCATCGGCGGTCTCGACATCGCGGCGCTCAGCGACGGCGCCCCCGACCGCGAGCTCGACGGCTTCTTCCACGAGGTCGACCCCGACGAGTGGACGCGGGCGATCGGCATCACCTCGCCGACCGACCCCGTGCCGTTCAACTTCGGCACGTTCCTCATCCGCGGCGACGGCCACTACACGCTGGTCGACACCGGGTACGGCCCGCCCGGCCGCGAGATGGGCGTGCCCGGCGGCGGCGAGCTGCCGCAGCGCATCGAAGAGCTCGGCGTCTCGCCGGACGACATCGACATCGTGATCCACACGCACCTGCACATGGACCACACCGGCTGGAACGTCGACGAGTCGCGCGACGACGCGCTCACCTTCCCCAACGCGACGTTCTACGTCGCGCGCGCGGAGCTCGAGTACTGGACGAGCGAGGCCGCCGACGACAACCCGCTGGCGGAGGCGGCGCGCTTCCGCATCAACCCCGTGGTCGAGGCCGGCCGCGTCGAGACCACCGACGGCGAGCACGCCGTCAGCGACCACGTCACGCTCATCCCCACGCCGGGCCACACGCCCGGACACGTCAGCGTGATGGTCGCCTCGCAGGGCGAGCACCTGGTGCTGCTCGGCGACGCCGCGCACCACCCGGTACACCTCGAACGCCACGACTGGGTGCCGGGTGTCGACCTGGACAAGGCGGAGACGAGCCGATCGCGGGCGAAGCTGGCGCGCCTCGCCGTGGAGCGCGACGCGATCGTGAGCGGGGGCCACTTCCCGATCCTCAGCCTTGGCAAGGTCCGCGAGGTCGACGGCGGCTACCGCTGGGAAGCCCTGTAGCGCGCCGCCCGCGCCGCGCAGCGCCCGAGGCCGCAGGTGGGAGAGTACGTCTACGCGGTGGTCTTCGGCGTCATCCAGGCGCTGACCGAGTTCCTCCCGATCTCGTCCTCGGGCCACCTCGTCCTCGCCGCCGAGTTGCTGGGTGACCACGCCAACGAGGCCTCGTACGACGCGGCACTGCACGGCGGCACGCTGCTGGCTGTGCTCGTCTACTTCCGCGACGACTGGATGATCATGGCGCTCGCCGGCCGTCGCGAGCTCGGCAGGCACGGACTGGCGCTGCGGCGGTGGCGCGGGCGCGGACGGCTCGCGCTGCTGCTCGCCCTGGGGTCGATACCGGCGTTCGTCGCCGGCGCCCTCGTCCAGGCGCTCGCGGGCGAGGGCTTCCGCCAGCCGGCCGTCGTAGGGGTCATGCTGATCGCAGTGGGCGCGCTGATGTGGTTCGCCGATACCCACGGCCGCACCGACCGGAGGGTGCGCGACGTCGATGGCCGCACCGCGCTGTTCGTCGGGGTGGCGCAGGCGCTGGCGGTCATCCCGGGCACCTCGCGCTCCGGGATCACGATGACGGCAGGCAGGATCGCGGGGCTGGGGCGTCCCGCCGCCGCGCGGTTCTCGTTCCTGCTCTCGGCGCCGATCACGGCAGGCTCGCTCGCGCTGCTCGTCAACGACGCCGTCGAGGACCACTCCGAGATCCTGTGGGGTCCGATGGCGCTTGGGGCGGTGGTGGCGTTCGTCACGGGCATGCTCGTGATCGGCGGGCTGCTGCGCTTCCTCCGCCGCTACGGCCTGACGGTGTTCGTGTGGTACCGCGTCGCGCTCGGCGCCGCGGTGCTGGCGGGTGTCGCCGCGGGCGCCTTCCACAGCTGACCCACGCCGCTACGATGGAGTGGTGACGGAGCAACGATGACCAACGCCGACACGCAGCCCGCCGACGCGCCCCTCGCGGGCCGCAAGGCCCTCGTCGTGGGCGTCGAGACCACGACCGGCACGGCGATCGCATCGGCGCTCGGCGCGGCCGGTGCCGACGTGGCGCTCGCCGTGATGCGGCCCGACGAGGGCGTCCTGACCGCGCGGCGGCTGCAGCGCGAGCTGCGAGAGCTGGGCCGTACGGCAATGACGTACGCGCTGGACGTGACGCTGGGCCAGAACGCGCGCGTCACCACGCGCCAGGTCGCCAAGGAGCTCGGCGGCCTCGACATCGTCGTCAGCGCTCCGGACGAGCCGATGCCGCAGGCCCTCGCCGACACGTCCGAGGTGCAGCTCGCGCAGGCCATGACGATGAACTGCTACGCCCATGCTTATGTCGCGCGTGCGGCGTTCGGCGAGTTCCGGCGCGGCGGTCGCGGCAACCTGCTGATCGTGACGCACGCACTCGGCGACCAGCCGGCACCCGGCGCCGGGGTGTACGCCCTCGCGTGCGCCGCCACGCTCGGCCTCGCCCGCACGCTCACCGCCGAGCACACCGAGCCCGACGTGGCCATCACCACGCTGCTCCGCGGCGCCGTCGCGCTCGACGTGGCGTCCGGCAACCTCGCCAACGCGATCGCCGACGCCGACGAGGCCGAGGCGGACGCCCTCGAGCGTCTCGCGGTGCAGGTGGTGTCGAGCCCTGCCGCCGACATGACGGGGCGTGTGCTCTCAGCGGCCGCCGCGCTGTGAGCACCCTCGACGGCCGTCACGTCCTCGTCGCAGGGGTGCGCGAACCGGACGGGCGCGCGCTCGCCGTCGCGCTCGCGGAGGCCGGCGCCGCCGTCAGCGTGACCACGCGACGCGCCGAGATCGCCGAGGAGGTCACGGCCAACTCGATCCTCAACGAGTGCTGGACGTTCGGCCGCGAGGGCCGCGCGCTCACCCTCGACCTCACCGACGAGGCCGCCGTCGCTGCGGCGCTCGAGGATCTCGAGGCCGACCTCGCACCCCTCGGCGCGGTCGTGACGCCGTTACCCCCCGCCGACCCGCCGGACGCGCTTGCGCAGGCCGCCGCGGCGCGGATGGCCGAGCGTGGCTCAGGGGCCGTGCTCCTGCCCGCGGAGGCTGGCGGTGACGACGCGCTCGTGGAGCTCGCCGGGGCGCTGAGCGCGGAGTGGGGCGCACGAGGCGTGACGGTCGTCGTCGCCGATGCCGGGGGTGACCTCGCCGGCGCGGTGGCGGAGGCGCTGGCGGGCTAGCGCTGGGTCTCCCACGGCAACGAGCGCGGCTGGAGCACCTGGCGCACCGAGCCGTCCGCGACGAGCGCGACGAGGTCCGTGCCGCCGTAGGCCGCCGGGCTCATCCCACGCAGCGACGCCGTCACCAGCTCCTCGCCGATGTGCGCCAGCGGCGCGCCGATGAGCACGGCAGTCATCTCGACCTCCTCGCCTGCGGCCCGCGCGGCCTCGCGCTGCTCGTCGGCGCGGCGCAGCTGCCTGCGTAGCTCGCGCCGCACCACCGCGCCGTCCGAGGGGTCGAAGTCGGGCGCCGCGCCGAACACCGTTGCGCCGCGCGGCTCGTCGAGCGGGAGGCGGGAGACGAGCCAGTAGTCGTGCACCTCGGCCGGGACGATCTCCTCGACGTTGAGCGCGGCCGCGAGGTCGCGCAGGCGCGTGAGCACGATGTCGAGCTCGGCGCGCTCCTCCGGCATGCGCCGTAGCGCGCGCGCGTCCAGGTGGTACGCGCCGTCGATACCCTCGGAGAGCGTGGTCCACTCGGCGGCGAGGGGCCCGGTGACGGAGACGTAGGCGCCCTCGTCGTCGACCTTGGCGAGTGCGAGCGTGACGGGCAGGCGCAGCTCGCGGCGCTGCGCCGGTTCGAGCCCGCCGAAGCCTCGCGAGGCCATGAGGCGCAGCGACGAGAGTCCGGGCTCCTCGCCGGGCAACTCGCCGCCCGGCGGCACCCACAGCGCGTAGGCGCCGGGGTCGTCGTCCTCGAGGTCTGCGTTGAGCTGCGACTCCAGTTGTGTCGCGTTCGGGGCCGGGTCGCCGCCCCAGAGCAGGCCGAGGGTGACGCCGATGCGCGCGTCACGACGCGCGATGAGCGCGTCGAACGCCGTCGGCTCGTCGAGGCGTGGGCGGAAGGTGCGGAACCAGCGCTCGCTCATCCAGCCGGCGAGCATGGAGAGCGCGAGGTGTTGCTGCCGGGAGGCGGCGGGAGCGCCTGCGTCCGGGGCGTTGGTCATGCGCGAGCGCTACTCGCCGGCGCGTCGCGCCTCGAAGCGCTCCACGATCGGCCAGATGCCGTTGAGCAGGATCTGCCAGAGCACGGCGATGTTGAGGCCGACGAAGCCGATCACGCCGAGCCACTTCAGCGCCGTCGCGAGTTGCGTGCCGTCGTTGCCGCTCTTCTGCGCCCAGTACACGGAGGCCACGGAGATGAGGATCACGCCGACGAAGGCGAGCGGCCAGTCCCACTTGCGGATGAAGCGCGAGAAGACAGCCGCGAGCCCGACCGCGACGCCGAGGTTCGAGCCCATCGCACCCATGAGCGGCGTGCCGTGGTGGCCCCACGTCTCGAACGCCGCCAGGAAGAGCAGCATCAGCAACGGACCGGCGAGGCCCGCGATCAGGATGCCGGGCAGATCCGCGCGTGTGAACCGCATCGCTTCCTCCCGTAACCGCCGAGACTGTACCGCCCCGCGGCTAGATGTTCGACCTCGACTGCCCACCGTCGACGTTGACCGTCGCGCCGAGCACCCACGAGGCGCGCGGCGAGGCGAGGAACACCACCACGGCCGCCACCTCCTCGGGGCGTCCGAAGCGGCCGCCGGGGATCTCCTGCTCGATGAAGCGCGCCATCCCGTCCGGGTCGTCGCGCAGGCGGCGGCCCCACGAACCGCCCTCGAACGCGATCGAGCCCGGCGCGACGCTGTTGACGCGGATGCCGTCGGCGATCCACTCGCGCGCGAGCGCCTTGGAGATGGCGATCTGCGCGGCCTTGCCCGCGTTGTACGCCACCCCGCCGCCGCTCTCGCGACCGTAGATCGAGGAGATGTTGACGATCGCCCCGCCGTTCGGCGAGGCCGCGAGGTGCGGCCGCGCCAGCTCCGCGAGCCGGAATGCCGTGAGGGCGTTGACCTCGATGGTGCCGCGCAGGATCGCCTCGGCGCTGCCCTCGCCTGCCCGGCCGCCGGCGTTGTTCACGAGCGCGTCGATGCCGCCGTGGGCCTCGACCGCCGCCTCGACGACGCGGGCGCAGTCGCCCTCGTCCATGATGTCGGCCTGCACGGCGACGACCTCCGCGCCGCTTCCGGCGAGCCGGGCGCGGGCGGCCTCGAGGCCCTCCGCGCCGCGCGCGCAGATCGTGAGGCGCGCGCCTTCGGCGGCGAACGCCTCGGCGATCGAGAGGCCGATGCCGCGGCTCGCGCCGGTGACGATGACCGAACGTCCGGTCAGCTCAAGGTCCATGCCCGCTCCGTCCGCTGGGAATCCTCGCAGCGATAGGCTACCCCGTCCAGCGACGGCACGGGCGGGGCCGTGCGCGGGGCGCGCGCACGTTGACGCCCTCGATCGGGCGTCCGTACGATCCTCGATGCATGTCCGTGACACTCGACGCCACCGGCCCCATCGCCACGCTCACGGTCGACCCGCCGTCCGGCGGCTACGATCGCGCGCTGACCGAGGGGCTGACCGCCGCCGCGGGCGAGCTCACCGCGAGCCACCCGGCGGTGCGCGTGGTGGTGGTGACCTCGGGAGGCGCGGGACTGGGCAGCGGGTGGAGTCCGGCCGCGATCGAGGACGACGCGATGCTGCGCGACATCCTCGGGCCCATCGGCGCGGGCTTCGACGCCCTCGCCGACGTGCCGCAGCCGACGGTCGCGGCGATCCGCGGTGAGGCGCACTCGGCGGGCCTGGAGCTCGCGCTCGCGTGCGACATCCGCATCGCCGCCGAGGACGCGACGTTCGCGATGCCGGAGACGGGCAGCGGCCAGGTGCCGCGCGGCGGCGGCACGCAGCGGCTGCCTCGAGCCGTCGGACGCGCGCAGGCGCTGCGCCTGCTGCTCATGGGCGAGACCATCGACGCGTCCGAGGCGCTGCGCATCGGGCTCGTCTCGGAGGTGGCGCCCGCGGCCGACCTCGATGACGCTGTGCAGGCGGTCGCGGAGGCGATCGCGTCGCGGGGGCCACTCGCGACGCGCTTCGCGAAGGAGGCGATCCGGCGCGGCATCGAGGTGCCGTTGGCCGAGGCGCTGCGCCTGGAGCTGGAGCTGACCGTGCTGCTGCAGACCACCGCCGACCGCGCCGAGGGCGTCGACGCGTTCGTCGAGCGGCGCGATCCGGAGTTCACGGGGGAGTAGCCCCGGCAACGAGACGACGGCAGCGGCGTGGGCCGCATGGAGCTATCGAAGGAGCGAGCGTGATGAAGGCAGGTCAGGACCGATGAACATCACATTGAACCCGGGCGAGGTGAACGCCGTGATCGGCCTCGTCACCTCGCGGCTGCTCGACAGCGTCGAGCTCAGCGAGGAGGGCCAGGAGACGGTGCGCACGTGGCGCAGCGACCGTGGTCCGGGGTCGAGCGAGCTGGATGACTTCGCCGACCGCTTCAACGACGAGCTGTGGGACACCCTTGACGAGTCCACCCGGCGCAGGACGATGCGGGCCGGACGCTTCGAGCGGGAGACCGCCTCGGAGCGGTGGAGCTAGCCATGAAGGTCGAATTCACGATCGACGAAGTACTGGTCATGGCCAACTCGGTCCTCGACGGGCTGGGCGAGGAGGAGTTCAGCCGCGGCGACATGGCGGCGATCCGCCGCTGGCGCAACGATCACATCACGCCCAGGTCCGATGAGATGGCGCGGATGGCGGCGAAGATCAACGAAGAGGTGCAGCGCACCCACGACCACAGCCAGCGCAGCCACATCCAGAAGCCGGACTGGGTGTAGGGCGCCTACCCCGTGGCCGAGCCGTTCGTCATCGCGGAGCGCCGGGGCGACGCCGTCTGGTTGACGCTCAACCGCCCCGAGCGGCTCAACGCCGTGCATCTCCAGATGCGCGACCAGCTGTGGACGAACCTCGAGCTGCTGCGCGACGACCCCACCGTGCGGGTCGGCGTGCTGCGCGGCGCGGGCGACCGCGCCTTCTCCGCCGGGGCCGACATCACCGAGTTCGGCACCGCCCCTTCGTTCGTCGAGGCGCGTGACGCGCGCGTGCGCCGCGACCTGTGGGGCGTGATGTCGCAGCTCGATATCCCGCTCATCGCGGCGGTGCACGGGTTCGCCTACGGGGCGGGCCTGGAGATGTCGCTGTACTGCGACCTGCGCGTGGCCGCCGAGGACGCGCTGTTCGCGATCCCCGAGGTCACGCTCGGCTACATCCCCTCGGCGGGCGGCACGCAGACCGTGCCCCGCCACGTGCCGCTCGGGCAGGCGCTGCGCATGGCGACCACCGGCGACCCGGTGACCGCTCAGCGCGCGTACGAGCTCGGCTTCGTCCAGCGCGTGGTCCCGCGCGACCAGCTCGACGATGCAGCCGCCGAGTGGGCGGACACGCTGGCCGCCCGCGACCCGCGCGCGACGCGGGCGACGAAGCGCGCGGTCGTGCGCGGCCTCGACCTGACCCTCGCGGACGGCCTCGCGCTCGAGCGACGGCTCGCCGCGGGCGTGGCAGTCGCGGCATGAGCCGCACGCGGACCGGGCCGCCGCGCCGCGGCTGGCCGATCGGCCTCGTCTTCCTGCTGCTCGTGATCGCCGTGGCCATCGGCGCGATCTTCTACGGCGCCGCGAACCGCCCGGACTTCCACGTCTTCTACTTCGACGCCGGCCCGATCGAGGAGTACGAGGTCGGCGACCCGCGCTACTTCCCGCAGGCGCGCATCTACGTCATCGCGCTCGACGAGGCCGCGGGGGCGAAGAACCTGCGCGCGCTGGACGCGATCGCGCCGGTCGGCACGGGCTGCGTCGTGGAGCTGGACCCCGAGGACGAGCGCGGCACGGCCAGGAACCCGCAGCGCCGGCCGGGCGTGTTCAAGGACACGTGCTCGCAGGCGGTGTGGTACCTCACCGGCGACGCGCTGGAGCGCACCAGCCACCCGATGCGCACGTTCCACATCACGCGCCCGCCACCCACCAACGTCGAGGGCGAGCGCATCGTCGAAGTCGAGGTCATCGGGCGGCCGAATCTCGCGGAAGCTGAGCGCGAACGCTAGGGGTTCTGGCCGCAGCGCCGCGTCGTCTTTATATTTGAGCGCGCCTCGGTGCGCACCGGGTGGGGCACCCGCGCGCCGCACACGAGGCGGCGGGGGAGGCAGCAAGCCTCGCGCATACGACGAGCGTAGATGATGGCGTGGCCGGAGCCGCGCCTCGGGAACCAGCCGGGCCGGCGTGCTCACACCGGCCTCGGAAGAGGGGTGCAGACATGAACACTGCGGACATTCTCACGATCGCCGGCTCGATGGTGCCGGACCGCGTCGCCGTCAGCGACCCGGACGACACCCTCAGCTACATGGAGCTGCAGTCGCGGGTGAACAAGCTGGCGCACGCGCTGGCCTCGATCGGCATCGGCAAGGGCGCCAACGTCGGCATCATGTCGGTGAACTCCTGCAACTTCGTCGAGCTCTACTACGCGACCGCCGCGGTCGGCGCGACCTTCGTCCCGCTGAACTTCCGCGCAAAGACCGACGAGCTCCAGTACATGGCGGACGCCTCGGACGTGAACGTCTTCTTCGTCTCCGAGCGCTACTACCCCATCCTGCAGGAGATCCGCTCCTCGCTGCCCAAGGTCGAGCACGTCTACACGGTCGGCTTCGAGGCCGACGGCGTCGAGACCATCGAGCAGCTCCGCGAGACCGGCGATGACGTGCCGTTCTTCACCGAGGTCGACGACGACGACGCGGCGATGGTGATCTACACCTCGGGCACGACGGCGCTGCCGAAGGGCGTGGTGCTGACGCACAAGACGCTCACGGCCTACGTCGTCAACACCCAGAACCCTGTCGACCCGACGACCGACCCGGACGTGACAATGGTCGCCGTGCCGTTCTTCCACGTCGCCGGCGCGACGACGATGCTCGGCTCGCTGTGGGCCGGCCGGAAGCTCGCCATCCTGCCGCAGTTCGACCCCTCGGCCTGGCTCGACACCGTCGAGCGCGAGGGCGTCACGCACGCCTTCGTGGTGCCGACGATGCTCAAGCGCGTCATGGAGGCGGACGACTTCGACAACTACGACATCTCGACGCTGCAGCTCATCACCTACGGCGCGGCGCCGATGCCGTTCGAGGTCGTGCGCCAGGCCATCGACGTCTTCGACTGCGGGCTCATGAACGCCTACGGCCAGACCGAGTCGACCTCGACGATGAGCTACCTGGGCCCGGACGACCACCGGTTGGACGGCACGCCCGAGGAGAACGAGCTCAAGATCAAGCGCCTGCGCTCGGTGGGCCGGCCGATGCCGGACATCGAGGTCGGCATCCTCAAGGTGGACGGCTCCATGCAGGAGCCGGGCGAAGAGGGCGAGATCTGCATCCGGGGCGACCGCATCATGCGCGAGTACCAGAAGCGCGAAGAGGAGACGGCCTCGGCCGTGGTCGACGGCTGGCTGCACACGGGCGACGCGGGCTACCTGGACCCCGACAACTACCTGTTCATCACGGGGCGCCTGAAGGACCTCATCATCCGCGGCGGCGAGAACATCTCGCCCGGCGAGGTGGAGAGCATCCTGGAGGAGCACCCGAGCATCGAGGACGTGGCCGTGATCGGCGTGCCCGACATCGAGTGGGGCGAGATCGTGAAGGCCGTGGTCGTCGGCGGCGACACCGAGAAGCCCTCGGACGAGGACCTCACGGCGTTCGTCAAGAGCCGGCTGGCCTCCTACAAGGCGCCCTCGCAGTACGAGTGGATCTCGGAGCCGCTGCCGCGGAACCACCTCGGCAAGCTGCTCAAGAACGACATCCGTGACCGCTGGGGCGCGCAGACCCCGTCGGCGTCGTAAGACCGGACGCGTGGAGGCGAGCCCGGAAAGCCTACTGGTGATACGCTCGCGCGCGACCGCGAGGGGAACCGTATGAGCGTATCCGAGCGCGAGAGAAGTGCTGGGTCGCCCGCCTCAGAAGGCGGGCGACCAAAGCGTGTCCGCCTGGTCGGCGCGTGGTGGGGTCCGGCCGTCGGCCTGACGGGTCTCGGCCTCATCTCGGCCATCGAGCTGGACCGCACCGACGCCGGCCGCGAGGTGTTCTTCAACGTCGCGCAGCCGTGGGCCGTGTACGTCATGCTGGCGGCCCTCGTGGGCCTGCTGGTCTACGGCTTCGGCCGCCACGCCACGCTCTGGGCCATCGGCAAACCGACCCCGGGCATCCTGCGTGAGATTCCGGTGCGGGTCCGCAACGCGATGCGGCTCGGCCTCGGGCAGGAGAAGGTCCGCCGCGACCGCTACGCGGGGATCATGCACTTCTGCATCTTCTCCTCGATCATCGTGCTCACCATCGTCACCGCGCAGGTGGCGATCGAGGACGACACGCCGCTCAGCTTCCTCAACGGCTGGTACTACCTCTTCTTCTCGTTCTACGGCGACCTGTTCGGGCTGATCGGCCTGATCGGCGTCGGGATGGCGCTGTACCGCCGCTACTTCGACGACTTCCACCGCATCCGCTGGGACGAGCGCATCGAGGACCACGCCATCATCGTGGGCCTCGGCCTCATCCTCGTGACCGGCTTCATGGTCGAGTCGTTCCGCATCTACACCACGGAGCTGCACGGCTTCGTGCTGGAGGACGGCACGCAGCTGGAGGCGCACCCGGACTGGGCGCGCTGGTCATTCGTCTCGTACGTGATCGCCGAGTTCCTCAACATCTTCAGCCCCACGCAGGGCCACATGCTCACCGCCCACACATGGTCGTGGTGGGGCCACGTGGTGCTGGCGTTCGGCTGGCTGGGGCTGCTGGTGTTCACGCGCCTGGACCACATGATCTTCGCGCCCGTGAACGCGTTCTTCCTCCGCACCGACGCCCCCGGGCGCCTCGCCACCATCGAGAACATCGAGGAGCAGGAGGTGTTCGGCGTCGGGCAGATCCAGGACTTCACCTGGAAGCAGCTGTTCGAGCTGGACGCCTGCGTGCGCTGCGGGCGCTGTACCGAGGTCTGTCCCGCTGACGTCTCGGGCCAGCCGCTCTCGCCGATGCACCTCATCCAGGACCTGAAGGCGCACCTCGCCTCGGTGGGTCCGGACCTCCAGAACGCCGGTCACACCAACGGCGACGTCCGTTCGGTGTCGCCGCTGGAGATGGTGGGCGACGTCATCAAGGACGAGACGCTGTGGGCGTGCCGCACGTGCGGCGCCTGCATGCAGGAGTGCCCGGTGATGATCGAGCACGTCCCGACCATCGTCGACATGCGCCGCTACCTGGTCATGAACGAGGCGCGCGTGCCGCCGGCGGCGCAGGGCGCCCTCGAGAACATCGAGATGCGCGGCCACCCGTGGCGCGGCACCACGCTCACCCGCGAGTCCTGGATGGAGGACTTCGAGGACGTCCCGATCTTCGACGGCTCGCAGGAGTACCTCTACTGGGTCGGCTGCTCGGGCTCGCTGGTGGAGCGCAACATGCCGATCACGCAGTCCGTGTTCCGGCTGCTGCGCGAGTCCGGCGCGAGCTTCGGGGTGCTGGGGCAGGAGGAGACCTGCAACGGCGACCCGGCGCGGCGGCTCGGCAACGAGTACCTGTACCAGATCCTCGCGATGCAGCTGGTCGAGACCTTCAAGGCGAGGAACGTGCAGAAGGTCATCACCAACTGCCCGCACTGCTTCAACACCTTCCGCAACGAGTACCCGCAGTTCGACGGCCACTTCGAGGTGCTGCACCACACGGAGTTCCTGCAGCAGGCGCTCGAAGACGGCGACCTGACGCCGCGTCACAGCGTTGGGACGAGCGTGACGTACCACGACTCGTGCTACCTCGGGCGCATGAACGGCGTGTATGATGCGCCGCGCCAGATCATCGAAGTGCTGCCGGGCGTCGACCTGACGGAGATGCGGCGCACGCAGAGCCGCGGGCTCTGCTGCGGCGCGGGCGGCGGCAACATGTGGCAGGAAGAGATCGGTGAGCGCCGGGTCAACCACGTGCGCACCGAGGAAGCCGTTGGCACGGGCGCGGACGAGGTGATCTCGAACTGCCCGTTCTGCATCCAGATGTTCGAAGACGGGGCCCCGGCCATCCAGCCCGACGAGGAAGGGCGGATCCGCCCCTTCGACGTGGCGGAGCTGCTGGAACGCTCCGTCCTCGGCACGCCGAACGGCAACGGCAGCTAGGCAGGCAGTCCGGACCCGGACGGAGGAGGCGACCACAGGGGTAACGCAGTCCGGCGGGACGCGCGGTCGTCATTCCGCGAAGCCCGCCCTGACATGGTGAGAGAGCGGCCCGGCAGGGCCACGCAGTGAAATCAGGATCGGCCCGGCAGGGCCGGAGGTGGGGGAGCAGATATGCATCTCGTCGTCTGCGCGAAGCAGATCCCGGACCCGGAGACGCCGCCCGCGGCGTTCCGCATCGACGAAGCCAACAACGAGGTCATCCCGGCGCAGGGCATCCCGCCCGTGCTGAGCCAGTTCGACGGCATGGCCGCCGAGGCTGCGCTGCGCATCATCGAGGGCGCCGGCGAGGGCAAGATCACCGTGATCTCGCTCGGCCAGGAGAGCGCCCAGGCCGCCATCAAGCAGGTGCTCGCCATGGGCGCCGACGAGGGCATCCTGCTGGAGGACGAGGCCCTGCAGGGCGGCGACTCCTACACGACCGCCCGCACGCTGGCCGCGGCCATCGAGCACCTCGGTGACGTGGACGCCGTGTTCTGCGGCCGCCAGGCCGCCGACTGGGACATGGGCCAGGTGGGCCTGGGCATCGCCGAGATCCTCGGATGGCCCTCGGCCATCATCGGCAAGGACGCCAAGGTCGAGGACGGCAGCATGGTCGTCGAGCGTGTCACGGGCGACGGCTTCGAGACGGTCTCGATGCCGATGCCGGCCGTGGTGACCATCTCCAACGAGATCGGCGACCCGCGCTACCCGAAGCTGCAGCAGATCATGCAGGCCGCACGGAAGACCGTGACGCGCCTCGACGCCGCCGAGCTGGGTCTCGACCCTTCGACCGTCGGCGACGCCGGCGCGCGCCTGAAGCTCGAGCGGCTGTTCATCCCGGTCGTCGAGGGCGAGGTCGAGCTCATGGAGGGCGAGACCGCCGAAGAGCAGGCGCAGGCGCTGGCCGCCGCGCTGCGCGAAGCGAAGATCCTGTAGGCGAGGGGGATACCGAACATGGCACGCAACATCCTGGTGGTCGGTGAGCTGGAAGGCGGCGAGCTCTCCAGCACCACCGCCGAACTGCTCGCGCTGGGCACGAGGCTCGTCGACGGCGGGCAGGTCAGCGTCACGCTGCTCGGCAGCGGCGCGGGCGACGCCGCCGGCGCGGCCCACGCGGCCGGCGCCGACACCGCATACGTCAGCTCCGACGCGGGCTACGACGACTTCCGTTCCGACCAGTGGGTCGCGGCGGTCGAGGAGGCCATGGGCCAGGCCTCGCCGGACGCGGTCTTCATCGCGCAGTCGATGGCCGGCCGTGACCTCGGTCCGCGCCTGGCGTTCCGCAACGACACGGCCGTCGCGATGGACTGCGTCTCCGTGGAGGACGACGGCGGCGAGTTGAAGGCCACGCGCTCCTGCTACGGCGGCAGCGCGCAGGCGACCTACAGCTTCGCCACCTCCCCCGCGGTCGCGACCATCCGCGCGAAGTCGCAGGACCCGCTGGCGGAGCCGAGCGGCGGCGGCGACACGGTCGAGCTGTCCGGCGCCGGCGACAGCCGCTCCACCATCATGGGCCGCGAGGCCGCGGTGTCCAAGGGTCTCCAGATCCAGGACGCCGAGGTCGTCGTCTCCGGTGGCCGTGGACTCGGCGACCCGGAGGGCTTCGAGGTCGTGGAGCAGCTCGCGGCTGCGATCGGGACCGACAAGGCAGCCGTGGGCGCGTCGCGCGCCGCGGTCGACCTCGGCTGGTACCCCACGTCGCAGCAGGTCGGGCTGACGGGCAAGGTCGTGACGCCGGACCTGTACGTGGCGATCGCGATCTCGGGCGCCAGCCAGCACATGGCCGGCTGCAGCGGCTCGAAGACGATCGTCGCCATCAACCGCGATCCGGAGGCGAACATCTTCACCGCCGCCCGCTACGGCATCGTGGGCGACTACAAGGAAGTGGTCCCCGCCCTGATCGAGGCCGTCAACGCCCTCGACTAGGCCGGTTGGCCGCATCATGCGCAAGACGGCGCCGCGCCCCGCGCGGAGCCGTCTTGCGTGCCCTTCGGGGCGAACCTAAGATCGCCATTCGGCGTCCAATGCGTGCAGGGGCACGCGGCGCGCCGGCCACCTCGCAGGAGTCATCATGAGAGTCCTTGGTCTGACTGGAGGGATCGCCTCCGGCAAGTCCACTGCTGCCGAGCGGCTCAAGGAGTTGGGCGCCATCGTGCTCGACGCCGACCGCTACGGCCACCGCGCGTACGACAAGGACTCGGAGGGCTTCCACGCCGTCGTGAACGAGTTCGGCCACGACATCGTCGGCGAGGACGGCGAGATCGACCGCCGCATCCTCGGCGGCAAGGTCTTCGGCGCCCCGGACCAGTTGAAGCGTCTCACCGACATTGTCTGGCCGGTCATCCGCCAGTTCGCCACCGCCGAGATCGGCGAGCTGCGCGAGAGTGACCCGGAGACGGTGATCGTGCTCGAGGCCGCCGTGCTCATCGAGGCGGAGTGGCAGGACCTGGCCGACGAGGTGTGGGTCGTGCACGTCGATCCGGAGGCGGCGAAGAAGCGGCTCATGGACCGCAACAACCTGGACGCCGAAGCGGCCCAGGCCCGCATCGACTCCCAGATCACCAACGAGGAGCGGCTCGAGCACGCCGACGTGGACATCGCCAACGGCGGCTCGGTCGACGAGTTCATCGCCGCGCTCGACAGCGAGTGGGAGCAACTCCAGGAGCGGATCAGCAGCGGAGGCGGAAGCTAATGGTGACGACGACGGCCGAGACCGACACCCAGACCGCATACAAGTCGATCGAGGTCCAGGAGTTCCGGCTCACCGAGGAGCCGTTCTACCTCGCCGTCGAGGACGAGGTGGAGCTCTTCGAGACCGCCTACGAGCAGCAGATCCCGGTGCTCCTCAAGGGCCCGACGGGCTGCGGCAAGACGCGCTTCGTCGAGTACATGTCGTGGCGGCTGCACCAGCACCTGGGCGATGAGACGCAGGGCGTCCCGCTCATCACCGTCGCCTGCCACGAGGACCTGAGCGCCTCCGACCTCGTCGGCCGCTACCTCCTCGAGGGCGACGACACGGTCTGGATCGACGGGCCGATCACGCGCGCCGTGAAGGCAGGGGCCATCTGCTACCTCGACGAGATCGTCGAGGCGCGCAAGGACACGACCGTCCTGATCCACCCGCTCACCGACTACCGGCGCCTGCTGCCCATCGACAAGCGCGGCGAGCTGATCGAGGCGGCCGAGGGCTTCCTGCTGGTGCTGTCCTACAACCCGGGCTACCAGTCCGCGCTCAAGGACCTCAAGCACTCGACGCGCCAGCGCTTCATCGCCATCGAGTTCGACTACCCGCCGCGCGACAAGGAGGCGGAGATCATCCGCAACGAGTCCGGCTGCACCCCCGAGGATGCGCTGGAACTCGCGAAGCTGGGCGAGAAGGTCCGCAACCTCAAGGAGCACGGCCTCGGCGAGGGCGTCTCGACACGCCTGCTGGTCTACGCGGGCAGGCTGATCGCGCGCGGCATCCCGGCGCTCCGGGCCTGCCAGACCGCGGTCGTGTGGGGGCTCACCGACGACCCCGAGGTGCAGCGCTCGATCGAGGAGGTTGTGACCTCGATCTTCCCCGAATAGGCAGCATGTGCGCCTCGGCCTGATCTCGGACATTCACTGTAATGCGGCCGCGCTCGACATCGCGCTCGAGCGGATGGGCGGCCAGGTCGACGAGGTGCTGTGCGCGGGCGACGCGACCTTCCGGTTCCGGTTCCCCAACGACGTGATCCGCACGCTGCGGGACACGGGCGCCCGCGGCGTGCCCGGCACCCACGAGGGGTCGTACAACTACATCGATAGCACCAGCCCGCGCACAGAAACCACGCAGCATGGCGACCGCCAGGTCCGCCACCAGTAGGAACACCAAGATGAGCGCAGCCGACGATGTCCTGACCCGTTACGCGGACGAACTGCAGGGGTTCGGGCCCTCGCTTCCCGACGACCTCGCCGGCGGTGCACGCGCGCTGGAGCGGCGGCTGAGCGAGGAAGACCTGGACCGCTGGGCCGCTGCGGGCGTCGCGCTCGCGCGCCACTCGCTGCGCTCCTGGGAGGCCGCGGGCGAGTACTTCCGCGTCTCGCCACGCCTCTTCCCCGCCTTCTCGTTCGAGGAGCTGCTGGACTGGCAGGAGGTCGCGCTCGACCTGGCGGAGAGTTCCTCGATGATCGCCGCGGCCTTCGTGCGCGCGACGCCCGAGGTGCTCCAGCCCCTGCAGGGCGCCGACACCCGCGACCTCGGCATCATGGGCGAGTGGATCGGCCGCCCCGGCGAGCAGGTCCGCCCGTGGGCCGCGCTCGGCAAGCGCCTGGCGCACGGCAACTGGAAGTCCGTCGCCCTCGCCGCGTCCTTCTTCGAGCAGAGCCCCGCGCTCCTGCACGCGCTCCCGCTCGACGCCGTCGGCGAGCTGATCGACGTGGTCGACCGGCTGTCGGACCGCTCCTACCAGCTCGCCGCGAGCTGCCTGGAGCGCTCGGGCGAGCTGTTCGCCGACCTCGCGCCGCCGGACCGGCGGCCGTTCCTCGAGTTCGCGGGCGCCGTCGCTCAGGCCTCGTGGGCGGACACGCGGCTCTACTTCGAGCGCGGACCGGCGCTGATCGCCAACATCGACCGCGACGAGCGCGCTTCCTTCCTCCAGCTCGCCGCCGACGTCACCGAGCAGGTGGGGCGGCAGGGCTACCCGCTGTTCATCGAGGCTGCCGAATCGCTCGCGCAGGTGGAGCTCACGTACCACGAGACCCTCGTCGACCTCGCCCGCCGCTTGGCGGCCGGCAGCCCGACGGCGGCGATGTCGTTCCTGCGCTCCTCGCCGACCGTGCTGACGCGGCTCACGGCGGACCAGCTGGAGCGCTGGCTGGAGGGCGGCTGGTCCCTGCTCTTCGAGCAGGGCAACGTCGAGGGCGCCGAGGCCTACTTCCGCCTCGAGTCGCAGCGCGCCGAGGAGATGCTGGAGACGCTCTCCGCGCGCATCGAGCTCCGCAACGTCAGCAACACCCTGCGCCTCTATGCGAAGGCGCTCACCGGTGAGCAGATCGCGATCCGCTCGACCGAGGACCTCGTCGACGCCGGCATCGGGTGGGTGCAGGAGTCCGTCGCGACGACCGAGGGCTCGGCGATCTACCTGCCGCCGTACGTCAGCACGTTCAACGAGCAGCGCCAGAACTTCCTGAGCTACAAGGTCTACGCCACGCACCAGAGCGGCCGCATGGAGTTCGGCTCGTTCCTGTTCGACTTCGAGGCGCAGGGCAGCCACACCGCCTCGACGCTGATCGAGCGCGAGGAGACGAAGCTGTCCAGCAACGGTCACGAGGCCGTCGCGGTCACCACGCCGATGGAGCGCTACTTCGACCTGTTCGAGGACCGCGAGCTCATCTCCGGCCTGTTCACCATCGTCGAGGACGCGCGCGTCGACGCGTACATCTCGCGCGAGTACGGCGGGATCCGCCCCGCGCTGCGCGAGCTGCAGGCGCACGAGGCCGCGAACCGCACCAACATCTCGCGCATGGCGCTGCGCGAGGCCTACCTCGAGAACCTGCTGCGCGCGTCGCTCAAGCAGCCGCAGACCATGCGCTGGCCGCGCGACCTCATGCCGCTGATGGCTCGCGGCATCGACCAGCTCAAGATCGTCGACGAGCCCGGCGCGGACGTGCAGGACTCCGCCGAGGTGGCCGCGGTGATCTACCACATCGTCGAGAGCATCCCCAACATCGCGGACGCCTACGCCGAGATCGACTGGGACGAGATCGACGAGGACATGATCCAGTTCACCACGGAGGCCGGCGGCGCCGACGGCCCGGAGATGCCGTCCGGCGAGGAGGCCGACTTCTCGGCGCCCGACCAGCCGGAGTTCCGCGGCGACTTCAAGCCCGAGATCGTCCAGCTGATGATGAAGCTGAAGCAGCAGTCCGAGGGCGAGGAGCCGATGGGTGGCCAGCTCACCCAGGAGCAGCTCGAGGCACTGCTGGAGAAGTCCGTCGAGATCGTCATCTCCGACATCGCCGAGGGCGACATCGCCTCCTCGATGGGCATGTTCCTCACCAACCTCGAGCGCGAGGCGCTCGACGCCAAGCAGGGCCCGCCCGGCCAGACCCCGGACGGCGCCGACGCCGGCGACTCGTCGAGCGGGACGGGCGCCTCGGAGCTGCCCATCGAGGTCAACTGGTCGTACTACGACGAGTGGGACTTCCGCGCCGGCGACTACCGCCCGCGCTGGTGCCGCGTTGGCGAGCGCCCCTCGGAGGAGGGCGAGCTCGACTACTACGAGGAGACCCTGAAGACGCACCACGGCCTCGTCACGGAGACGCGCCGCCAGTTCGAGCTGCTGCGCCCGGAGCACTTCCGCCGCATCAAGCGCCTCGAGGACGGCGAGGATGTCGACCTCGACCAGGCGCTCGAGTTCATCGTCGACAAGCGCGCGGGCGTCGGCCCGCTCGGCCGCGTCTACTGGAGGCGCAACAAGGTCGAGCGCGACGTGGCCGTCGCCTTCCTCCTCGACATGTCCGCGTCGACGGACGAGGAGATCGAGAAGACGCAGTCGAACTACCAGCCGTCCGACGACGACTTCGACGACGACCCACGGAAGTACTTCCAGTGGCTGACCCAGCGCCGCGCGCGGTTCACCGCCGCGCCGCCCAAGCGCATCATCGACCTCGAGAAGGAGTCGCTCGTGCTGATCGTCGAGGCCCTCGAGGCCATCGGCGACACGTACGGGATCTACGGCTTCTCCGGCTACGGCCGCGACAACGTCGAGTACCACGTCATCAAGGACCTGGACGAGATGTTCGGCGACCGCACGCGCCGGCGCATCGACAAGATCACGCCGATCCGCTCGACGCGCATGGGCCCGGCCATCCGGCACACCGTCGCGAAGCTCGACGCGTACGACGCGAAGGTGAAGCTGCTGATCCTCGTCTCCGACGGCCGCCCGCAGGACCACGGCTACGGGCGTGACCGCACGGAGAAGGAGTACGCGGTACACGACACGCACCAGGCCCTCGTCGAGGCGAAGCAGGTGGGCGTCACGCCCTTCCTCATCACGGTCGACAAGGAGGGGCACGACTACCTGAAGGAGATGTGCGACGACGTCGGCTACGAGGTCGTCGACAACATCGAGTCACTGCCGCGCCGCCTCACCTCGCTCTACCGGGTGCTCGCCACCGAGTAGGCCGCGGCGGCCAGCCGCACCGCACCGCCAGGCACCCCCCGAGGGGTGCCCGCCCCTTCCCGTCCGCACGGGAGATCACGACCGCCGCAGCGACCTGGCAGAGGTGCAGCATTCGGGCGCCTACGTAGTCCGGATGCATGGCATACTCCGCGCATGTGGCGAGTCCCCGTAGCCGGTCTGCTCCTGTCCCTGGCGCTCCTGAGCGCCTGCGCGGACGGCTATGCGCCACCCGAGGCAGCCGAGACCGACGAGGTCGCCGTCGCGCCCGACGCCCCCTCGGAGCTCCAGGCCGGGAAGGCCATCCGGGACGCGGCCGCGACGCGGGCGCTCCCGCTCGCCAGCCGCGTGCCCCACACGCCGTCCGCAACTCCCGCACCGGGCTCGCTGCCCGTCGCCGAGCCGACGCCCCGCATGAAGGGCGAGGGCGCCCCCACGCCCGACGGGGAGATGGACGCTGCACCCGTGCCGCGTGGCGAACTCGGCGTGATCGACGTCGAAGTCGAGGTCGACGCGGAAGGCCGCCCCTCGGCGGTAGCGGGGCTCAAGCTTGTGCGCTACGAGGCCGGCGCCGACGTGCCGTGGAGCCCCGGGTTGTTCCTCCTCGACGTGCGCACCGGCGCCGTCCACGGCTGGGTGCGGCCGCCCGCGAGCCTCGCCGATGGTGAGCGCGACGCCGTCTCCCAGGATCACGACGCCATCCGGGTCTCACCGGGGAATCGCTTCGTGCTCTGGACCGACGACTCAGGTGCGTCGGTGCTCTACGACCGGCGGAGCGACGAGGCATACAAGTGGGACCCGGCAAGCGTCCGCTTCGACCGATGGTGGGGATCAGGGGACACCGAGCGGCTGCTCTTCCAGATCACGGGGTCGAACGCGTTCGTGCTGGTAAACGGCGATCTCGGGGTCGTCTCGCAGTTCACGCTCCCCCCGGGTGAGCGCTTCTCCAGCGCCACGGGCGCGTACATCCTCGTGCGCGAGTGCATCGCGTGTGACCCCGGGGACCAGTACCACATCGTGAACCTCGAGGACGAGACGAACCCCGCCGTACACGCGGTGACCATGCCCTGGAAGATGGTCGACCAAGCGCCGTCCGGCGACGTGACGTACCAGATCGAGCTCCTCGACAACCTCGTGACCATCGTCGCCGACACCGGCGGCGGCTCGTGCCGGGCGGTGCGTTACGACCTGGACGGCGTACTCCGGTCGGACGACGCCGTCCCGTGCAGCCGCCTCTGGCCCGGCCCGTCGGCCGGCTTCGGCCTCGACCGCATCCCGCCCGACGAGGGGCTGCTCGACGCCGCGACCACGGGACTGCTCGACGAGACCGGGTTCGGCGAGATGCCGATCACGCGCATGACCGCCTTCGACGCCATCACGGGGCGCGAGATCGTCCGCGTCATCACCGTGGCGAGGCGTGCGAGCGAGCCGGACGTCCTCAAGCTCGCCGACAGCTCCGCGCTCGTGCTCGGCTCCGACGCCGGACTCCGGTTCGCGGCGGTCAACGGCGCGTGGCGGCGGACGGCGGCGGGACCCTCGCCGGTCGATCCCGAGCTCGCGCCCGCTCCCGCCCCACTCGTCGTGACGAGCCTGCGAGGCGACCTGATCGCGACGCTCACGTTCGCGCCCCCGAACGAGGCCATCCCGGACCACCCGGGCAGCGAGGTCTTCCTCGACCTGTTCGCGGACTGGGGCGCGGCCGGTGACGTGCTGCGCGTCCGCACCCTGTTGGACTACGAGCAGTTCGCGCAGCCTGCGGAATAGCCCCGCACCCTCGAGCGCCGCGCCGACGGCGCCCCACGGCGGTACGATGACGCCATGACCGCCGCCTCGACAGACGCTCCCAGCCGGAGCGCCTTCTCCTATCCCAACTACCGGCGCTACTGGGTGTCCGCGCTCATGCGCGTCTTCGGCTTCCAGTTCCAGTTCATCGGCCTCGGCTGGCTCGTCGCCGTCGAGCTCGACCGGTCGCCATTCTGGCTCGGCACGGTGTGGCTCGCGAACGCCATCCCCACCATCCTGCTCTCGCTCCCCGGCGGGTCGCTGGCCGACCGCAGAGACCCGTACCGGCTCATGATCGTCACGCAGTTCGTGATGCTGATCGGGCACGTGACGATCGCGGTGCTGATCCTGTCGGGGCTCGTCGAGCTCTGGATGGTCATCGTGTGGGCCGTCGCGAACGGCGTGCTCTGGGCCGTCGCCGTGCCCGCGATGAACACGCTGCTCCCGAGGCTCATCGAGCCCCCCGCGATGGCCAGCGCCGTCGCGCTCATCAGCGGCATCTGGAGCGCGATGCGCATCGTCGGACCCGCCAGTGCCGGCGTGCTCATCGCGCTCGTCGGCACGGGCCACGCGTTCTCGGTCTGCGCGGCGGTCAACTGCCTCGCGTTCATCGTCATGCTCATGATCCGCGTCCCCCGGCGCGACATGAGCGAGCAACACGATGAAGACGACGGCGGCATCATGGGCGGCGCGCGCTACGTCTTTTCGCACCCTGTGTTCCTCGCCACCATCGGGCTCTCGTTCTTCACCTCCGTGTTCGGCAGCTCGTACGTGATCCTGCTGCCGATCTTCGCCGACGACCTGCTCAACGTCGGCTCCGAGGGCTTCGGGTTCATGGAGGCGGCGGCAGGTATCGGCTCGCTCGCCGGGACGTGGTGGGTGATCCGCTACGGGCTGGGGCGGCGGCCCGGCGTGCTCATGCTCGCCTCGGCGGCGGTGTTCGGCGTGCTCATTGCCGCCTTCGCGACCACCGACCACCTCGCGCCCGCCTCGGTGCTGCTGCTCGTCTCGGGCTTCGCGGCGGAGGTCTACCTGATCATCGGGATGACGGTGGTGCAGCTGCTGGTCCCCGACCAGCTCCGAGGGCGCGTGATGGGCATCTGGTCGATGACCTACTTCCTGGCCTCGGTCGGCGGCTTCATCGCGGGCTTCGCCGCCGGGTTCGTCGGCGTGCGCGTGACGATCGCGGCCGGTGCGCTCTCCGTGACCGCATTCGCCCTCGCCGTCTACTTCGCGTCGGCCGAGCTGCGCCGCCTGCGCGGCGACGACGTCTCGCCCCCGACCGAGCCCGCCGAGGCCGAGCCCGAGGTCGCCGCCGCGAGCTGACCGCCCGTCCATCCGGCGACGGGCGGCCGGGTGGGGTAAATCAAACCTCGCTCGGCCTACGATGGTTCCATGCAGCGCAACCGCCGAGGCCGCCCGCGCCACCCCGACATCCTGACGCCGGCCGAGTGGCGCGTCCTCGAGGCGCTGCGCGACGGCGGCACGAACGCCGAGATCGGCGCGCGGCTCGGTATCGGCGCCGAGACGGTCAAGTACCACATCGCGAACATGCTCGCGAAGCTCGAGCTGCGCGACCGCCGCGCGCTCGCCTCGTGGCGCCCCGAGGAGCGTCGAGGCCGCCTCGGCGCGTGGTTCACGGTGCCCGCGGCGCTGTGGTCGGTGGCGCGGCCGATCGCGTGGGTGGGGGCGGGGACGGCCGCGGTCGCGGGTGTGGTGGTGGGCGTGGTCGCCATCGTCGCGCTCGTGGTCGTCGCGCTCGTCGTCGCGGGCGGCGACGGCGACCCGCCGCTCGCCGTCGCCCCATCGCCGACGCAGACGCCCGAGAGCACCTCGACGCCCGCGCCCACGCCGACCGTGCAGCCGTCGCCCACTCCCAGCCCGACGCCGACGCCTGCAACAGCCACGCCGACGCCCAGCCCGTCGCCTACGCCGCCGGCACCCGCCTCGACGCCGACGCCCGCACCAACCTCGACGCCGACACCCACGGCCACACCTTCGCTGGCAGCCGCTCGGCTGCCTACGCGCGAGGAGCTCGGCATCCGCGAGGTCGACACGGCCGAGGCTCTGGCCGCGGCGGGCCTGACGCATGTGCGGTACAAGGCGGGCGAGGAAGTACCGTGGGAGATGGGGCTCTTTCTGCTCGACGTGGCTACCGAGGCGGTGGAGGGATGGACCTGCCGACGCGAGCTGTCTTCGTGCTCAGAACTCTACCTGTCTCCGAGCAACCGCTACCTGAGCTTCATGAGCTACGTGCACGATCGCGAGACGGATCGCACGTATGCGGATGTGGACGCGGTGCCTGGCAGCCCGCACTATCTCATCCCCGGAATCATCGGATGGGGCGCCGACGCTGGCGAGCGGCTGCTCGTCCGAGGTGGCTCCGGCTACGTTGTGCTGGACAGCCAGCTACAGCCGGTAGCCCAACGCCTCGCGATACCCGCCAATTCGCCCGCGCAGCACGGGCGGTACGTCGCCGCTATCCAGGACGGCGAGCTTCGTATCGCCGATCTTGGCAGTGAGAGCGGCGAAGGCGCCACGAGTCTCATCCGGCGAGCGTTGCCAGACGACATTACGTCGCCCAGTCGTGACCACCTCTATGTCGGGAGGGCTGGCGTATTCCTGATCCTGTCTGATGATGCCGACTCCACCCACATCATTCGCTACGACTGGGAGGGCAACCTCGGCTCCGATGTGGTCATCCCGCAGCTGTCACCTTCCTCCGGCCGGGCGCTGTCCCCGCGGGGGAGTCTGGTCGCGGGCCTCACCTTCAAGGCCGCGACGGGCGATGCATTCGATGAGCCGCGCTACACGGCGGTCTCCATCTTCGACGTGGCCACTGGGGAGGAAGTCACTCGTGTCCTCGGGGCCGGCGTGCCGTTCTGGCACGGCATCCAGTGGCTGGGCGACGATTCAGGCGTACTCGTATCCACCATACTCGGCGAGAGGATCGCGGCCCTCGACGGGGCATGGAGGTCCAGTCCAGGACGACCAGCGCCCGGCGATCCCAGCGTCCACTTTGAGTGGGGCACGGCCGTCCGGGATCGCGCGGGGAACGTGCTGGCGTCCGCTGAGTTCGGTCCCAGCCCTCCTACCCCCGACTTTCTGCCGCTGAGCTGGACAGGCTGGGGCGCGCACGGCCGTGAACTGCGCATCAGACTCTACGGGCTGGGGCCCACCTACCTTGGTGACCCGCATATCCCGCCGCTCGCACCCGTCATCGAAGTCGCGCCATTCGGCGATGGCTTGCTCGTCGAGGTGGCCGTGGGGACATGCTTGAACGTGCGCGAGGACTACTCGCTCGACGCCCCGGTCGTGACATGCCTGCCGGATGGCACGGTCGCCGAGACCGACGACTACTTCGGAGACTGGATGCACATCCGCACCGACGACGGCGTCGAGGGGTGGGCGCACGCCGACTACCTGCGCTGGCACTCGGACGGCGTGCGGCTCGAGGAGTGAGCGGAGCGCTCAGCCCCGCGGCAGCGCGCGGTGCACCAGCAGGCCGTCGCGCCGCTCGGCGACTGCCTCGCCGCGTGACACGAGCACGTCGAGCTGGCCGATGAGCTCGGTCATGGCCTGGGGGAGGCGCGCTTCGGGGAGGTGCGGGAACAGCCGCCCGACCAGGCCGAACGCCGTGGCGGGCTGCTCCTCGAGCAGCGTGCGCACCAGCGCAGGGCGGCGCTCGTGGTGGCGCTCGAAGCGGACGAAGAGCCGCTCGGCCTCGTCGCCGTCGACGGGCGCGCCGTGGCCAGGCAGCACGCGACGCACGCCGAGCGCCCGCAGCCGCGCGACCGAGGCAACGAAGTCGGGCAGCGACGGCAGGCGCTCGCCCGCGCCGCCGTCGGGGGCGTCGGCGAAGTGCACGCCGGGCGTCGGCACGGTGCCCGGCAGCAGCGTGTCGCCGGAGAAGAGGTCGCCCGTCGCCTCGACGAATGCGACGAGGTTGCCGGGCGTGTGCCCGGGGGCGGCGAGCACGCGTAGGGACGCGCCGCCCGCCAGCGCGAACTCCGCGCCGTCCTCGACCACCTCGATGGCGTCGAGGGGGCACGGCTCCCAGCGATACTCCGGCGGCCGCCTGCGCGCCGACGACGACATCTGCTCGACGAGCGCTGGCGACACGCCGTGCTCGATCAGCGCGTTGATGCGCGCGCTCCGCCGGGCGTCGTACCACGCCTGCCCGCCGGCGAGCGCGGCTACGTCGGCGGCCCCGGCGAGGATGCGCGCGCCCTCGGCGGCCCAGCGGGCGGCGAGCCCGGCGTGGTCGAGGTGGTGGTGGGTGATGAGGACGGCTCGCACGTCGGAGACGGCGACGCCGCCCGCCGCGAGCAGCGCGACAAGCAGCTCCCACGTCCCGCCGCGCGCGCCGTCCTCGGCGACCGGAGCGCCCTCGAAATCCGGTATGTCGGGCCCCGCGTCGACGAGGATGGCGCCGCCCCCGGCGAGGGGGAGCGCGTAGGCGGTGTTGTCGCCGAGGGGGAGCGGGAGCGGGTCAGTCACGCGGGTACACTCTCTCGTGCGCGCAGCGGACGCACCCCACCACTACCGACGGGAGACGGCATGAGCAACCAGCCGCCAACCTTGAGCGAGGTCGTCGCCGTCGTCGCCGAGACGATCGCGCGAGGCCCGGACTCGTATCGCCTGCCTGACTTCCTTGCCTCAATCGACTGGTCCGTCCCTGTGCGGCCGCCGTCTGAGGTCGCCGCGATGCTCGGCCGCCTCGAGCTCTGGGACTCCGAGTACCGCGAGGGCGATATGGACTGGGCGGAGTTCGTCGAGCGCCTCGACTCCCTCGCGGAAGGCGTCGCTGCCACGTAGTAGCGGCTACGCCTCACCCAACAGCCACGTCCGCACCATGTTCAGCGCCTGCGTCGTCGCGCGGCGCTTCGCCGCCTCCCGGCCCTGGTAGTACGACCACGTCTCGTACGCCACGCCATCACCGTCGGTGAGTGCGAGGTGCATCGTGCCGGGGGGCTGGCCCTCGACCGGGTCGGAGCCGGCGATGCCCGTCAGCCCGAGGCCGAGGTCCGCGCCGAGGCTCATGCGGGCCGCGTCGGCCATCGCCTCGGCCGTCTCGCGCGAGATCACGCCGTGCGCTGCGGGCACCTCGGGCGGCACGCCGTGGGCGAGCTTCGCCTCGGTCGCGTAGGTCACGAGGCTGCCGCGGAAGTACTCCGAGGAGCCCGCCACGTCCGTGATCGCGCTGCCGATCGCCCCGCCCGTCGCCGACTCCATCACCGCGAGCGTCATGCCGCGCTCGCGCAGCATGCGCCCGACGCCCGCGGCGAGCGTGTCGTCGTCCACGCCCCACACGTGCGCGCCGAGGATCGAGCGGACGCGGTCGCCGACCGGGTCGATGAGCGCCCAGGCCTCGTCGCGCGTCGGGGCCTTCGCGGCGATGCGCACGTGTACGCCGTCGCGACGCGCGTAGAGGCCGATCGTGGGGTTCGATGTGCTGAGCAGCTCCTCCAGCATCTGGTCGACCATCGACTCGCCGAGGCCGGCGGTCTTGATGGTGTGGGAGATGAGGATGGCGTCGGCGCGGCGCTCCAGCGCCGGGGCGACCTGCTGCTCCCACATGTGGGTCATCTCGGCCGGGGGGCCGGGCATGAGCACGGTCACGCGCCCGCCGCGCTCCACCCACCAGCCCGGCGCGGTGCCGCGCGGGTTGGCGATGGCGCGCGCCGAGGGGATGAGCCATGCCTGCTTCATGTTGCGCTCGATGAGCGTGCGACCGCGCTCGGCGAAGCGCTCCTCCAGCACGGCGCGCTGCTCGTCGTCGACGTACAGCTCCTCGCCGAGCACGGAGGCGACGGCCTCGCGGGTCACGTCGTCCTCGGTCGGCCCGAGGCCGCCGGTGGCGAAGGTGTAGTCGGAGCGCTCGCGGGCGCGGGCGAGCACCTCGTGGAGGCGGCCGGGGTTGTCGCCGACCTGGGTGACGTAGAGCAGGTCGATGCCGAACTCGGGGAGCTGCGAGGCGATGAAGGCGGCGTTGGTGTCGGTGATCTCGCCGAGCAGGATCTCGGTGCCGATCGAGACGATCTCCGCCCGCATGCCGCCCGTCCCCTCGCCGCCGCCCGGCAGTGGGCCGGGGTGCGTCGAGGATAGCAAGGAGCCCTCGCGCCCGCCGGGCGGCGCTCGTTCGTCCCACGTGGGGTCGGGTAGGGAAACCTCGCGGGGGTGCGGGCTACGATGGTTCCATGGAGCGCAATCGTGGCGGCAGGCCGCGCCATCCCGACGTGCTGACTCCGGCCGAGTGGCGCGTGCTGGAGGCGCTGCGCGAGGGCGGGACGAACGCCGAGATCGGCGCGCGGCTGGGCATCAGCGCGGACGCGGTGAAGTACCACGTCTCAAACATGCTCGGGAAGCTCGAGCTGCGCGACCGGCGCGCGCTCGCCGCCTGGCGCCCCGAGGAGCGTCGAGGCCGCCTCCCGGCGTGGTTCGCCGTTCCTGCGGCCCTCACCTACGTCGCGCGGCCGTTGGTGTGGGTGGGGTTGGGGACGGCAGCGGCCGTGGGCGTGACCGTGACGGTGGTCGCCGCCGTGGTAGCGGTGGCCGTGGTGCTCGTCGTGGTGCCGGGCAATGGCGACCCGTCGACGGTCGCCCTCCCGCCCGTCGCCACGCCAGAGGCCGCCTCGACGCCCGCGGCCGTGGCGACTGTCGAGCACAGCGCGACTCCGACGGCGACACCTACCTCGACTGTCACACCTACAGCGACGCCCGACGCAAGCGCGACACCTCGCGCGACGACCGCGCCAAGCCCCACTCCAACAGTCAGTCCAACACCCGAACCCGGCCCGGCCGCTACTACCTCGCCAAGTCCCACGCCCACTGCAACACCACAGCTCGAGGCCGCACCGACCGGGCAGCTCGCAGACCTCATCCAACCTGCTCCCGCTGCGTTCGAGCAGCGAACTTTCGTGTCCGGCGAGCGGATCGACTGGTCCGAGGGTATCTTCCTGATGGATCCGGAAACCGGCCAGATTCAAGGGTATCGGCTCGCGGATTGGGAAGAGCGTGCCGACGTGAGGGGGTTCTCGGCTGCGCGTCAGTTCCTGCCGAGTTATGCCGTGTACGGCAGTCGGAATCGCTGGATCACGACGCGAGGCAGCGGCCCGAACGTGTTGCTGGACCGCGCGCGTGACGCTGTGTGGAGGCTGCCTGACCATCTTGAGTTGATCACGGCTTCGCAAGACCGGTTGCTGCTCCGCGATACGAGGTACCTCGACGGGGATGATGTACTCGCTGACACCGAGTTCAACGAGATCGGGACGCTCAAGCGAACCTTAGAGCCCCAATTCTCGCCCGACGGGAGGCACCTGCTCTTGGCTGGGGAGGGCACCGTATCCGTGTTCGACCTGGAGGCGTGGACTGAGACCGTGCTGTACCAGAGCGCCGCACACCCGGACTGGGGCATGCCCGCCCGCGTGACACAGACGCTTTCGCGTGCGGGCGAGGAGATTCTCGTGCACATCGTGTATGAGGAGTCGGCCGGGGGCGGATGGCAGCGGGCGCCTCGCGAATGGCGCCGCTTCAATTGGGATGCGGAAACGCTGTCTACCCTGGTGTCTCCGATCGCCGTCGACCCGGACACCGCAACCGCATACAGCTACGCTCCGGACGGTCGGCACGTCGTCCGGCAGGAGGAAGGCTACGACATCGGGTTCTATGAGGCCGGCGAGGCTTGGCCATCCGTGGTCGTGGCTGACGCCGCAACGGGCGAGCCCCTCTTCCGAGTACGCTCGGCGTCCCTCCAATTCCGCGGCGACAGCGCCGACTGGCTTGCGACCGGTGACGGCCTCGTCTTGCGGACAGCGCCGACGACTTGCGGCCAAACCGGGCCAGTACTGCTCCGGATTCGTCCGGAGCCAGAGATAGAGCGACTACCGGACCCCCCCACGGGCTGTCCAGGCTGGCCGTTCCGGGAGGGGACAATCATCGCCCCGGCCGAAGGCGGCCGCTATTTTGCCGAGGCCCAGGCGGGGACGGGCGGGGGCGAACCGTCGCGACCTACGACGCCCACAATGACCGCTGGCATTTCGCTGTGCTACGTCACGGTAGCGTCTACGGTGGCTACGACTACCTTTTGCCGTCTTGGGGGATTGTCGGGAAGGAATTGAGCCTGACTCTTGCCGGGGCATGGCCCACCGGAGGTGGTCTCTTTCTCTTTGCACAGCCGTCCATTGAGTTCCCACCCTTCGACGACACGCTCGCCTTCCAGGTCGCGCGGACCACGAACTGCCTCCGCCTTCGCAGCGCGCCGTCAGATCAGGGCACAGTGCTCGACTGCCTTCCGAATGGAGTACGAGTCGTCCTGAGCGAGCCCGGGCCCAACCGCGACCCGGTCGTCGATTTCTATCGCGGCGGGGCTTACTCCGGGTTCGCGGTCAGAGTCCGGACCGAAGATGGAATGGACGGGTGGGTCGCCCACGAGAACCTCGACCACGCGGAGCCATAGCCCTCACACCCGCGACTGCGGTGCCTGCGGCGGGCGGAACGACATGCGCTCGACGGGCTCACCCGCTACCGAGGCCTCGCTAGTCCCGGGACATCGAGGTGCGCTCGGGCGGGGGCGGGACGTCGGTGGGGGCGTCCTGCATCAGGAACTCCTCGGGCACGTCGCCGAGACCCGCCTCCTTGAAGTCCTGGCCGTTGCGCGCGTAGCCCAGCGCGATGCCCTTCGCCATCTCGTGGTGGCGCTCCTGCGTCTCGCGTCGCGCCTCGGCGGGCGAGCCGACGATGAACGAGTTGGGCGGGAACTCGGCGTTGTCGAGCACGAGCGAGCCGGCCGCGACGATCGAGTACTCCCCGACGACCACCTCGCCGTTCACGACCGCGCCGTTACCGATCAGCGAGTTGGTGCCGACGGCCTTGGCGTGGCAGATGACGTGGTGGCCGAGCGTGACGTAGTCGCCGTAGACGGC
>DAOULE010000030.1:0-3691 GCA_034420575.1 Dehalococcoidia bacterium
GACGAACGCCGTCGTCGCCAGCCCGAGCATCGCGAAGGCGGCCGATCCCACGGCGAGCGTGAGCACGAACGCGGGCAGCGTGCCCGTCGGCACGTCGACGCTGTAGAAGACCGCGCCGAACGCCGTGACCACCGCGACCAGGAGGAGCCCGATGATCGTCATGAGCGCCACCTTCGCGCCCAGGTAGGCGCCTTTCGGCAGCGGCGTGCCGGAGATGCGCTTGAGTTGCCCCTGGTCGCGGGCGAAGGAGATGGACATCGCGAGGCCCGTGTAGCAGGCGTTGATCACCGAGAACGCCGCGATCGCGGGAGTGTAGAACGTTGCGGTGTTCGTCTCACCGCCCTCCAGCAGGATGGTGTCGTTGCCGAAGATGAGGTTGAAGATCACGAGGAAGATGAGCGGGAAGACGAAGGTGAAGAACGCCGCGGCCGGGTTGCGGACGAACGCCCGCCGCTCATAGCGCAGCTGGCGCAGCAGCAGCCGCGCGGTGGTCACGACGCAGCTCCCGACGTGAGGTCGAGGTACACGTCCTCGAGCGTGGCGCGCTCGACGCGCAACTCGGCGAGTTCGGCGCCTGCCTCGATCGCGCGGCCCGTGAGGTCGTGGAGCAGCGCCGTCGGCGACTCCGTCCGCACCTCGAACCGTCCGTCGCCGGCGTCGCGCACGCCCTCGACGCCGTCGAGGAGCCGTGCGTGCTCCGCCGGGAGGCGGAACGACACGACGGCGGCGGCGCTACCGGCCATGAGCTGCTCGGGCGTCCCCTCGGCCGCCATCGCCCCCTCGACGATGACCCCGACGCGGTCGGCGAGGTGCTCCGCCTCGTCCATGTAGTGCGTGGTGAGCAGCACGGTGGCGCCGGAGGAGCGCAGGTTGCGCACCATGTCCCACGCCTGCCGCCGCGCCGCCGGGTCGAAGCCCGTCGTCGGCTCGTCCAGGAACAGCAGCTCCGGGTCGCCCGCGAGGGCGATCGCGACATCGAGGCGGCGCTGCTGGCCGCCGGAGAGCTTGCGGATGCGCTGGTCGCGCTGCTCGGTGAGCCCGACGACCTCGATGATCTCGTCGAGTGGGCGCGGGTTCGGGTAGTAGCCGCGGTACTGCTCGATGGCCTCGGCGACGTTCAGGTACGGCTCGACGCCCGGCGTCTGCAGCACGATGCCGATGCGCCGGCGCAGCGCCGGCTCGCGCCGCGCGGGGTCGTAGCCGAGCACGCTGACCTCGCCGTCGTCGCGCTCGCGGTGCCCCTCGAGGATCTCGACGGTCGTGGTCTTGCCCGCGCCGTTCGGCCCGAGCAGCGCGTACACCTCGCCGTGCCCGATCGCGAGGTCCACGCCCCGCACGGCCTCGATGGCGCCGTACGACTTGCGCAGCCCCTGCGTGTGGATGGCGAGATCGGCCGCGATCGGCATGGATCGAGGCTACACGGGCTCCCTGCTAGCGGCGCGCGAGGTGGCGTGGTGGCCCGCGTCTATCCCAGCCGTCCCGGGACGCGGTCGTCGATCCATGCGTCGGCGATCTGTTCTCCGAGGTCGTGCAGGGTGTTCGTGCCGAGGATGCCGCCCAACCGGACCCCGCGGAGCCACGGCTGGTAGACCTCGAACCGCAGCGGTGACGGCAGCGGGGGCCAGAACATCTTGTCGAGGAAGTACTCCCACATCGTGTTGTGGATCTCCCGGCGTGCGTGCGGGTGGAGTTCGACCTGCTGCGCCTCGGCCCATGCGTCGACCTGTGGGTCGTCGAGCCCCCAGAGGTTCTTCGCCGATCGGGAGTGGACCAGCTGGTAGAAGAAGTGGTCTGCGTCGAAGCCGTCCGGCCGGCGCGCTGAGGTGCTGGCCTCCGGGAGTGTGCCCGACTGCCATATCCCCTCGAAGTCGCGCCGGTCGAGGTGCCGCGAGTGCACGGTGATGCCAACAGCGGCGAGCTGCTCGACGACCATGTTGGTGATTGTGTGCAGCGTTGGGTCGCCGTAGCCGTGGTAGACGCAGTCGAACGAGAGATCCTCGGCGCCCGCGGCCTGGAGTAATCGCTCCGCGGCGTCCCGGTCGTGCCGCCCGAACCACGGGCCGAACCCACCCGGGTCGGGCTCATAATCGCGCGCGTAGATCCAGGGGTGGAGCGGCAGAACCTTGGCCACGGCGTCGTACACCCGGTCTGCCATCAGGGTGGGGTCGAGCGCCAGGGTGATCGCCCGGCGCACACGCTCGTCAGCGAACTTCGGATGGGCGAGGTTCAGACCGAGCGGCTGGCTACCCGCCACGATCGACGCCAGGTTGATCTGCGCATTCGGCTCTGCGTCGAGCAGGGCTGCCAGTGCCTCCACGTTGGTGGCGACTAAATGTGCGTAGTCGAGCCTGCCGTCGCGGAAGAGCGCGAGCCGCTCGGCGTGATCCGGGACGAACTCGAAGCGCGCGCCGTCGAGCAGGGCCTCACGCTCCCAGTGCCGTGGCTCCTTCACAAAGATCGCGTGGCTCCCCTCCACGAGCTCGAACAGGATCATCGGGCCGCTGCCGACCGCTCTCGACTCGATCTCTCCGCTGTCGACGAGCTCCTTCGGGTAAATCGGCTGGTAGCGGCTGGCGAGCGGCAGGATGAAGTCCGCCGTCGCCTTCGACATCCGGATCGTCATCGAGGTATCACTGGGTGCCTCGATGGCACCGACGTTCGCCCAGTAGGACTGGTGCAGGCCCCCGGTCGAGTAGCGGTCGAAGGCGTACTTGACGTCGGCAGAGGTGAAGGGCCGGCCGTTGAGTGGGGCGATGTTCTGCCACTTGATGTCGTCGCGGATCCCGAACGAGTACAGCGCGGCGTCCGGCGTACGCTCCCACCACGAGGCGATCTCCGGTTCAACGTCGACCCCGAAGGGGTGCTTGTGAATGCCGCCCACCATGCCGATCAGCCGGTTGTAGACCATGTTGAGAACGGCGACCGAGCCTCCCTCGGCTGCGTGTACGGGATCCAAGCCTCCGAAATCGAACGTGGCGCCGATGGACAGTGTGCCGCCGGCCTTCGGTTTCAGGCCCAGCGGCTCCGGGAACTCGTACGGGTACGGGAGATCGTGACCGTTGATGATGATTCCCTGAACTTCCTCGTCGCGGCCATCGGGCGTCGGCGTCGCCGTGGGACGCGCGATGTCGCCGCCAGGCCTGGCGACGCCAGGCTCGGCCGCGGGCGCCGGGGACGGGGTGGTTGTCGGATCGGCGTCACCGCCGGCGATTGGGGGTGGCGAGGCGTCCTCGTCCTGCGTGCAGCCGAGGAGCGCCGCTGCGGCGAGGCCCGCGCCGCCGAGCAGGCTGCCTCGCAGCAGCCTTCGGCGGCTCAGCCGTCGTATCGACGGGTCTACTGCCTGCTCGCGCTCCGCCACATCAGCTCCTCGACACCCGGCACGATGATCGCGCGCCGACGGCTGACCGTCGCGCGTCCCTCACAGTGATATACGCCACGCAGGCTGGCGAGGTTCCCTCGCGGGTCGCGGGTCGCGGGTCGAGTCGAGAGGGGCGGCGGACGCGGAGCGGGCGGCCCGCAGGCCGCCCGCCAAGCCCCTCTACCGAGGGTGTGTACCGAGGAGTGCTCGCTACTTGTCCAGCCAGGCCCCCGCGATCTGGTCGCCCCAGTCGTAGTACGAGATGTTCGTCAGGAACACCCCGCCGAAGCGGATGCCCCGCACCCATGGCTGGTAGACCTCGATGCCGATCGA
>DAOULE010000031.1:0-9871 GCA_034420575.1 Dehalococcoidia bacterium
CTGCTCAACTACCGCCACCTCGGCAGCCGGCCGACGGTGGTCACGAGCGACCTCGAACTCACCAAGCTGGAGCCGCGGATCGCTTCACGCCTGGGCGACCTGCAGGTGGCGACGGTGTACGAGCTGCGGGTGCCCGACTACCGGATGGGCGCATAATTTGTATAAGTAACGTGATTGGCAAACCGTGCTATGTTCTGGGCGCCAGCCGCTCCCACGGCAAGGTGACGAGGTACACTCTTGGCAATGGCACCAGACACGCTCAGCATCTCGAAAGAGCTACGCGCGGCAGGCTTCAGCGAGGAGCAGGCCGACGTGCTCGCGACGCAAATTGCGGCGCAGCCGGAGGATCTCGTCACTAGGCAGGATCTGGCGCTGGCACTCGCGGCGCTTGAGCGACGCATGGACCACCTGGATGAGAAGATCGACCGGGTTGAGTCGAGGCTGGTGATCAAGCTCGGCGCGATCATGGCTGGCGGTTTCGGGCTCATCTTGACGGCGATTGCCATTGCCGTTGGGGTCATCATCGGGCAAATGGGCTAACGGCTCCGAGGCCACCCGTGTTACGCGCCGGCGAGGTGCTCCGCTCCCTCGGGCCGGGGACTCACGCCCTCCTGCCACATCGACCCGTCGACGCCGTGCTCGCGCTTCCAGACCGGCACCGTCTCCTTGATGCGATCGACCGCGCGCAAGGCGGCCTTGAAGGCGTCGCCGCGGTGCGCGGCGGAGACGGCCACGAGGAGCGAGACATCGCCGATCTCCAGCATCCCGATGCGGTGATGGGCGGCGATGGCATGCACCTCGCGGTCCGCGTACTCGGCGAGCACCTCGTCGCCGACGGCGGCCATCTGCCGCTCGGCCATCGGCGCGTACGCCTCGTACTCCAGCCGCGCGACGGCGCGGCCCTCATGGTGGTTGCGGACCACGCCCTCGAACAGCACGACGGCCCCGCTCGCGTCGGTCGCGACGAGGTCGCGCAGCGCGTCGCGGTCCAGCGTTTCCCCGGTAATGAGGTAGCGGGGCGTGGTGTCGGCGCCGCCGGAGATGGGCTGGATCAGCGCCACCTCGTCGCCCGGGCCGATCTCGGTGGCGGCGTCGAGGCAGTACTCCTGGTTGATGGCGACGGCGAGCGTGGGCAGGTACGGCTCGAGCGCCGGGTGTGTGCGTTCGAGGTGGCGATGAAGCTCGGCGACGGTAATGCGGTCCCCGCCGACGTCCTCGTCGAGGTCGCCGCCCATGAGTTCGCGAAGCTGCGCGAAGAGCCGGATACGGATCTGCACGTCGGAACTCCCTCGCCCCGGGTCGCCCCGTCGAGGGGCTACCGCCGCGGCAAGTATACGCCCGGCGCGCCGCAGCCCCGGCCGGGGCGAGCACCGCGGGGCAGGTCACCGTGACCGCGCGGAACGCACCGCCGACACTCGTCGCCGCGCTCCGGCAAGGCCTCGCCGACGCGGTGCTCCCGCAGCGCTGCCTCGTCTGCGGCCGCTTCGGCGCCGCCCTCCACCACGGGTGTCTCGAGGCGCTGCCCCACGCGAGTCCCCCTCGCTGCCCGCGCTGCTGGCTCCCCACGGCTAACCAGCCGCGCGATTCATGGCGGCGCGATGGGGCGTGCTCGCGCTGCGCCGCCGCCCCACCTGCGTTCGAGGGACTCCGGACGCCGTACCGCTTCATCGGCCCCGCGCGGCGAGCCGTCATCGAAGCGAAGTTCCGGGGCGTGAGTGCGCTCCTCGAGCCCCTCGGACGGGCGGCGGCGCGCATGGCGCCCGCGTCGTGGGACGTGGACGCGGTCACCGCCGTGCCGTTGCACGGCGCGCGGCGTCGGCGGCGAGGCTTCGACCAGGCGGCGGTCCTCGCCGATGCCGTCGCCGACGAGCTCGGCGTGCCGCTGCGCGACGGGCTGCTCAGGCGTCGCCGCGCAACGGGCGCGCAGACCGCGCTCGGCGTCGATCGCCGCCGCCGCAACATGGCCGGGGCGTTCGAGGCTCGCGGAGCCGCGCCCGCCTCGGTGCTGCTCGTGGATGACGTCGCGACGACCGGGGCGACGCTCGGCGCGGCTGCTCGGACGCTGCTCGACGCCGGCGCCGAGCGCGTCTACACCCTTGCCGTAGCAAGGGAGGACTAGGGCAGGCCGGGGAGGGCTGGTAAGCGCGTGCCGCACGGTCCTAGAATCGGGTGAACGGGGCACCGGCGGGAGGCTCCAGTGATTGTCACCGTCACACTCAACCCCGCGATCGACCAGACCATCGAGATCGACGCGCTCGTCGAGGGCGACACCAACCGTGTCGCCTCAAACCGCTGGGACGTCGGCGGCAAGGGCATCAACGTCGCCCGCGTGCTCAAGGAGCTCGGCTACGAGCCGCTCGCCTGCGGTTTCGCGCCCGGCGACATGGGCCGGATGATCGAGGACTCCCTGCTCGATGCGGGGATCGGCTGCGAGTTCATGTTCGTGCCGGGCGAGACCCGCACCAACATCACGATCCTCGACCGCACCAGCCACGTGCACACTGTCCTCGCCGCACCCGGCCCGCTGGTGACCGAGCACGCGATCTCGCAGCTGCGATCGCGCATCGCGCGGCGGCTGCGGCCGCGCATCGAGAGCTGGCTCGTGCTGGCCGGGTCGATTCCCCCCGGCACCGACGCCGGACTGTACGTCGACCTGCTCGGCATTGCGGTCGACCGGCAGGCGAAGACCGCGCTGGACGCCGACGGCCAGATCGTCGCGCAGGTCCTGGCGGCGGGCGCCGCCCCGAACCTGCTCAAGCTCAACGACCACGAGGCCGGGAGGCTGCTCGGCAGCACCATCGACGGCGCCGACGCGGCGCTCGACGCGGCGCGCATGCTGCGCTCCTGGGGCGTCGAGCACGTCGTCATCACCCGCGGCAGCGAGGGCTGCGTCGCCTCGACGTCCGACGGCGACTTCCGGGTGCCCGCGCCGTCCGTCGAGGTCAACTCGGCGGTAGGGGCGGGTGATGCGTTCCTCGCCGGGCTGCTGTTCTCGCTGATCCGCGACCACGGCTGGTCCGAAGCGCTGGTGACTGCGACGGCCGCGGGCGCGGCCGTGTGCCTCACGCCCGGCACGGCACTGTGTACGGCCGCCGACACCCACCGCCTGGAGACGCGCGTGCGCGTCGACGAGGTGGGGCCGCCCGTCGCCGTCTGACGCTCCGCGACACCCCCGGACGCTGGCGAATACCGCGTGCATGCGTGCTAGGGTGGAATGACAGGCACGTCGAGGGGTTCAAGGGGCGAACATGAGCATGGTGGCGGACTTGAGCACGACGCTCGCGGAGGCGGACCCGGCGGTAGCCGCGTCGATAGCGCGCGAGGAGGGCCGGCAGCGTACGACGCTCGAGATGATCGCCTCCGAGAACTTCACCTCGCAGGCCGTCCTCGAAGCCGTCGGCAGCGTGCTCACCAACAAGTACGCCGAAGGACTCCCCGGCCGCCGTTACTACGGCGGCTGCGACTTTGTCGACGAGGTCGAGTCGCTCGCCATCGAGCGCGCGCAGACGCTCTTCGGAGCCGACCACGCGAACGTCCAGCCCCACTCCGGCGCGCAGGCGAACATGGCCGTCTACTTCGCCGTGCTCAAGCCCGGCGACACGGTCATGGGCATGCGGCTCGACCAGGGCGGACACCTGACCCATGGCAGCCACGTCAACTTCAGCGGCCGCCTCTTCGAGTTCGTCTCCTACGGCGTCGACCGCGAGAGCGAGACCATCGACTACGAGGAGATGGCGCGCCTTGCCGAGGAGCACCGGCCGAAGCTCATCGTGACCGGCGCGACGGCCTACCCGCGCAGCATCGACTTCCAGCGCGCCCGCGAGATCGCCGACAGCATCGGCGCAATGCACATGGCCGACATGGCGCACATCGCCGGCCTCGTCGCCGCCGGCGTCCACCCCACCCCCGTGGGCCACGCCCAGCTCATCACCAGCTCGACGCACAAGACGCTGCGCGGCCCGCGCGGCGGCCTCGTGCTCTGCGACGCCGACTACGCCCGCCAGGTCGACCGCGGCGTCTTCCCGGTCGCGCAGGGCGGCCCGCTCATGCACGTCATCGCCGGCAAGGCTGTGGCGCTTGGCGAGGCCTCGAACGAGGCGTTCCGCGCCTACTCGCGGCAGACCGTCGAGAACGCCCGCGCGCTCGGCGAGACCCTCGTCGACGCCGGGCTGCGCGTGGTGAGCGGCGGGACGGACAACCATCTGTTACTCGTCGACGTCACGCCGAAGGGGCTCACCGGTCAGAGTGCCGAAGACGCGCTCGCCCGCGCGGGCATCGTCGTCAACAAGAACGCGATCCCGTACGACGAGCTGCCCCCGGCGACCGCCTCGGGCATCCGCATCGGCACACCCGCGCTCACCTCGCGCGGCCTCGAGTCCGACGAGATCCGTCGGGTCGGCGAGCTGATCGCGCGCGTCCTCGACGCGCCCGAGGACGACGACGTCGCGGCGTCCGCACACGCCGACGTGCTGGAGCTGTGCGACGCGTTCCCCGCGCCGGGCGTACCGACGGCGTAGCCGTTCGTGGCCCGCAACGCGAGGTAGTCAGTTGGCGGTCGGGTCAGCGTCCCTCATCAGGGCGGTGAACCCAGCCTGCTCGAAGTCGCGATCGTGCGTGAGCGCGACTGTGATCCCGCGCTCCTGCATCACCAGGAAGCTGGCGCAATCGGTCAGACTCCACGACTGATCGGCGCGGGCTCGGTACAGCTCCAGTGCCGCGTCGAACTGCGATGGCGTCTGCGGCACGATGTCCACGTCCGTGCTCTCAGCGAGAGCGGTCGCCAGGTCCGCGGCCCGCTGACGGTGGTCCGGCCCGATACTCCCAACCAGATTCAGCGTCTCCGTCAAGACCATGTGCGTCGTCACGATGTGGTCGAAGTCGGGACTGGCCGCTATCGCCAGCGCAGCATCGTGCAGCCTGTCACGCGGATTGAGGAGTGCTATCCAGTAGCCCGCATCCGCGAAGGCCACACCCACAGGGATCAGGCCTTCGGCCCACCGTACAAGTAGTGCTTGGCGTTCTCAGCGAGGTCGACCGGGAGCGGAGACAGCTCGTCCGGCGGATGTTCAGCGTCCAGCTCTTCGATAATCCTTAGCAGCGCGGAGCCGCCGCCCGAGTCGGAACGCAGCGAGGTAACGGACACGATGACCTCGATGCCGTCATCCAGGTCGAGCGGCTCCAACGGCGTGAAGACGCCGTCTGCGTACTTGGCCTTCACGCTCACGTTCATCGTTGGCCCCTCCGCGATCCCGGATCTAGTCTAACGCGCCACGCCGCACAAGACGGTCTGCTCGCGCGGCCCTGTCGCACTCCGGCTGGCGCAGCCCGGAGCGTGCGCCGTGCATGGCGCGAGGGTTGCCCGTCGATCGGGGGAGCGTGGTCTGTGACCATCCGTGGCATACTGCTCGGCCCGCTGACGGGCGCGGGAAACCGTACGCCTCGCTGTGACGTATTCTCGGGTGGAGGGTGAAGGTGCCCACTGCCCGTAGCACGACGTTGATTACCACCCTCGGACGGTCGAGCAGGCTCAGTCTGCGTGTGCGGCTCGGCCGTGCCGCGAGCGACAGAACCGCCTCGCTGTGGATGGACGACGCGCCATGAGCCCAGGGGAGCGCGAGAAGCGTCCGCCTGCGTTGCGCGCGGCGACCATCGGAGCGGCGCTGATCGTTGCCGCCCTGCTCGGCGTCGTCGTCGGCGCCCGACTCGATGGTGGTGGCGCCGACCCTGTTTCGGTCCCGGAAGCTACCCCCGAGCGCGGCGGCGAATGGCCGCCTCCGCCATCGAGCATGGTGAGCGCCGACGGCGGGGAGGTCGTGGTCGAGCTGCGCGTCTGGCAGCACGTCGAGGACCCATGGGACGTGTGGATCCAGGCGCGCCCGCTGGGAGGGAGCTGGGAGACGCCCGGCCCGGTCCGCCTCCCGCTGGATGAAGCTCACCCCGACGTCATCGAGGAGCAGGGCCACTCCTATCGCGACATCGCTATTGCGGGCGTCGAGCTGCGCCTGTGGCAGCGCTACCGCGCGCCCGAGCTGATCTACGTGCGCGCCTGCCTCACTCCGTGCAGGAAATGGGGGACCCTCCCCGCTAAGACTGACTTACGGCGCGATCGCGGGGTGGAGGAGTACTGGCCCTGGTAGGCCGTCGCCTGGAACCCGCTGGGCATGATTCGGGTCCCACTAGAGGACGGACAAGGCGAGTTCGGCGGCTACCGCTCTGCGGATCTCGCCATCGCGGTGCCCGTAGGCAATCCGGGGCTCGCGGCGGACCGCGAGTACCTGCTGGCGTTACGCGGCGCGCTCTCCGGAGCGGCGGCGCTGAACTGGAGCGCAGGCACGCCCACGAGCGAGTGGGAGGGCGTGCGGCTGACCGGGTGGCCGCGGCGGGTGGTGGCGCTCGACCTGGCGGACCGCGGCCTCGACGGCGAGATATGGGGCTGGCTGGGCGAGCTCAACGAGCTGACGGAGTTGCGGCTCGATGGGAACCGACTCGCGGGCACGGTGCCGACGAAGCTCGCCATGCTCTCGAAGTTGACCCAGCTGGGGCTCGCGGGAAACGAGCTCGTGGGGTGCGTGCCGCCCCCGCTGCGCAACGTTGCGTACCACGACCTCGCGCGGCTCGGCCTGCCAGACTGCGACCCTCCCAATCTTCTCTTCGAGGACAACCGCTTTCCCGGACGCTACGAGACGCCCCGCGGAGAAGACAGCTACTACTGGCACGGGGGCCTCTTCTATCGGGTCTTCGATCTCCCCGCTCGTTCGAAGTTCCACTCCGCCGACCCGGGGTTCCGGGTCCATTGGGAGTGGGGCTATCCCGGAGCCGACGGGGCCGACGACAAGGTGCGGGTGGCGTTCGGCCATGGGAACTGGCTCAAGCTGAACGGGGGACTCGCTTTCGAATCAGGACGGAGCCACTACGCGGAGGATGACCCGGCCATCTTTGCGATCCTTGAGCAGATCGCGGCCTCAGTCTGGCACAACAGGGCCGTGGACGATGGCGGTGAATGGGTGTGGCCGTGAGCCGGCGCCCGGTGTCAGGGTTGCCCGTCGATCGAGGGAGCTTGGGCGGCGCCTATCCACGGCATAGCGTGCGTCCCGCTGACGGACGCGGGAAACCGTACGTGTCGCTGCGACGTATTCTCGGGTGGAGGGTGAAGGTGCCTACTGCCCGTAGCACGACATTGATGGCCACCCTCGGAACGGTCGAGCAGGCTCAGCTGCGTGTGCCGCTCGGCCGCGCCGCGAGCGACAGGACCGCCTCGCTGTGGATGGCCGACGCGCCATGAGCCCCGAGGAGCGCGAGAAGCGCCCGCCCTTGCGGCGCGCCACGGCCGTCGTGGTGTCGCTCGTCGTCGCCGCAGTGCTTGGCGGCCTCGTCGGCGCCCGACTCGGTGGCAGCGACCCTGTCGGCGTCGCCGAACGGGGCGGCGCGTGGCCCCCGCCGGCGGGCGGGCGCAGCCTTCCCGCCGCCGAGGTCATGATCGAACTGCGCGTCTGGCAAAACGTCGAAGACCCCCAAGACACCTGGGTCCAGGCACGCCCGCAAGACGAGCATCTGCAGACGGGCGGTCCCCTGGAGACGGACCGGATCGCCTTTCCGCTCGACGAAGACGTGGGCAGCCTCTGGCTGCACCATTTCCACACCTTCCGCGACCTCGCGATCGCGGGCACCGAACTACGCCTGTGGCAGCGCTACCGGGCTCCGGAACTGATCTACGTGCGCGTATGCGTCACCCCGTGTCTGAAGCGCGACGCTCCCGGGTGGTATGCGGGAGGCTGGCCATGGGAGGCGTTCCACTGGAGTCCGTTGGGCATGATCCCGCTGCCACTCGACGATGGGCACAGCGAGTTCAACGGCGCCCGCTATCGCTATGGCGACCTCGCTGTCTCGGTACCGGTGGGCAATCCGGGGCTGGCGGTAGACCGCGAGTACCTGCTCGCGCTCCGCGCCGCGCTCGCCGGGACGGCCGAGCTGAACTGGAGCGCCGGCACGCCTACGAGCCTGTGGGAGGGCGTGAGGCTGTCGGGGTGGCCACCACGCGTGACGGGGCTGGATCTTGCCGACCGCGGCCTCGACGGTGAGATATGGGGCTGGCTGGGTGACCTCACGGAACTCACGGAGCTCCGACTCGACGGGAACCGGCTCACCGGCACCGTCCCGTCGAAGCTGGCCCTGCTCACGAAGTTGACCCAGGTGGGGCTGGCCGGGAACGCGCTTGTGGGCTGCGTGCCGCCACCGCTGCGCGACGCCGACTACCACGACCTCGACCGGCTCGGTCTGCCCGACTGCGATCCGCCGACCCTGCTCACCCACGATGAGCGTTTCCCTCAAGCCATGGGCGTCGAGAGGATGGTCCGCACTACCGGGGGGAGCTACGCCCACCGACAGGGGGGAGGCCACTACTCCCGACGCGACCCGGAGACGGGTGCGCGCCTCGGCGAGTGGTGGGGGCCGTTCTCCTTCACGGTCGTTGATGTACCTCCTATCGCGCCCGGTCAGGAGGCCGAGGTCTGGGTGGTCAGCAACCCCCACACCGATGAACGGGATGACTGGCTGTGCCCCCCTTGTCCGTTTGAGACATACCTCGGATCAACCCTGTTCAGAGAGGGGACATGGCTAGCGGTCGGGTACGGGCCTGCGGCCTCTCACGAATGGCCGCCTCCCGCTCTGGATGGGTGGCTGGTGCTGGGTCTGGGCTATCCGGCCGAACTCGGGCGCAGCCACTACCGTGAGGATGATCGGGCGATCTCTGAGATGCTCGAGCGGATTGCCGCGTCGGCGTGGCGCACCACTGCCATCGGATATGACGGTGAGTGGGTGTGGCCGTGAGCCAGCGCAGGGCGCGAGGGTTGCCCGTCGATCGGGGCGACTTATACTTGCGTGCGCGCGTGGGGTGCGCCCATCATCGATGTGGGTTCGGCCGCCGCTGAGCCGGCGGCCGTTGCTTCAACGGCCGATAGCCTCGCGAATGTGACGGAGTCGGTCGGGTCAGCGGGCCCGTGGGCTGGACAGCCCGGCGAAGGAGACGCTTGAACGAGTACGAACTGCTGTACGTGATCAGCCCTCGTCTGTCGGCCGAGGATGTTGACGCCATGGTCGAGCGGGTCGGGGGCCTCATCGAAGGCGTCGGCGGCTCCGTCTCCATGGTCGACAACTGGGGCCGACGGCGTCTCGCCTACCCCATCCGCCACCACTTCGAAGGCACCTACGTCCTCTCCTACGTCAACCTCCCGGGCGAGCGCGCCGCCGAGTTCGAGCGCGCCCTGAACATCAACGAGGACATCCTGCGCCACCTGCTCATCTCCGGCGTGATCCCCGGCTACGAGGGTCCCCCGGAGCAGGAAGTCGACATGCGTCGCCCCGCCGGTGGCCGCTCCTCGTTCGCCGACCGGCCCGCGGAGGCTGCGGCCGACGCGCCCCCGGCGGATGCGCCCCCGGCCGATGCACCCGCCGAGGGTGGCGAGGCGGCTCCCGCGGAGACTCCCGCCGCTGCGCCCGCCGCCGAAGCACCCGTAGCTGAGGCCGCCGCTGCGGAAGCGCCGGCCGCCGAGGCGCCCGCTGCCGAGACCGAAGCTCCGGCCGAGCCTGCCGAGGCCCCTGCTGCCGAGGCGCCGAGCGCGGAGACCGAGGCGCCCGCAGCCGAGGCGACGGCTCCCGAGACCGAGGCTGCCGCGGACGATGCGGCGTCCGAGGAGACCGAGGCGCCCCCGGCCGCCGTCGCCGGCGCAGAATGATCCGCTTGCGCCGGTTGCGCACGCCGCACGCGAGCGCGTTACAGTACGCACGGATCGCAAACCACTCCCCACTGCACCATGGGGGAAGTGCGCCATGTTGAACAAAGTCATGATCATCGGGAACCTGGGCGCGGACCCGG
>DAOULE010000032.1:0-8470 GCA_034420575.1 Dehalococcoidia bacterium
AGGACGCCCATGGCTCCCAACCGCATCGAGGCGATCAAGGACGCGAAGGACGGCCTCGACGTCCTGCCCGACCTCTACCGCTACGCCGTCGAGGGCGTCGACGCCATCCCGGCGGACGACTTCGAGCGGCTGAAGTGGTACGGCCTCTTCCACCGCAAGGCGACGCCGGGCTACTTCATGCTGCGGATGCGCATCCCCAACGGCGTGCTCACCTCGGAGCAGATCACGGCCATCGGCGAGATCGCGAACCGCTGCGGCCGCGGCACGGCCGACATCACCACGCGCCAGAACATCCAGCTGCGCTGGATCACCATCGAGGACGCCCCGTGGGTCCTCCAGCGCCTGGCCGTGGCCGGGCTCAACTCGCAGCAGAGCGGCATGGACAACGTCCGCAATGTCGTCAACTGCCCCCTCGCCGGCCTCGGCGCCGACGAGCTGATCGACGCGCGCACGCTCGGCGAGCGGCTGCAGCAGGCGATCATCGGCGGCAAGCGGTTCAGCAACCTGCCCCGCAAGTTCAACCTCTCCATCACCGGGTGCCGCGAGGACTGCACGCACGCGCAGACGCACGACCTCTCGTTCGCGCCCGCGACGCGCGTCGAGGCCGGCCGTGAGATCGCGGGGTTCAACGTCCTCGTCGGCGGCGCGCTGGGCGGGCAGCAGCCGGAGCTGGCGCGGCCCCTCGACGCCTTCGTGGAGCCCGAGGGCGTCGTGCCGGTCGCGCTCGCGATCCTCGAGGTGTTCCGCGACCACGGGCCGCGCGAGGCGCGCAAGCGGGCGCGGCTCAAGGTCCTGCTCGGCGAGTGGGGCATCGAGCGCTTCCGCGCGGCCGTCGAGGAGCGCATGGGCGTCGCGCTCGAGCGCGCGGCGGCCTCGGCGGCCGGCAAGCACGGCGGCGACCACATCGGCATCTCGCCGCAGCGCCAGCCCGGCCGCAGCGTCGTCGGCTGCCTCGTGCCCGTCGGGCGCGTGAGCGGCGACGACCTGATCGAGTTCGGGCGGCTGGCCGCCGAGTACGGGAGCGCCGAGCTGCGGCTCACGGTGCAGCAGAACGTGCTCATCCCGGACGTGCCCGACGAGTCCCTCGGCGCGCTGCTCGCGGAGCCGCTGCTCGAGACGTACAGCCCGAAGCCCTCGCCGTGGATCCGCTCGATGGTGACGTGCACGGGCAACGACTACTGCCACTTCAGCCTCATCGACACCAAGGCGGAGGCGCTCAAGCTCGCCGGCGCGCTCGCGGAGCGCTACGAGATCGACGAGCCCGTGCGCATCCAGATGTCGGGCTGCCCGCACGCCTGCGGCCAGCACCGCGCGGGCGAGATCGGCCTACTCGGCGACCGCAAGCGCGTCGACGGCGAGATCCTGGACGCGGCCGACATCTTCGCCGGCGGATGCCTCGGCGAAAGCGCGCAGCTGGGCGAACGCACCGCCGAGGGCGTGCTCACGCCCGACCTGCCGGAGGCGGTGGCGGCGCAACTGCGGTCGCTGCGGGGCGCCGGGGCGCTGCGCGAGCGCGCCCTCGTCGCCGTCGGGTGATGCGCGATGCCGCGGATGCCGCTGCTCGCGGGTGACGGCTGGCGCCGCTCGGTCTGCTGCTACTGCGGCACGGGCTGCGGCCTGCTCGCGCGCGCGAAGGACGGCGTCGTGCGCGAGGTGCGAGGCGACCCCGACCACCCGGTCAACAGGGGCAAGCTCTGCGCCAAGGGCGCGCTGCTCGGCCAGGTCTTCGACACCGGCGACCGCCTGCTCACCCCGATGGTGCGCGACCGCAAGGGCGCGCACACCCGCGTCACCGGCTGGGATGAGGCCATCGACCGTGTCGCCGACGCGATCCGCCGCAACGTCGCCGAGCATGGGCCGGACTCGGTCATGCTCTACGGCTCCGGCCAGCTGCCGACGGAGGACTACTACCTGTTCGGCAAGCTCGCCAAGGGCTTCATCGGCACCAACAACCAGGACACCAACTCACGGCTGTGCATGGCCAGCGCCGTCGCCGCGTACAACCTCGCCTTCGGCGCCGACTCGCCGCCCGCGTCCTACGAGGACATCGAGGCAGCCAACACGTTCCTGATCCTCGGCGCGAACGTCGAGGCCTGCCACCCGATCCTGTTCGACCGCATCAAGGCGCGGAAGCGCGCGGACCGCGACGGCGTGAAGGTCATCGTCGTGGACCCGCGGCGCACCCGCACCGCCGAGATCGCCGACATCCACCTGCCCGTGCTGCCCGGCACCGACGTGGCGCTGCTGCTCTCGCTGCTCTTCGAGGTGCGCCTCGCGGGCGGCCTCGACGCGGCGTTCATCGAGGAGCACACGAGCGGCTGGGCGGAGGTCGAGCGGGCGCTCGACGGCTGGTCCGCCGAGCGCGCGTCGTCGGTCACGGGCCTGGACGCGCAGGAGATCGTCGACGCGGCGCGCATCATCGCGACGAACGGGCCGATGCTCAGCCTGTGGACGATGGGCGCGAACCAGAGCACGTCGGGGGTCGACAAGAACCTCGCGCTCATCAACCTCTCGCTGGCGACCGGCAACATCGGCAAGCCGGGGGCCGGGCCGTTCTCGCTCACGGGCCAGCCCAACGCCATGGGCGGCCGCGAGTGCGGCGGCCTCGCGACGACGCTGCCTGGCCACCGCATCGTCGCCGACGCCACGCACCGCGCCGAGGTCGAGGACGCGTGGGGCCTCGAGCCCGGCTCTATCTCCGACCGCCCCGGCCTGACCGCGATCGAGATGGTCGAGGCGCTGGAGCGCGACGAGGTGAAGGTCGTGTGGATCGCCGCCACGAACCCCGTCGCCTCGCTGCCCAACGCCGAGCGGGTGCGCGCCGCGCTGCGACGCGCCGAGCTGGTCGTGGTGCAGGACCCCTACTACCCGACCGAGACGGGACGCATCGCCGACGTGCTCCTGCCCGCTGCGCAGTGGTCCGAGCGGCCCGGCACGATGACCAACAGCGAGCGGCGCATCTGCCTCCTCGAGCAGATCGGGGAGGCGCCGGGCATGGCGCTGCCGGACTGGCGGATCATCTGCCGCATCGCCGCCGCGCTCGGCCATGGCGACGCCTTCGACTACGTGGACACCGAGGCGATCTTCGACGAGTACCGCGAGCTGACCCGTGGCCGCGACCTCGACATCACCGGGCTCAGCTACGAGGTGCTGCGAGAGGCCGGCACCGGCGTCCAGTGGCCGTTCCCCGAGGGCGCGACCCTCGACGCGCGGGGCGGGGCCGGCGTGGAGTCCTCGCCGCGGCTCTTCGAGGCGGGGCGGTTCCCGACGGCCGAGGGGCGGGCGCGCTTCCACGCGCCGGGCTACCGCAAGCCGGCGGAGATCCTCAGCGAGGAGTACCCGCTCGCGCTGCTCACCGGCCGGGTCAAGGACCAGTGGCACACGATGACCCGCACCGGCAAGGTGCCGAAGCTGATGCGCAGCGAGCGCGACCCGTTCCTGGAGATCCACCCCGACGACGCCGGGCACTTCGGCGTCCGCGACAGGCAGCTCGTGCGCGTCACATCGCGGCGAGGCAGCCTGGAGGTGCGTGCGCGCGTCACCGACGCGATCCGCAGCGGCGCCGTCTTCGCGCCCTTCCACTGGGGCGAGCTCTTCAACCGCCACGCCATCACCAACAACGCCACGAGCGAGGCCATCGACGCGCGCTCGAAGCAACCCGAGCTGAAGTTCGCCGCCGTCCGCGTCGAGCCCGTCGCCGCGGTCGCGGCCTGAGCGGGGCGCGCGCGAAACATCGCGTTCACGCCGCCGATAACCCCTCGTCACCCCTCGGCAATCCCGTCGTCTCCCGAAGTTCACGCGGATGGCACGGTGCGGTAACGCGCCGTCCCTAGCCTGCTACTCGACCGCCACGGGCGAGGAAGGAGCGCGCGGTGAACTCGGCACAGATCCAGAACAAGGCGACCAGCATCTCCCTGTTCTCACTGAAGTCCGTGCAGATGCGCGCGTTCCACATGTCGTGGTTCGCGTTCTTCCTCGCGTTCTTCGGCTGGTTCGGGATCGCGCCGCTGATGGTCATCGTGCGCGACGACCTGGACCTGACGCAGACGCAGATCGGCAACACCATCATCGCGTCGGTCGCGATCACCATCGTCGCCCGGCTCGTCATCGGCTGGCTGAGCGACCGCATCGGTCCGCGCCGCGCGTACACCTGGCTGCTCGTCGTCGGCTCGCTGCCCGTGATGGGCATCGGCCTGGCGCAGAGCTACGAGGCGTTCCTGCTCTTCCGCCTCGCGATCGGCGTGATCGGCGCTGCATTCGTCATCACGCAGTACCACACCTCCGTGATGTTCGCGCCGAACGTCGTCGGCACCGCCAACGCGACGACGGCCGGCTGGGGCAACCTCGGCGGCGGCGTGACGCAGATGGTGATGCCGCTGCTGCTCGCCGGCGTGCTGATGCTCGGCGTCGGCGAGACCGTTGGCTGGCGGCTGGCGATGGTGGTGCCCGGCGTGGCGCTGCTCATCACCGGCCTCGCCTACCACCGCTTCACCCAGGACGCACCGGACGGCAACTTCGATGAGCTGCGAGAGCAGGGCGAGCTTGCCTCGGCCGAGGCGACGAAGGGCTCGTTCCGGGAGGCCGCGAGCGACCCGCGCGTGTGGGCGCTGTTCGTCATCTACGGCGCATGCTTCGGCATCGAGCTGACCATCAACAACGTCGCCGCGCTCTACTACCACGACCACTTCGGGCTGAGCGTCGGCATGGCCGGGCTCATCGCCGGGCTGTTCGGGCTGATGAACCTCTTCGCACGGACGCTGGGCGGCTTCTTCGGCGACTTCGCCGGCGTGCGCTTCGGGCTGCGCGGGCGGGTGCTGTTCCTCGGCGTCGTGCTACTGCTCGAGGGCATCGCGCTGATGGTGTTCTCGCGGATGGACGCCCTGCTGCTCGCGATCCCCGCGATGATCGTGTTCAGCATCTTCGTGCAGATGTCGGAGGGCGCGACGTTCTCCGTCGTGCCGTTCGTGAACCGCAAGGCGCTCGGCTCGGTGGCCGGCATCGTCGGCGCGGGCGGGAACGCGGGCGCGGTCGCGGCGGGCTTCCTGTTCCGCGCGGAGAGCATCACGATGCAGGACGCGTTCCTGTTCCTCGGCGGCTTCGTGGTGCTGGTCTCCAGCCTGGTGCTCGTCGTGCGCTTCGCCCCCGAGGTCGAGGCCGAGGAGCGCGGGCGCATGCTCGAAGCACTCGCGCTGCGCCGCGGCGCGGCCCCCGTCCCCGTCGCCGTCGAGGCCGGCCGGTAGCCTCGGCGCGACGCACACAGGCACGCGGCCCCGTGCACGGGCGGCGCCGGAGTTCCGGCGCCGTCTTCGCGTGGGCGGACTCGCCGCCGCGTCCGTACAATCTGCGGCGATGCCACGCAACGACGACCGCCCGCGCTTCCGCCCCGAGCCCGACCACTTCGCGTTGCGGGGCCGCATGGCGCCCGAGGTGCCGACGGAGATGATGGCGCACATCGCGCGCGTCGTAGGACTCACCGAGCGCTTCGCGCGCCGCCACGACGCGGACCTCGCGGCCGCGCTGCGCGCGGCCCAGGGCCACGACCTGCTGCGCGCGCTCCCGAAGCAGGAGTGGCTCCGCAGGGCCGACGAGCGCGGCCTGCCGATGCTCCCGATGGAGCGCGAGCGCCCCGTCCTGCTGCACGGCCCCCTCGCCGCCATCGAGCTCGAGGAGCGCTTCAACGTGCAGGACCCGCGCGTGCTCGACGCGATCCGCTACCACACCACCGGCCACCCCGACTACGGCCTCGAGGCGTGGTCGATGTTCGTGGCCGACAAGGTCGAGGAGAAGAAGCTCGCCGCCTGGCCCGCGCTCCAGCAGGTGCTCGACCTCACCGACGACTCGCTCGAGGCGGCCGCGCTCGCCTACCTCACGCTCACCGAGCAGCGCGACCGTGCGATGGGGCGCGAGATCCACCCGCTGGCGACGGAGACGCGCGAGCACCTCGCGCGGCGGGTGAGCATTCCGGCGGTGGTGCTCTAGACCCGGACCAATCCTTGCTTATCCGCTTTGTTGTACGTGCCGATTATGGCTTGGCGTGTACGAACTGGTGTTCTAACCTCCTTCCCACGTGGCCCGCTCCCAGCCACCGGGAAGGGAAGACCGTGCATCCATTCTGGTCCGCCGTGACCTTCGCCGAGCATGCCGCCATCGCCGGCACCGGCGCGGCGAACGCCGCCTACTTCGCGCACCGCGGCTACAGCGCGCGAGGCGCTCGTCGCACCGGCGCGCTGCTGCTCACGGTGCTGTTCGCCGCCATCAGCCTCGACGCCCTCGCTGCGGTCGGGCTCTCCGAGCCGGGCGCGGCGGGCGCGCTGCTGCGCGCGCCGCTGCTGCTCGCCAACGCCGCCACCGGCGCGGTGATCGCGCTGGGGGCCGGGCGATGAGCGCCCTGGACGCCGCGCTGCGCGAACAGCGCTACGAGGCGGCCGCGCTGCGGCTCGTGCTCGGCGTCCTGCACGCCCTGGACGTGGCCGCGCCCGACACGCGCGACGAGATGGTCGCGCTGCTCAGCCCCGAGCGCCGGTGAGCCCCGTCGAGCGCCCCACGCGCGCCAGCTTCTACGACTCGGTGCTCGACGCCGCCGACCGCCACGACTTCCACGTCGCGCGCGAGGTCGAGGGGCTCGACGACGAGGTCGCGCTGCTGCGGCTGCAGCTCCGTCGCGCCCTCGCCGACCGCGACGCGGACGTCGACCCGAAGGTGCTGCAGAGCGGCGTGCGCCTGCTAGTGCAGGCGCTGCTGGCGCAGCACCGCCTCTCCCCGAAGCAGGCCGAGCACCTGGGCGACGCCGTCGCGAACGTGCTCGAGGAGTTCGGCGAGGTGCTGGGGGCGCCCCGTGAGTAGCCGCCGCCCACCCCGTGACCGCCTCGCCCGCGCCGTGCGCAGGCTTGCGCACCCGCGCAGCGTGCCGCCCCGGGATGAGCCGGATCCCCCGGCGCACGACCTCGCGGGCCGCCTCGACCGCGTCGAGCGCGAGCTGTCCGAGCTGCGCGGGCGCATCACGGCGCTGTTCCTGACCGTGGTCGGCGTCGGCATCACCGAGTTGCTGAGCCGGGTGGCGGGGTGATGAGCGCCACCATGACGGCCACACGCACAACGGAGCGATCGAGGTCGCTGCCGCAGCTGCGCCCGTACCAGGCCGAGGTCGCCCGCGCGATCCTCGGGCTGACCGCGTCGCGCGAGGGCGGCTCGATCTCCGTGCTGATCGCTCGCCAGGGCGGCAAGAACGAGATCTCGGCGCAGGTCGAGCTCGCGCTGCTGCTCACGCGCGCCGTGCGCGGCGGCACGGTGGTGAAGTGCGCCCCGACGTTCTCCCCGCAGGCCGTGCTCTCGCGCGACCGCGTGCTCGCCCGCGCCCGCGAGGCCGGCCTCGAACGCATCGTCGCGCGCGAGGGCGCGGCGACGGTGCGCTGCGGTCACGCGAGCGTGCGCTACCTCTCCGCCGAGCCCGGCGCGAACGTCGTGGGCCACACCGCCGACGTGCTGCTCGAGGTCGACGAGGCGCAGGACGTGCGGCCCGACAAGTTCGACCGTGACTTCCGCCCGATGGCGGCGTCGACGAACGCGCCGGTGGTCTACTACGGCACGCCGTGGGGGCCGCGCTCCCTGCTCGCGCAGGCCGAGGCACAGCACCTCGACGCCGAGCGTGGCGGCGGCCCGCGCCGCCACTTCCGGGTGGACTGGGAGCGCGTCGCCGATGCAAACCCCGCGTACGGCGCGTACGTCGAGGGCGAACGCGCCCGGCTCGGCGAGCGCCACCCGATCTTCCGCACGCAGTACCTCCTCGACGTCCTGCACGACGAGGACCGCCTGCTGGACGCGGCGGTGCGCGCGCAGATCGAGGGCCGCCACGAGCGCCTGCGCTCGCCCCTCCCCGGCGAGCACTACGTCGCGGGCCTCGATCTCGCGGGGCCTGCCCTCGACGGCCACGCGGGGGGCGCTGACTCCCCTCATGGGCGCGACCGCGACTGGACCGTGCTCACGGTCGCGCGCGTGCGCTCGACCGCCGGTGGGCTCCCCGCCGTCGAGGTGGTCGAGCACCAGGCGTGGCGCGGCGAGGCCACCGACGCGATCGTCGAGACGCTCGCCGACCGGCTGCGCAACGTCTGGCGCGTGCGCCGCCTCGCCGTCGACGCGACGGGCCTGGGCGCGCCGATCGCCGACCTGCTCGCGCGCCGTCTCCCCACGGGCCGCGTCGACGCGGTGGTGTTCAGCGCCTCGCGCAAGTCGCAGCTCGGCTTCGGGCTGCTGGCGGCTGCGCACTCCGGCCGGCTCAAGCTCTACCGCGTGGACGGCTCGGCCGAGGCGGCCGAGTGCCGCCGCCAGCTGGAGCTGGCCCGCGCCGTGTACCGCGACGAACGCACGATGCAATTCCACGTCGACCCCGCCGACGGGCACGACGACTACCTGATGAGCCTCGCGCTGGCCGTCGACGCCGCCCGCCACGGCGGCGGATCGCGCACGGCGCGGG
>DAOULE010000033.1:0-2073 GCA_034420575.1 Dehalococcoidia bacterium
CGGCCCGCCCCGGTGATGACGAGCACCTTGTCGTCGGGGTTCACGGCGATGAGGTCGAGTTCGACCATCATCTCTTCCATCATCGGGATCAGCCACGGGTTGAGATGCTCGGGCTGGTTCATCGTGATCGTCACGACGCCGTCTTCCCGGTCGACGAGGATGTGGTGGTACTCCATACCGTTCCCGGCCCTCCCTGAGGCAGCTTTGGGCTGCCGAGCGCTCGCGCGTGTAGCCCGGCCGGGCTGCCGCGTCCGAACCGTGTTCGTCCGCCAGGCGGCGGACCCGTCAGACGATAACCGAGTCCCGCACGAGTTGCTCGAACTCCTCCGGCTCGATGCCGACCAGCTCCGTGAACACCTCGCGGTTGTGCTGGCCGAGCAGCGGCGCCGAGCCGTAGTGGAGCTGCGTCTCGCTGAATGAGAGCGGGATACCCGCAGACGCCGTCACGCCCACTTCCGGGTGGTCGATGTCGACCAGGAAGCCGCGGTGTCGCAGCTGCGGGTCCTCGACCAGCTCGGGACCATCGAGCACGGCCACGGCCGCCACACCCTCAGCCTGGAGCAGGTGCATCGCGTCGTGCGATGTGCGCTCGCGCGTCCACGCGCTCAGATCGTGGTCGATGTCGTCGTGACGAGCCCGTCGCCCTTCGAGCGTCGCAAGCGCGGGGTCCTGCGCCCACGCGGGATCGCCGAGGGCGCTCCTCAGCCCCGCCCACGCAGCGTCGTCCTCGACCGAGATGGCCACCCAGCGGTCCTCGCCGGCCGAGGGGTACACGCCCTGCGGCGCGCGGTTCGGGTCGCGGTTCCCGCGCCGCTGCGGGTCCGTGCCGAGCATCGTCCACTCGAGGAGCGGCTCGGGCGTCATCGCCACGACCGTCTCGCCCATCGCGACGTCGATGTGCTGGCCGTGGCCGGTGCGATCGCGGTAGCGCAGCGCGCTCATCATCGCGAAGGCCATGTGCACGCCGATGGCGAAGTCCGGGTAGGCCCCGCCCATCGAACTCGGCGTGCCACCCTCGTAGCCGGTGACGTAGGGCAGCGTGGTGTAGGCCAGCGTCGTCGGACCCCAGCCCGTCGAGTGGCTCTCCGGGCCGGTCTGCCCGAGGGGCGAGCCGGACATCATGATGACGTCGGGCTTGACCGCCTTGAGGTCCTCGTAACCGAGGCCGAGGCGCTCCGCGACCCCAGCCGCGAAGTTCATGGTGACGATGTCGCTGCGGCTCACGATCTCCTTCGCGAGCTCCTTGCCGCGGTCGGTCTGGATGTTGAGTGTCACGCCCTGCTTCGAGTAGTTGAGCCCGTTGTAGTTGCCGGACCGCTCGATGCCGGGGATACCGCCGGAGCCGCGCGTGAGGCCCATGGTGCGGAGCAGGTCCAGGCGCTGCTCCGATTCGACGCGGATCACCTCGGCGCCGAGGGCGCCCAGCCACGCCGTGGAGTGCGGGACGGAGAGGATCCACCCGAAGTCGGCGACGCGCACGCCGCTCAGCGGCAGGTTGCCCGCCGCCCTGCGGTGCGCGGGACGACGGTCGCCGAGCGCTGCGGGAGCCTCGTCGGCCACGGCCTGCGACAGCACCTCGTCGTTGTGCTCGCCGAGGCGGGGTGCGCGCCCATCCTGGCTGAACGGGGTAGCGGAGAATACCGCCGCCGGGCCGGGCCGGACGAACGAGCCGGCCTCGGGGTCCTCGACGGTCTCGAGGAACTCGCGGGACTGGAACTGCGCCGACTCCATCATCTCGGCGGGGGAGTAGACCGGGAAGCACGGGATGCCGATGTCGAGCGCCATCTGGTAGAGCTCGGCGCGCGTGTGCTGCGTCGACCACATGTTGACCAGCGGCTCGATCGCGTCGCAGTTGAGGCCGCGGTCCTCGGCCGTCAGGAACGCATCGCTCGCCGCCCAGTCGGGGTTGCCCATGATCGACTGGAAGCGCTCCCACCAGTGGTCGAGGTTGTACGGGGTGAGGAAGACATAACCGTCACTGGCGGGCACGAGGAAGTCGAAGTTGCCCTTCACGCGCCCCGGGACGAGATCGGGCGTATGCACGACCGAGGAGATCGTCAGCCGCACGTGGTT
>DAOULE010000034.1:0-8231 GCA_034420575.1 Dehalococcoidia bacterium
TCCGCCTCGTCTGCGAAGTGGTCGCGCAGGCGGCGCTCCATGTCGGGGTCGGGCGAGTCGTTACGCATCATTGCCGGCAACCTCCATGACGCCGGACTGGGCCAGCAGTTCGCGCATCTGGCGGAGTGCGCGATGGAGTCGTGACTTCGCGGTGCCCTCCCGGATGCCCGCCGAGCGGGCGACCTCCGCGACGGTCAGGTCGGCGAAGTAGCGCAGCACCACCACTTCGCGGTGTTCGGGCGTGAGCTGGTCGAGGGCCTGGCGCAGCAGCTCGCGGTTCTCGATCGCCTCGGCGTCGTCGTCGGGCGCCCCGATAGGGAGCGACTCGTCGAGCGAGACGGTGGTCAGCGAGCGTCGCCGCCGCGCGCTGATGATCGTGTTGACCAGGATGCGCATGAGCCACGGCTTCACCGGGCGGCCGCGCTGGAAGCGCCGGATGCCGCGCCAGGCGTTGAGGAGCGCGTCCTGCACGTGCTCCTCGGCAAGTGCAGGGTTGCTCGTCATCAGCACGGCCGTGCCGTACATGGGGTTCTTGTAGGCCTCGACCAGGTGGCGGAACGCGTCGCGGTCGCCTTCCTGGCAACGGCGGACGGCCTCGTCATCGGTCATGGGCGCCTCGCCTCGGTCGGGTTGCCGCGCCGTCATTGCTGTCAGCCGCGCGGTCGCGATGTCCATCCTGTAACTGGATACGCGTCCATGCCCGGGATCGTTCCCACCGCACCGCGATTGTTCTGAGACCGCTCGCGACGGCGCGTGCACGAGGGCTGGCGGAGCACGGGTCGCGACGCGGAGGCGTCGAGGTGCATCCGGGGCTACTCGCCGCCGGTGACGGTGAAGCGGCTGCTGTCGCTGCGGCCGAAGACCTCCGGCAGGTAGGTTTCCTCCGCGTGGACGGGGGCGACGAAGAAGTCGCCGGGGGCGGTCGCGCGCGCGTAGTAGACGTACTCGTGCACGCCCTGCGGCAGCCGGCTCGCCTGGAGCACCAGGCGGTCGTCGCGGAGGTCGACCTGGTCCCACGGGCTGAAGCACCAGCCGTACCACGGCGCGCAGTACCCGCCGGAGCTGCCCCGGAGCGCCTCGGCCTGCTCCTCCCAGAGCTGCTGGCGCAGCCACGGCGAGACGATGTTCAGCTGCGGGTCGATGGGCTCGAGGCCGCCCGGCAGGAAGTCCTCGACCTGCACGAACAGCCGGTCGGCGGGCGCGACGACGGTCACGGTCACGCGCACCACGTCGCCGACTGCGGCGCTCGTGACCGCGGTGTCGGGATCGTCGAGCAGCGAGTAGCGGTGAGAGACCGCGAAGCCGCGGTTGAGCGCCTCGATGCCCGCCGCCGGGGTCACGTAGCGCAGGTTGAGCCCGTAGTACATCCGACCCGTCGTGCCCGCCTCGCGCTCGAACTGCACGCGGCTGACCTCGCCCAGCGGCAGGTCGGCGAGCGCCATCGACGTGGCGTCGAGGTAGTCGCCGGCGGGCACGTCGAAGTGCCCGGCGAGCACCCGGTCGGTGTTCACCAGCACCGAGTAGTCGTAGACGCCGCGCGTCTCGCCGGTCAGCGCCGCGTAGGCGCCGAGCGACGCCATGCCCTGCGCGCGCTCGACGCTCGACTTCCAGCGGTCGGCGGAGCGGGCGAGGGTGAGCCAGCGCGTGGTCTCCTCGATGAGCGGGTGGCCGGGGTCCACCTCGACGAGGGCGCGCAGCACGATCGCGGTGATGCGGACGCTCGCGTTGTGCATCGAGCCGGCGACGCGCTCGTCCTCCCAGTGGTTGCCGTTGGCGCTGGCGATGGTGTTCGCGGTCAGGTCGTTGAGCATCGCGCGCACGGCCGGGTGGTCTGTCTCGTGCCCGCTCGCGAGCAGCCCGAGGAGCACGTACGCGCGGCCCCAGTTCGTGAGGTTCGCCCGCTGCTCCCCGGCGATGGCGAGGATCGCAGCGGCCTGCCCGCGCGCCGTTTCGCTCAGCTCGCGGCCGTCGTTCGAGGCGTCGACGAGCGCATGGAGCAGGTACGCGTGCAGGTTCGGGTCGACGGGCTGCTCGACGTCCGTCTCGCGGTGCACGTAGTTCGTGATGGGCCGCTCGGCTCGGTCCAGGACGTAGTCGGGGACCTCGTGGCCCGTGTCGCGCGCCTCGCCGAGGGCGATCAAGACCCAGGCGGTGACCCAGAGATTCGTCCGGCAGCCCGGGCACCAGCCCCAGCCGTCGTACCTCTGCGTGTTGATGAGCTTCGCCACGTCGGCATCGAGCTGGCGCTGCTGCGCGTCGTCCAGCCCGTCCGGCGTGGCGCGTTGCACCGCGACGGCGGCCACGACGCGGCTCGCGACGCGCACCGTCGACTCGTAGCGGTACGGCTTGAAGTGCCTGAGCTCATCGTCGAGCGCGCCAACAAGCGAACCCTGGAGCGAGAGCTCAAGCGAGCCCACGCCGGTGATCACGTAGTCGGGCAGGTAGACGGCCTCGATGGCCGGCGCATTCTCGACGACCCCGCCCGTCGCGGTCGTCTCCGGCGTCACGGCGAGGTGGACGGGCAGGCTGATCTCGACCGCGTCGTCGTACCGGCGGTCGGCGCTGAGGCCGTAGAAGAGCACGGTCGCCGTGCCCGCCGCGGTCGCGCGGGCGGGCCACGCGACGACGGCCGAGCCTTCCGGCTCGACGCGGACCGTGCGCGCGTCGGCCACATCGAGCTCGACGCCCGTCGCCTCGATGTGGACGGTGACCTCGCGCGCCGCCGACGTGCGGTTCGTGACGAGCGCGCGCAGGCCGACCTCGTCGCCGACGCGGAGGAAGCGCGGCAACGCGGGGCGCACGATCAGCGGTTGCGTGACCAGCAGCTCGCTCGACCCGGAGCCGGCGAGCGTGTCCGCCGTGACCGCCTGCGCCGATGCGCGCCAGGTGGTGGTGTTGTCCGGGACGGGCAGCTCGAAGGTCGCGACGCCGTCCTCGTCGGTCGTGAGCTGGCCGACCCAGAGCGCGGTGTTCTGGAAGTTCGAGCGCACCGGTGTATCGGGGGCGGCCTTGGCGGCGCCGGCCGACTCAGCGACCGAAGCGCGCGCAATTGCGCCTCCGGCGTCGGCCATTCCGTCCTCACCATCATCCTGGAACGCTGCGCCGGCCACGCCCTCCGCGGGTTCGCCCTGTGCCGCCGCCTCGTACGCTTCGTTGTGGCGATCGAGGGAGACCACGAGCGACGAGGCCGTACGCACGCCGAGCTCCCGTCGGTACCAGAACGCCTCCATCGCGTCGCGCTGGTCACCCTGCGTGAGCGCCAGCACGCCCTCGTCCACGACGGCGACCGAGACGTCCGCCACTACGCCGCGGCCATCCGCGTCCGTCACGGTGACCTCGAACCCCACGGTCTCGCCCGGGGCCGCGCGCTCGCGGTCGGGCTCGACGCGGACGTCGAGCCGGCGTGGCGCGGTCGAGACGGGCAACTCGACGTAGCCGACGACGTAGCGCGGGTACGGGTCCTCCTCGGTGGGGGCGCGGTACAGCACGACGCCGACGAAGACGTTGGGGATGTGGGAGTCCTCGATCGGGATGGTGAGCAGCTCGCTGTTCGTCTCGAAGGTGCGCACCTCGCTGCTCAGCACGCGCCCGCGCTCGATCGTGACCAGCGCCGTCGCCCCCTCGAACGGGGCTGGCACGAGCACGCGCGCCACGTCGCCCACCTCGTACTCCTCGCGGTCGGCGACGAGCTCGATGCTGTCGTCGTCGCGGGCGGGCCACGGCACGAAGTCACGGCCGCTCACCCAGATGAAGCGCGACGAACGCGCGACGCGGCCTGCCTCGTCGGTCGACTCTGCGGCCAGTCGGTAGGTGCCCGACGAGGGCGGCGCGAAGTCGAAGGACGCCTCGCCAGCCTCGTTCGTGGTGACTGAGCGCGCCTGGATCTCCGTGTCGACCGGCTCGTAGCGGTACCAGTACCCGGCGCCGCTGCGCTGCTTCGTCCGCTGCCACTCGCGCTCGTAGATGCGCACGGTCACCGGGCGCGCGGGCGCGATCCGGCCCGTGTAGTCGACGCTCACGACGTGGACGGCGAGCGGCTTCTCGGCCTGCGCGACGTAGGACTCGGTCTTGATGCCGGCGTACCACATGGCCGGGTGGACGGTGACGGTGGCGCTGCCGGACACCGCCTGCCCGTTCGCGTCCGTCACCGTGGCGCTGATGGTGAACTCGTGGGTGCCCTCGCCGTCATCCAGCGCGGCTGGCACGTCGAACCGCGCCACGCCCGAGGCGTCCGTGCGGGCCTCGCCGCCGCCGCGCCACGGTTCCCGATAGTCGGCTCGCCTGTAGTAGTCGTAGTCGCTGAACGAGTAGTCCTCGTAGCCCTCGACGTGGATCGAGGTCGGCTGCGCGAAGGCGTTCCACTCGACGTCCGTGTCGCGCACGGGGCTGCCGAAGTAGAACTGTGCGCTCGCCTCTGTCGCGATCGCGTCGCCGGCGACGTAGTCGGCGGTCGCCGTGTCGACCTCGACCTCGAACTCGGGGACGCGGAACTCCGCGACGGTGAACCGAACATGTGCGATGGATCCGGTCGGGTAACTGCCCACACTGGCGCCGTACTCACCGACGCTCGCCAGGGGCGGTAGCACGATCTCGGTCGCGAGCGATCCGAGTTCGCTCAACTGCAGCCCATCCTCGAAGAGCAACTCGTTGCCCTGGGGGTCCCTGACGCTCACCCAGTAGGTTGGGGAGTCAAGGTCGGGAAGTGAGTACGCACCGTCATCCTCGGCACGGACGATGCCCTTGATGTACACCGTTTCACCTGGGCGATAGATGGGCCGATCGGTGTAGACGAATCCAAGATCGTCCGCGCGGTAGTACGGGAGCCCGTACCGGAGGTCGTGGTACCGCCGCCCGTCCCAATAGGTGGAGCTGACGCCGTAGCGACCGCCGGACGTCACACGAACGATGTGCTCCTTATAGTGACCGTCGTACCACTCCCACTCGACGGGTGTGAGTGCGAGCCCGTTCAGGTCGGTGACGGCGGTCTGGTCGCCGATCTCCGAGTCCTTGACGCGGGAGACCTGCACCTCCACGCCGGGCACGGGGTCCCCGGTCTCGTAGTCGACAACCCAGGTGTACAGTTCGTCGTGCGCCAGCTTCGTGACGATGGCGGTGTCGACGACGCTCAGCATCAGCACCGCGGAGGGCGCCCATGAGCCCTCGACGCGATCGCTGAACGCGCGTAGCAGGTAGTCGCCCCGAGGGAGCGGCTCCCCGCCGCCGAGCGTGGTGGCGTACAGCCGCGACTGGTCTCGCAGGTCCTCGGCGATCGGCTCGGTCCACTCGCGTACCGGATCGCTCGACGGCTCGAACGGCTTCTCCCACCACTCGATGTAGCCTTGCTCGAGCAGGGTGTCGGCCTCCGCCTCCGTCAGCGGGTACAGCACGAAGTCGACGGCCTCCGAGCGTGCCGAGTGGTAGTGGAGCACCTGCGGCCCGTCGGCCGCGACGGTCGTGAATTCGCGCGGGGCCGCGAAGCTCACGTACCGGTCGGGGAGTGGCGGCGGCCGCGTGGTGAACGAGAACTCGTAGGGGGTCTCGACCGTCCGTCCGCCCCGGTCCCTGACGCCCGAAGCGATGCGCACCGTGTACGTGGTCGAGTGTTCGAGCGGCGCATACGCGTAGACACGGTCGTCGTACGACCGCACCTCGATGTCATCGGGATCGACGCCGCTGATCGTGACGCGCCCCTCGAACGAGTCCGGATCCATCGGGTTGTTGTAGATGAGCAGGATCGACCATGTGGGCGCGCCGGTCTCCCCGTTGTACGGCCGCGTGTCCATGAGCCGCGGGTAAGAGACGATGGTGAAGCGCGCGGTCCGCTCCTTCGCGGTGACGCCGCCGGTCGCGCTTCGCAGGCCGCCGGGCGCGACGACTTCGTACTCGCGCCCGAGCGCCAATGGGGCGCGAGGGGTGAGCGTCACGACCGTGTCGCCCTCGCTCGGCTCGTAGGTCACGGCGACGGTCCCTCCGCCGGTGGCGCGCAGGCTCAGCTGTGCCTCGACCGAGGCGCGGTCCATCGGCTGGTTGAAGGTGACGGTGACCGGCGCGTCGGGCTCGACCCACTTCGTCTCGTCGGCCGGCTCGAAGCTCACGACCGCCGGCTGGATCGTCTCGAAGCTCCACTCGAAGTCGGACGCGAGCACGCCGTCGGCCGCCGAGGAGAGCCCGGCGGGGATGCGCACGCTGTACGTAGTCGCCGGGCGCAGGTCGTCCGGGATGAAGCGGTAGAGCGAGGTGTTGAGCCACTCGCCCTTCCCGGCGAGCGGCGGGTCGAACTCCAGCACCGGCGGCGCGTCGCCCTCCTGCAGCACGGTCAGCGCGGCCACGGAGCGGCTGAACTGCACGAGGACCTGCGCCTCGACCGGCACCTCGGCGTCCCCGTCGCCGGGAATGACGTATGCCACCTCGAGGCCACCGCCGACGGTGAAGGCGTGCGCGAAGTCGCGCCCGAGGCCGGACGCCGCGCCGTCCACGCGCAGCTCGTAGCGCCGGCCGCGCTCCCAGCCGGGGAACGCCGGCTGGAACAGCAGCGTCCGCTCGTCCGACCACACGAACGAGCCCTCGATCGGCGGGTCGACGGTGACGATGCTCGCGCCGTCGGTCGAAGCGGGCGCGACCGGGAACTCGATCGTCGCGGTCGCGAGGCGTGGCACGTCGTCGCCGCTCGGCGCGAAGGTGACGCGCGCCGTGGTCAGGGTGAGCGCGGAGCTGGAGAGCCATCGCCCGACGCTGGTGTCGGCGGGGAAGATCCGGCGCGTCGGCAGCCGCCGCTCGCCCCACGACCCGTCGTCCGCGCGCTCCTGCAGCGCGAACTCCATAGCGCCGCTTTCCAGGAGCTGCGCGGCAACGCGCACGACGAGCGTCGACGGCGTCGAGGCGTGGCCCGGCGGCAGCTCGATGGTGAGCGCGGAGCTGGAGAGCCAGTGCCCCACCTCGGCGTTGGCGGGGAAGAAACGGCTCGTCGGCAGGCGCCTGGCTGCCCAGCCGTCGTCATTGCGCTCCTGGAGCGCGAACTCGGTGCGGCCGTCGGCGAGGCGTCGTGCGGCGACGCGCACCTCGATGCTGGCGACCTCGGCGTCCCCGGTTGCGCTCACCTGGGCGAGCGCGACACCGTCACCCGGTGCAAGCGGCCCGCGCGCGACCCCGCCGCCGACGGCGATGACGGCGGCGACGAGCAGCGCTCCGGCGACGACGTGTTTCAGCATCGAGCTACAGATGGGCAGCCACGCAGTCTGCGGCCGCCCGCTCCCGTCCATTCATGAATACGCGGCCGGGGCCGGTTTGGTTCCCTGCACGGTCACACACTAAGCGCCGGAATCGCTCCGCGCGTCAGCCGGTCCACATGCGCCGCCGGAGCCTACGAGAGCGGGCTGCCCCAGCGGTCCCCCGACGTGACCTCGTCGAGTGGCTTGCGGGTGACCGGCCCGAAGCGCCCGCGCGGGTAGCCGAGCCGTACCGCGTACACGATGTGCGCCTCGGCCGGGATGTCGAGGAGCGCCTTCACACGCTCGTCGACGGAGGCGTGGAGCGTCGTGATCGTGCCGCCGACGCCGAGCCCGCGCGCGGCGAGCAGCAGGTTCTCGACGGACGGGATCACGGAGCCCATCGCCCCGGCGCCCTGCGCCGTCGCGCACACGAGGACGATGGCCGGCGCCTCGCCGAACTCGTCGGCGAGCCGCATCGCGGAGGCCGACACCCTGTTCGCTGGGTCGAGGTCCTCGGGGCCGCGGATGCCCTCGTCGGCGCGCTTCGCCCACCACGCCTCGTGGTAGAGCTCGCCGAGCCGGGCGCGCAGCTCCGGGTCGCGGACGACGAGGAAGTGCCATGGCTGGGCGTTCCCGCCGTTGGGGGCCTGGATCGCGGCGTTGAGGATGTCGCGCAGGTCCTCCTCGGGGATGGGGTCGGGCTTGACGCGCCGGATCGCCCGCAGCGAGAAGATCGCGTCGCCGAGGCTGATCGGGAACCGTTCGCGAGGGTCCATGCGGGGCTCGCCGCTCAGCCGATGATCGCGAAGACGATGCTGAAGACGATGCCCTGCACGATGAGGGCAACCAGCGCCGTCCCGACCGCACGCCACGTGCCCATCTCCAGCGCGGCCTTCAGCGCGGTGATGGTCGTGAGGATGAACCACACGCCCACGACGAAGCCGACGATGCCGATGATGCCGGGCACCAGTCCGAGGATCAGCAGGATCCGCGGCGAGCTCGCGAATCCCAGCGTGCGCGCGA
>DAOULE010000035.1:0-16093 GCA_034420575.1 Dehalococcoidia bacterium
GAATGGCTGGCGATGCGCTGCAGCTCGGCGAAGATCACGCGCAGGTACGACGCCCGCTCCGGCACCTCGACGCCCGCGAGGAGCTCGACGGCAAGGCAGTAGCCAAGGTTGCCGCTCATCGCTGCGAGGTAGTCGGCGCGGTCGGTGAACGGGATGTTCTGGGTGTAGGTGCGCTCCTCGGCCAGCTTCTCCATCGAGCGGTGGAGGTAGCCGACGACCATGTCCATGTCCTGGATGCGCTCGCCGTCCATGACGACGCGCAGGCGGAACACCCCGTGCGTCGAGGGGTGCTGCGGCCCGATGTTGAGGATGTACGGCTCGGTCGCGGTCGTCATCGCGCCTGCACCCCCGGCTCCTCGAACGGGAACTTGGGCAGACCGGGGTGGTGGTCCGGGATCTGGAGGAAGTCCTTGCGCAGCGGGAAGCCGGGGTAGCCCTCCCACAGGAACATGCGCCGCAGGTCCGGGTGACCCTCGAAGCGGATCCCCATCAGGTCGTAGACCTCGCGCCCCTGGAGCAGCGCGCCCTTGTAGACGGGGTAGGAGCTTGGCAGCGCCGGCTCATCATGGTCGCCGACGACCGCCTTCACCACGATCTGGTGGTTCCGGTCCATCGACTGGAGGTGGTAGACGACCTCGAAGCGGTCGTGGCGGTCGACGGCGCAGAGATTGGAGAGCTGCTTGGCGTCGAACTCCGCGCTGTCGTGCAGCCAGCGCAGCACGTCGAGGACCCGCCGCGGCTCGACCTCGACCCACTCGGCCGTGGCGGTCGCGACGGCGCCGGGAAGCGCTGCGGAGAGCGCCGAGGCGACGGTGTCGCCGGTCAGCTGGGTCGGTCCGGCCGGCACGTCAGCGCCAGTCCAGCGCGCGCCGGCGCCACGCATAGGCAAGCCCGAAGGCCAGCACGCCGACGAAGATGCCGGCCTTGAACAGCGCGTCGGTGTTGAGGGCCAGGTGCTCGACGGCCCACGGGTAGAGGAACACGACCTCGACGTCGAAGATCACGAAGCCGAGCGCGAAGAGGTAGTAGCGGGCGTTGAACTGGCCCCAGGCGTTGCCCTCGGCCTCGACGCCGCACTCGTAGGTGGCGCTCTTCACGGGGTCGGGGTTCTCCGGCCGCAGCCGCAGCTTGTAGAAGGCGTACGAAGCGACGAGCGGAATCGCGGGGAAGACGATGCCGAACAGGACGAGTACGCCGACGCGGCCGTACAGCTCAGGAATCACCCGGTGAGCTCCTCAGCATCCGTCGAGGCGGCCCGCCGCGTTCGCGGCCCAGCGTCGCGCCTCTGCGAGGGAGATGCGAGCGTACGCCACCGCCGGGCCCGATCGAGCCGGAATGTAGCACGGGCCTATACCCCGGACAATGCGAAGCGCGCCGATCCAGCGTCCGAAGCGGGCCGCCGCGCTGCCGCTGTCACCCCAGCTTCGCGCGTCGCCACCGCCACAGCATCACGCCGCCGAGCAGCATGAGCGCGCTCAGCCCGGCGTCCTCGGGCTCCCCGCGCACGAACGCCGCGATCACCGCGGCGAAGCCCACCACGACGAGGGCAACCCCCAGCGTGAGCAGAAAGTCGCGCGGACGGGGGTTGTTTCCAGACCCGCTCACGCGTCCGGTCCCGCCGTGAGATCGCGCTCCGCGGTGGGTGGGTCGTACAGCTCCTCGCGCGCGATCTCCATGCGCTCGAACTGGTATCCGTCGCGGCGGACCTGTCGCGTGCGGCGGAACCCGGCGTTCTCGAAGGCGCGCTGGGCGCGCGTGTTCGAGCTGAGCGTGTGCAGGTACATGCGCCGCAGCTCCAGCTCCTCGAACGCGAACTCGAGGAGCGTACGCACCGCATCGGAGCCGTAGCCACGACCCCAGTACTCGCGCACGCCGATGGTGATGCCGAGCTCCGCCTCCCGCAGCAGCGAGTCGTAGCCGTAGTACATGACGTTGCCGATGTGCGTGCCGCCCTCCATCTCCTCGATGGCGTATGTGCGGCGGTACTTCGAGGGGCGGCGGAGCTCCTCCGAGGTGGTCTTGAGGAACGTCTTGTAGCTCATCGTGATCGGGCGCGTGGCGTCGTAGGCGGCGAGCTCGACGTCCTTGCGCCACGCGTAGTCGCGCTCCGCGTCCTCGGCCTGCTTCTCGCGCAGCCGGACGAGCCGCCCGACGGCCACCACCCGCGGCGCCGTCGCCGTCATGGTGTGGCGACCTCGCCGGCCAGCATCAGGCCGGCGCGCTCGACGATCGCGCGCTCGTTCGAGTAGGTCATGCGCTTAGCCGCCTCGTGAATGTCGTACCAGTCCACCAAGTCGTGCTCCGCGTCGTGGTGCGCGACATCGCCGCCGAGCGCCCGCATCAGGAAGTGATGCACTTCCTTGTGTACGCGCGGCACCCCGCCCGGCGCGCCGCCGTAGCGATAGGTGATCGAGCCGATGCGGCCGTCGTCGCCGTTCGACGCGTCGATGGTGACCTCGAGGCCCGTCTCCTCCGCCACCTCGCGCAGCGCGGTCTCCTCGACCGACTCGCCGGCGTGCGGCTTGCCCTTGGGCAGCGCCCACAGCCCCTCGTCGGTGCGTGCGACGAGCACGACCTCGATGTGGCCCTCGACGCGGCGGTAGACGACGCCGCCCGCGGCCCAGATCTCGCGATGCGCCTTGCGCTTGCTCACTGCGACGCCTCCGTCTGGAAGTCGACGGACATCATCTGCAGCTCCTCGATGGCGAGCTCGGCGGCCTCCGCGATGTGTGGCTCGTCGCTCTCCAGGAGCCGCACGAGGATGGCCTCGGCCTCCTCGCCGGCGATCTCGCCGAGCGCGCGGATCGCCGCGACCTGCACCTCGGGCTCCTGCTCCTCGTCCAGGAGCAGCGTGAGCGGCTGGATGGCCGCCTCGAGCAGCAACTGGCCGGCCGAGGTCGCCGCGGCGGCGCGCACGTCGTCATCCTCGTCCTCGAACGACTGGACGAGGATCGGTAGCCAGTCGTCCGAGCCGTGGCGGCCCATCGCCACCACCGAGGCCACGCGCATCCGGGTGTTGCCGGTCTCGTACTGCTCGGCGATGAGTTCGGCGACCCACTCCTCGGACGACGCACCAGCGGCCTCGAGGGCGGCGGCGCGCACCTCGTCGTCCTCGACGGCGTCCTCGACGCGCTCGCGGAGCGCCTCCGCGATGCGCTCTCCGAGGTCCGACGGCACCATGCCGAACTCGATGCCGACGACGAAGTTGCCGAGGCTGTTCGCCGCCTCGGCGCGGACCGCGGACACGGGGTCGTCGGAGACGATGCCTGCGAGCAGCTCTGCGTACTCCAGCCGGTCGTGCTCGCGCAGGCCGTGCATCGCGAGGATGCGCGTGGCCACGTCGCCGTCGAGCAGCGCGGCCAGGTGGACCCGGTCGAAGTCGAGCGTGACGTCGTCCTCGGCGTGCTGCTGCAGCGCAGCCAGCAGGTCGCGGCGGCGCTGGGGCGCCAGCTGCGGCAGCAGCGCGAGCACACGCCCCACGGTCTGGTCGTCGGCGCCGCTCAGCGCGGGCAGGTCGGCAAACGGGAGCCCGAAGGCTTCGTCGGCGATGGCTTCGAGGACCGTCCCGGGCGGCGGCAGCCGCCGCGGCTCGTCGAGTCCGGGTGCCTCGAACGCACCGTCCGGGCCGTCTTCGGGCAGCTCGCCGTTACCGCGTTCGGGCATGTCCGCATCGCCGTTGTCTGAGGTCCGGGGCATCGGCGGTGAGTGTAGCAGGCACGCCCTCGGCGGCGATCAGTCGGGGGCGGGCGCCGAGGAGAGCTCCGCCGTCGGGTCGCGTTCGAGCAGCGCCTCGGCCGCCCGGCGCGGCGGCACGCCGTGGTGCAGCACCCGGTCCAGCCCCTCTGCGATGGGCATCTCGACGCCGACGCGGGCCGCGAGGCGGAGCGCCGCCGGGGTGGTGGTGGCTCCCTCGGCGGTCTCGCCGATCTCGGCCAGCGCCTCGTCCAGCGTGCGGCCGCGGGCCAGCAGCTCGCCGAGCCGCCGGTTGCGCGAGAGCGGGCTGATCGCGGTGGCGATGAGGTCGCCGACGCCCGCCAGCCCCTGGAACGTGAGTGGGTCGGCGCCCAGCGCGACGCCGAGCCTCGAGATTTCGGCGAGCCCGCGCGTGATGATGGCGCCCTTCGCGTTGTCGCCGTACTCGAACCCGTCGACGATCCCGGCGGCGATCGCGACGATGTTCTTGAGCGCCCCGCCGAACTCGACGCCCACCACGTCGCGGCTCGTGTAGACGCGCAACACGGGCCCGTGGAACGCCGCACGCAGCGCCTCGATCGGCGCGCCTTGCGAGGCGATCACGGTGGTGCCCGGCAGCCCCGACGCCACCTCGCGCGAGAGGTTCGGGCCGGAGAGCGCCGCCGTGGGCCGGCCGGGCAGTGCGTCGGCGAGCACCTCGGTCATGCGACGCCCGGTCGCATCCTCGATGCCCTTCGAGCCGCTCAGCACGACGGCGTCGGGCGCAACCGCGCCGGCGAGGGCGTCGGCGTTCGCGGCCATGGTCTGCGAGGGCACGACGAAGCACACCAGTTGCGCGTCGCGGAGCCGCTCCGCATCGGCGCTCGGCTCGAGCCCGGGCGGGAACGCGACGCCCGGGAGGCGTCGCTCGTTGCCGCCGTCGGCCTGGAGGCGGGCGGCCTCGGACGCGTCGCGCGCGAGGAGCGTGACGCCAACGCCGTTGCGCGCGAGCAGCACCGCCAGGGTGGTGCCCCACGCGGTGGTCCCGACGACCGCGGCCGTCTGGATCGCGTCGTTGGTCACGGGCCTAGCTTCCGGCGCTCGACGCGCCACCCTGCCCGAGCTTGGGCTCGACGCCGCGCAGCAGTCGGCGGATGTTCGGCAGGTGGTTCAGCTCGATCGCGAGTGTCGCCGCAGCGCCGAACACGAGGTAGTGCGGCGAGAGCCATCCGATGGCGACCGAGACGGCGATCAGCACGAACGCCACGGCCGTCGCCGTCATCGACATCACGGAGACGTAGCGCGTGATCGCCAGGGCCACGCCGCCAGCGATGAGCACGGTGAGGGTCAGCCACAGCGAGGGCCACAGCGCGATGGCGAGCAGGCCGCCGAACGCCGTCGCCACGCCCCGGCCGCCCCGGAACCCCGCGAAGACCGGGAAGGTGGCTCCGATCACGGCGGCGACGCCGGTCAGCGTCGCGGCCCAAGGGTCGTCGAAGACGGCGCGCGCGACCAGCACCGGAATGGCGCCCTTCGCGATGTCGGCGAGCAGCACCACGATCGCGGCGCCGAGGCCGAGCGAGCGCAGCGTGTTGGTGAAGCCGGTCTTGCCCGAACCCTGGTCGCGCACGTCGACGCCGCGGTAGACGCGGCTCACGATGAGGCCCGACGGGATCGAGCCGAGCAGGTAGCCACCGATGAGCATCAGCGCGGCGATCATGCGGGCGCTCCCACTCCTTCGGCTTCCTCGACCGGCTCGTCCGCGCCGCCTCGGGCGCGGAAACGGAGCCGGATCGCGGCTCCCTCGAACCCGAACGCATCACGGATGCGATTCTCCAGGTACCGACGATACGCGAAATGGAGCAGTTCCGGATCGTTCACGAAGAAGACGAACGTCGGCGGCTGCACCTCTGCCTGCGTGACGTAGAGCAGCTTGAGGCGGCGGCGCCCCACCGAGCGCGGCGGGTGCGTCACGAACGCGCGTTGCAGCACGCGGTTGAGCTCCGAGGTCTGCACGCGGCGCCTTCGCACCTCGTCGACGTGGACGGCGAGCTGCAGCAGGTCCGGGATGCCCTGGCCCGTCAGCGCCGAGGTGAAGTGCACGGGCGCCCACGGTGCGAAGCGGTAGCGGCTATCGATGTCGCGCGCGAACGCGCCGCGCTCCGTGCCCGGCTCGGCGAGGTCCCACTTGTTGACCACCAGCACCATGCCCTTGCCGAACTCCACGATGCGGCTGGCGATATGCATGTCCTGCGCCGCCGTGGGCTCCGAGGGCTCGATCAGCAGGAACACCACGTCCGAGCGCGCGATCGCGCGCTCCGCCTGCTGCACCGAGTGCCGCTCGACCCCTCGGCCGATCTTGCCGCGCCGCCGGATCCCCGCGGTGTCGACCAGCACCATGTCGTGGCCGTCGAACTCGAACGGGCTGTCGATCGCGTCGCGCGTGGTGCCGGGCAGGTCTGAGACGATCGTGCGCTCCTCTCCGAGGATGGCGTTGGCGAGCGAGGACTTCCCCACGTTGGGCCGCCCGACGATCGCGATCCGGATCGGGTGCGCGCGCTCCGACTCCTCGCTCTCCGCGGGTTCGGGCAGACGCTCCACGACGTCGTCGAGGAGTTCCGCGGTGCCGTCTCCGTGGTAGGCGGAGATGAGGATCGGTTCGCCGAGGCCGAGTCCGTGCAGCTCGTGGACGTTCGCGGCCGCCTCGCGGCGGTCGGCCTTGTTGGCGACCAGCAGCACCTCGCGGTCGGCCCGCCGCAGCTGGTCGGCGAGCGCCTCGTCCGAGGCGGTCAGGCCCGCAGCCGCGTCGACGACGAACAGCAGCAGGTCCGCTTCGTCGAGCGCGAGTTCGACCTGTTCGCGGATGGGGTCGGCGAAGGGTGCGCCCGGGAAGTCGTCGGGGCCCTCGAGGCCGCCGGTGTCGACGACGCGGAACCGGCGGCGGCCCCAGCGGCACCACCCGTACTGGCGGTCGCGCGTGGTGCCCGCGAGCCGCTCGACGAGCGCGCGCCGCGACCGCGTCATGCGGTTGAACAGCGCCGACTTGCCGACGTTCGGGCGTCCAACGATGGCGACGAGCGGAGGTGAGGCGCTCATCCTTCATCCCCTGTCGGTAGAGGCGTGAGCGTAACGGAGAGCAGCGCCGGTCGCCATTCGCGGATGGTGAGGTTGCCCGGCGCGATCACGGCCACTTCGGCGAACCCCGACTCGTCGCCGTCGAGCGCGCCTACGTCGACCTCGGCGCGCACATCGCCGGGCTCGAGTCCGTTCAGCACCGGCAGCGGCCCTTCGAGGACCACGGTCACCACCTGGTCGCCGAGGTCCGCGACCATGTCGTCGGGCACGCCGTCCGCCTCCGGTACGACCGTGAGCACGGTGGTGCCGAGCACGGGTTCGACCGTCACGACCACGCGCGCGCTCGCGCCGGCGCTGGCGGCTACGTCCGGGGGCAGCGTGGCGGTGAGCGAGAGCCGGATGTCACCGTCGGCGCCGTCCAGCCGCACGAAGCCGAGGCGGAGCTGCTCCAGGTCCTGGAGGACCTCGAGCGTGCCCTCGATGCGGACAACGGTCGGGCTGACCGTGACGCCCGCGACGCGGTAGCCCTGGGCGGGCTCGCCGAGGAGCTCCACGGTGAACGGCACGGTCTTCGAGACCGTGCTCTTCTGCACGTCCACCGCGACGCTGACCGTCGAGGGCTGCACGGACAGCCCGCGAATGCGGCCGTCGCTCGCCCCACGCGGCACGAGTTCGGCGACCTGCTGGAACCCGACCGTGATGCCCGTCACGTTTATCTCGGCCACGGCGCGCTCAGCCAGCTCCACGAGTGATTCGGGGCCGGAGATCTCCACCGTGACCCGCTCGGGGACGGTCTGCACGATCTCGAACCCGCTCGGCGGGGCGCCCAGCAGCCGCGGCTCGACGGGGATGATGCGGGAGACCACCGGCTCGAGGTTCACGGTGATCGACGGCGGCTCGACCGCGAGGATGCGCACCCCGCGCGTCCCGCTCACCTCCACTCGCACCGGCACGGACTGCTCACGTGCGGTCAGTCCGGCGAGGTTGACGGTGGCCTCGAAGTTCGAGGCGGTGAGGCTCTCCCAGCGTTCCTGGGACGCCTCGATGCGCAGGTCGACGGTGCCGAGGTTGTTCGCCACGGCGAGGTCCGGACCGACGTTCACGAACGTCACCTGGATCTGGCTCGGGAAGACCCCGGCGATCGAGGGGTCCTCGTCTTCGGTGACGAACACCCAGAGCGCGATGCCGAGGATGACCGATAGCGCGAGCAGGCGCGGCGTGCGTCGCACCGTGGCGAAGGCGCGGCCCCACAGCGCCATGATGACGTCGAGCGTGTTGCCCGCAGGACTGCCGCCGAGCCGCGATTCCGACATCAGGGGACTTGCTGCCCGGGACGCGCATCGGCCCCGGCCGAGACCACGCCGGGCTCGCCGTCACGCAGTCCATCGCCCAGCGCGAACATGCGGCGTAGCCGCGTGCGCGCCTCTGTCTCGTCCAGGTTCGCGCGCATCCGTCCCTGCGCGGCGAGCCCGAGCGTGCCGCGCTCCTCGGAGACGACGATCACGATCGCGTCGGTGCCCTCGGTGATGCCCACTGCGGCCCGGTGCCGCATGCCGAGGTCGGCCCGGAGCGGCGAGTCGGTGAGCGGCAAGGTGCACCCGGCGGCGATGACCTGGTCGCCGCGCACGATCACCGCGCCGTCGTGCAGGGGCGTGTTCGGCATGAAGATGCTGCCGAGCAGCTCCGCCGAGAGCTCCGCGTTCAGCTCGACCCCGGTGTCGATGACCTCCTGCAGCCCCGTCTCGCGCTCGAACACCACGAGCGCGCCATAGCGCTGGCGCGCCAGCCGTGCCGCCGCACGCACGGCGACGTCGATGGTCCCTTCCTGGTCCTGGCGCACGAGGGCCAGCTGCCACCCGGTCCGCCCCAGGCGGTCGAGCACGCGCCGGATCTCGGGCTGGAAGACGACGATCACGCCGATCACCAGACCGGTGACCATGTTCTCCAGCATCCAGTTCACGACCTGCAGGTCGAAGAAGCGCGCCAGCAGGAACGCGCCCACCAGGAGCAGCGAGACGCCTCGCAGCACCGTCCATGCGGTGGTGCCGCGCAGCAGCAGCAGCAGCCAGTAGATCGCGAGCGAGATCAGCAGGATGTCAAGCACCGCGACGGCGTCGATGCGTTCGAAGACGTCTCGCACCACGTCCGGCACGCGCACCGGGATCCGCCTTCCCGCCGAGCCTAGCCGAGCAGGCTCAGCAGCACCGCCTGCTGCGTGTGCAGCCGGTTCTCGGCCTGGTCGAACACCACGGACCGGGGGGACTCGATGACGTCGTCGGTGATCTCCTCGCCGCGGTGGGCGGGCAAGTCGTGCATCACGAGCGCGTCCGCTGGGGCCGCGGCCAGCAACTCGGCGTCGAGGCGGAACGGGCCGAAGGCCTCCAGGCGGTCCGCCAGCATGTGCTCCTCGCCCATCGACGCCCAGACGTCGGTGTACACCACCGCGACGTCGCGGAGCGCCTCGCGCGGATCGTCGGTCTGCATGACGGAGCCCGGACCGCCGGCCGCCCGTGCGACATCGAGGTCGCCGTCGCTCAGCCCGTAGCCCTCGGGCGACGCGCAGCGGAAGTCGATGCCGGCGAGCACCGACGCGTTGGCCAGCGCCCGCGAGACGTTGTTGCCCTCGCCGAGGTAGGCCACGCGCACGCCGTGCAGCGAGCCGAAGCGCTCGCGCAGGGTGAGCAGGTCGGCGAGCGCCTGGCACGGGTGCTCTTCCTCGCTGAGGCCGTTGATGACAGGCACCGAGGACCACTCGGCGAACTCGTCGACGGTCTCGTGCGCGAAGGTGCGCACGGCGATGCCGTGCGCCATGCGCGAGACCACGCGCGCGACGTCCTTGACCGCCTCGCGCGATCCCGCGCCGACCTCCTGCGGCCCGAGGTAGACCGCGCGCCCGCCGAGGCGGTGCATGGCGACCTCGAACGCGAGGCGCGTGCGCAGCGAGGGCTTCTCGAAGACCAGCGCGAGCACCTGTCCGGCCAGCTCCGGCCCGCACCCGTCACGCTTGATCGCGAGCGCGGAGTCCAGGAGCCCGTGAAGCTCCTCGGGGGAGAGGTCGAGCATGGAGCGGAAGTGACGGGGCGGCACGGCTGGGGTCTCCGTTGTTTGTGGATAAGTGATGTGTGCTGCGGGGCAGCCTATTCAGTATAGCCGTGGTTCGCCGGGGGTGCGTTCCGCTGCCTCGACGGTGGATTAGCGACCCACCACCCCCTCCACCCACGCCGCCACCTCCAGCAACGCCTGGTCCCCTCCATGCCTCCCCACCAGCTGCGCGGCGAGCGGGAGGCCCGAGGCGTCGAGGCCGGCGGGGACGGCGAGGCAGGGGAGGCGGAGCAGGGTCCAGCTGCGGTTGAACAGCGGGTCGCCCGTGGAGTCGAGGCGTTCCGGGGCCACGTCGCCCGTGGCGGGGGTGAGGAAGGCGTCGTAGTCCTCGAACAGCTCGGAGACGAGCGCCCGGCAGCGCAGCGCGAGCCCCTCGGCGGCGCTGCGCTCCGAGGCGGTTAGCGCCTGGCCCTGCTCGATGAGGGTGCGGATGTGGTCGCCCATGCGGTCGCGGTGCGCGGCGTATTCGGGGGCGAGGGCGCTTGCGGCGCCGGCGGCGATCACCGCCTCCCACGCCGTGCCGAGCCCGTTGCACTCCTCGGGCCACTCGACCTCCGAGATCGCGCCCCCGGCGTCCGCGAGGGCGTTGGCGAGGCCCTCGATGGCGGCCCGGACGTCGGGCGTCGTGCGCTCCCAGTCGGCCGTGCGGACGATGCCGATGCGCGGCGGTTCCGCGAGCGGGCGCAGCTCGGCGTCGATGAGTGGGTGGAGTACCGAGCCGAGCAGCGCGAGGTCCTCGACGTGGCGGGCGAACCAGCCCGCCGTGTCGAGCGCCATGGCGAGCGGGCGGACACCGTCGATGTTCACGAAGCCAAAGGTCGGCTTGAAGCCGTAGACGCCGCAGTAGGCGGCGGGGCGGATCGTCGAGCCGCCGGTCTGCGAGCCCATCGCGAGCGGCGCCTGGTAGTCGCCGACGCCCGCCGCCGAGCCGCTCGAGGAGCCGCCGGGGCTGCGCGCGAGGTCGTACGGGTTCCGGGTCGGCCCCGGCGTGAGGTAGGCGAACTCGGTGGTCACGGTCTTGCCGGGCACGATCGCGCCGGCCGCGCGCAGCGCCGCCACCGGCGCCGAGTCGACCGAGGGCCGGTGCCCCTCGTACAGCACGGAGCCGTAGGCGGTGGGCATGTCGGCGGTGTCGTAGATGTCCTTGATTCCCACCGGGATGCCGTGCAGCGGGCCGCGCGGCGGCTCGGCGTCGCGGGCGCGTGCCTCAGCGAGCGCAGCGTCGGCGTCGAGGTAGACCCACGCGCGGACGTCCGGGTCGCGCTCGGCGATGCGTTCGAGGCACGCCGCGACCAGCGCCTCCGAGGTGAGCGTGCCCGCGGCCATGCGTCGGGCGGCCTCGGCGGCGCCGAGGGCGGCGGGGCTGTCTGGGGCGCGGGGTTCGCTGCTCACGGTGGCTCCATCCGTCACTTGCACAGGTCGGGGGAAAGGATAGCCGTCGAGGCTCTCTCGGTGGCGCTATGCTAGGGGTGCGCGGGGGCCGGCCGTCGGCGCTCGCGCGAACCCGGCATCGCGCCGGGCAGAGGGAGGCTCCCCATGCCCCTCCGTCGCATCCCGCGCCCGTTCAACCTGATCTGGGGCAGCGGCAAGATCATCGAGGAAGCCGCCATCGAGGGCGGCCTGCACGCCCCGTCGATCCAACTGATGCGCTACGAGAAGGGCGAGAAGCGCGGACAGATGGCGATTCGCTTCGCCGCCTACGGCCAGCAGAACGACCTGGAGCGCAGGCCGCTGATCATCAACGAGAAGGAACTGCGCCCACTCAAGAAGGAAATCGACCGCTCCCCCCGACTCAAGGCCCTGCTGCGCAAGCTCGTGGAAGAGGAGGTCGACGACTAGCGCAGCCCCTCGGTCGACGTGCAACACCTACCGCTGCGGGCGCTCCGCCCGAGCCGGTCCATAACGTTCCGAATCGCCCTCGGAGCGGCGGCATCGCTCGCCCTCGCCATCCTCGTGCTCCGCGCCGACGAAGACCCCGGCATCGAGGTGCTGCGGCTCGACCCGCCGCCCGGTGTCGACGAGATCCGCGTCGAGGTCACAGGGGCGGTCGCGCAGCCCGGCGTCTACACGGTCCAGCCTGGTGACCGCGTCGCCGACGCGCTCGCGCTCGCCGGGGGCCTTGAGCCGGACGCCGACAGCGCCGCGCTGAACCTGTCGCTGCGGCTGCGCGACGAGGACCGCGTGGTCGTGCCGCGCGTCGGCGAGGGCTCGCCGCTCCTCGACATCAACTCGGCGACGGCCGAGGAGCTCGACGAGCTGCCGGGCATCGGTCCCGTCTACTCGGCGGCGATCGTCGCGGCCCGCGAGCAGGGCGGCCCCTTCGCCACGACCGACGCCCTCGTCGAGCGCGACGTGATCCCCGAGCATGTCTACGACCGCATCCGCGCGCTGATCACGGCCCGCTGATGGCGCACGCGACGGCCGAGCACCGCCCGCTGCTGCCCGCGCTGCCACTCGTGGCGGCGAGCTTCATCGCGGGGACGGTCGGCGGAGCGGTGCTTGGCGGGCCGTGGTGGGCGACGCTGCTGTTCGCGGGACTCGTGGCGGCCGTGGTGGTCCTGGTGGCCGGGCGGCGAGCCCTCGGCGCGCCGCTCGTCCTGCTCGTCGCGCTCGTGGCGGTCGCCGCAGCGGGGCACGCGCGCGTCGAGGAAGCAGAGCTGCGTCCGCTGCCGCTCCTCGCGACGCTCGAAGGCACGCACGACGTCGTCGGCGTCGTGCGCTCCGACCCGCGGCCGTCCGGGACGCTTTCGCGGCTCGACCTGCGCATCGAGACCATCGACGGGGTCGAGCAGGACGGCGGCCTGCGGCTCACGATGCCCGCGCCGCGCGAGCCGCTGCGCGAGGGCGACCGCATCGCCGTCACCGCGGAGATCGAGCGCGCCCCACGCTTCGACGACTTCGACTACGCGGCGTTCCTGCGCTCGCGCGGCATCCATGCGGTCGCGGCGTTCCCGGAGCGCTGGGAGCTCCTCGACCGCGACGCCGGCAACGACGTTGCCGACGCGCTCCGCCGCCTGCGGGGCTGGGCGCTCGACAACGTCGAGCGTGCGCTGCCGGAGCCGGAGGCGTCGCTCGCCGCCGGTATGCTGCTCGGCCGCCAGCGCACCATGCCCGCCGGTCTCGAGGAGGACTTGCGGCGCACCGGCACCACCCACCTACTGGTCGTGTCGGGACAGAACGTCGCGCTGCTCCTCGGCACCGCCGTGGCGCTACTGACCGCGGTGATATCGAGACGGCGCGCGGCGCTGCTCGCGCTCGCCTTGCTGCCGGGCTACGTCGTGCTCGTCGGCGCGGAGCCGCCGGTGGTGCGCGCGGCGATCATGGCGGTCGGCATCGCGCTCGCGGCGGTCACGGGGCGGCGCACGCCGGGGTGGATCTACCTCGCGTACGCCCTCGCGATCATGCTCGCGTTGCAGCCGCTACTCGTCCGCGACGTGGCGTTCCAGCTCAGCGCCACCGCCACCGCCGGCGTGATGCTGGTGGCGCCCCCGCTGCGCGACTGGATCGCCGTGCGCCTGCGGGTCACGAGCGACGGCCCCACCTCGGCACTCATCGAGGCGGGCGCGATCGCCCTCGGGGCGGCGCTCGCCGTACTGCCGGTGCAGGCGGCGAGCTTCGGCACCGTCTCGCTCGTGCAGGTGCCGGCGAACGTGGTCGTCGCCCCGCTCTACGAGGCGACCCTGCTGGTCGCGGTAGCGGCGGCGCTCCTCGGCGGACTCGAGCCGGCCGCCGCGCTACTACACCTTGCAGGCGTGTACGCGCCCGCTGCGTTCGTGGCGATCGTCGGCGTGCTCGCCGAGCTGCCCGCCGCGGTCGTCGAGGTCCGTGCGCCACTCGCGGTGGGCGCGACGTGGTACGCGGCGCTCGCGGGTGTGGCGTGGCTGCTCGGACGCCGCGAGCCCGCGCAGGTCCAGCTCGGCGGCTCACGGTCGGGGTTCGCGGGCGATGTCGCGCTCCGGCTCGCCGCCGTCGGGCTGTGGTTCGCCGTGCTCGCGCCGGGCGACGACCTGGCGAGCGTGACGGTGCTCGACGTGGGACAGGGCCAGGCCGTGCTGGTGCGCGACGGCGGCGCCTCGGTGCTCATCGACGCCGGGCCGCCGGACGGCGCCGTGCTGCGCGCGCTCGCGCGCGTCGGCGACGCGAGGAGCCTCGACGCCGTCGTGATCAGCCACGACGACGCCGACCACGCGGGTGGCCTGCGGGAGCTGGAGCGTCGCCTGCGCGTCGGCGTGGTGCTCGCCGACGGGATCGCGGGCGCAGCGTCGCTCGACATCGGGGACCGCATCCGCCTCACCGACCGCACCTCGATCGAGGTGCTCTCGCCGCCGGTGGTGACGGCGGGACGCGCGCACCGCGGCGACAACAACCGCTCGCTGGTGCTCATGGTGCGCATCGGTGACCTGCGCGTGCTCGTCCCCGCCGACATCGAGGCGTCCGCCGAGGAGTGGCTGGTTGACAGCGGCCTGGACCTGCGCGCCGATGCGCTGGTGCTGCCGCACCACGGCTCGAAGAGCTCCTCGTCGCCCGCGTTCGCCGAGGCGGTGCAGCCGCGCGTCGCGATCGCGTCGGCGGGTGCGGGGAACCGCCACGGGCACCCGCACCCCGACGTCCTCGCGCGGTACGAGGGCGCGTTGCTGTTCCGCACGGACGAGCACGGCGACGTGACGCTGCGCTCCGACGGCGAGCGGCTGTGGGTGCGGAGCGCGCGCTGACCTCGTGCTACGGTGATCGGCGAGGGGGACGCGATGGTTGCGCGAGCACGCGGACGCGAGGCGGACCAGCTACGCCCGGTCGAGATCGAGGCCGGGACGCTGCGCCACGCCGAGGGGTCGGCGCTGATCACGGCGGGCGACACGCAGGTACTGTGCGCCGCCAGCGTCGAGGTCGGCGTGCCGCGCTTCCTGCGCGGCACGGGCTCGGGCTGGGTCACCGCCGAGTACGGCATGCTTCCCCGCTCCACCCACACCCGCTCCGCCCGCGAGGCGCGGCAGGGGCGGCAGGGCGGCCGCTCGCAGGAGATCCAGCGCCTGATCGGGCGCTCGCTGCGCGCCGTCATGGACCTCGACGCCCTCGGCGAGCAGACCATCACCGTGGACTGCGACGTGATCCAGGCCGACGGCGGCACGCGCACCGCCGCCATCACCGGCGGCTGGGTCGCGCTCGCGATGGCTATCGACTGGATGCAGCGCGGCGGCGCCCTCGCCGCGGACCCGCTGCGCACGCAGGTCGCGGCCATCTCGGTCGGCCTCAGCGGCGGCGAAGCGCTGCTCGACCTCGACTACACCGAGGACTCACAGGCCGAGGCCGACTTCAACGTCGTGCAGCTCGGCACGGGCCAGCTCGTCGAGGTGCAGGGCACGGCCGAGCGCGCGCCCTACTCGCGCCGCGACCTCGACCGCGTGCTGAGCCTCGCCGAGGCGGGCATCCGGCAGCTCCTCGAGGTGCAGCGCGAGGCGATCGGCGAGTGGCGATCGGGCCAGCGGTAGCGCGCGCGGTCGCCTACCAGCCCTGCGGGTTCACGTAGTCGCCGAGGAACGTGCCGCCGAGGATGTGGATGTGGGCGTGCTCCTGCGACTGCTTGGCGTCCCACCCGAAGTTCGAGGCGAGACGGTAGCCGCTCGGGCAGTGCGCCCGGCCGACCTCGGAGGCGATGCGGCCGACCTCCGCGAGCAGGTCGCCCTCCCAGAACTGCGCCTGCGTCATGTGCTCCTTCGGGCTGGCGAGGAGCATGATCGGGACCCAGCGCAGTTGGTTGCGGAAGACGATGACGTTGTCGTCCTCGTAGCGGATGTCCGCAGGCGAGCGCTTGGCGATGATCTCGCAGAAGATGCAGTAGCGCTGCTCCATGGCCGCCATGAGCGCCTCCCCGTGCTCGCGGCCCACGGCGCCGCTGACGCAGCCTAACCGGACGCCGCAGCAAGCGGCCAGCCGAGGAGCACTCCCATCGTCACGATCGCCCCGTTCCGCGGCCTTCGCTACGACCCCGCACGCGTCGACCCCGGCGCCGTCATCGCCCCGCCGTACGACGTCGTCGGCGAGGACGCGGTTGCGGCGCTCCACGCCCGCTCGCCGTACAACGTCGGCCACGTCGAGTCCCCTCGCGCGGCCCAGGGCGGAGACCGCTACGCTCACGCGGCGGCGCTCCTCGACGCGTGGCAGCGCGAGGGAGTGCTGATCCGCGAGGACGCGCCCGCGTACTACGTCTACGAGCAGCGCACCGCCATTGGCGCGGAGCGCGTCGCGC
>DAOULE010000036.1:0-24021 GCA_034420575.1 Dehalococcoidia bacterium
CATCAACTTCGGCATGGAGGTCTCCACCGACCTCGGCCACATGACCGCCATCGGCCTCCAGTCCTACCTCGGCGGCATCCGGCGGGCCGAGTCGCTGCGCGCGGCCCTCGACAACGTCGGCGGCTACCTCGTCGTCAACCACCCGTTCCGTCACGTCTTCGACGAGGTCACCGCGATGCGGACCGACGGCAAGCCGTTCGACCTCACCCCGGAGCAGGCGGCCGAGTTGCCGGTGTTCCAGATCGCCGACGCCATCGAGGTCGCCAACGGCTGCAACACCCCGCGCGAGAACTACTTCGCACTCGAGGTCGCACGCATCCTCGGCAAGCCCACCACCGGCGGCAGCGACGCCCACTCCGAGAGCGGCATCGGCTACTACGCCACCGCCTTCGAGCGCGAGGTCACCAGCGCCGAGGACCTGCTGACCGAGCTCCACGCCGGCCGCTTCGGGGCCGCCCTGCGCATGGTCGGCGAGCCCCCCGGCGAGCAGTTCGTGCGCTTCGAGACCGGCGCTATCGAGGCCGTCGCCGCCGTCACCGCGTGAGCCTCGGGCTGACCGCCCGCGAGCACTCCCCGCAACCTTCGGTGTCCTGATGCCTACCAGGCTCGGCCCTGAGTTCGTCGCCGTCGACATCGAGACCACCGGCCTCGACGCCTCGTCGGACCGCATCATCGAGATCGGGGCGGTCCGCTTCGGCCGCGAGGGCGTGATCGACCGCTTCGAGACACTCGTGCGGCCCGGCGTCCCTATCCCACCCGGCATCCGGCTCATGACGTCGATCACCGATGACGACGTGCGCGACGCGCCGCCACCCGCACGTGCTGTCTCCGAGTTCGCCGTCTTCGCCGGGGGCCGCCCGCTCGTCGGCCACAATGTCGCGTTCGACCTCGGCTTCCTCATGGAGGCGGGCGCGCCGATGCCCGGCCCCAGCCTCGACACCTACGAGCTGGCGTCGGTGCTGCTCCCCACCTCGGACCGGCTCGACCTCGGTTCCCTCGCCGCCGCACTGGGCGTGCGGCTGGAGCAGCACCATCGCGCGCTGCCGGACGCCGAGGCGACGGCCGAGGTGATGCTGCGGCTCCTCGAACGCCTCGACGCGCTCTCGTCACGCGCGCTGCGCGACCTCGCCTCGCTCGCGGCGCGCGCCGAGTGGGCGCTCGCCCCGCTGTTCGAGGACGCGCTCACCGCTCGCGCCGCCGAGGGGCCGGCGAGCGGCACCCCATCCGCGCTCGGGCGGCCCGTGCCGGACCCGCTCCCGCCGGCGCTGCAGCTCGGCGCGCCCGAGGAACCGCGCCTGGTGCGCGACGAAGACGTCGAACGGCTCTTCGAGGAGGCGGCTCGATCGCCCGACCTGCTCCCGCACTTCGAGGCGCGTGCAGGGCAAACCGCGATGGCGCGCGCCGCCGCGGCGAACATCGCCCACGGCGGGCACCTCGCCGTCGAGGCCGGCACAGGCACCGGCAAGTCGCTGGCGTACCTGCTGCCCGCTCTGCTGCACGCGCTCCGCAACGACGACCGCGTCGTCGTCTCGACGCAGACGCTCAACCTCCAGGAGCAACTCGCCGCCCGCGACCTGCCCGCAGCCGCGGCGGTCGTCGAGCGCGCCGAGGGCGTCGCGCCGGGCACGCTCCGCGCCGCCGTGCTCAAGGGACGCGCCAACTACCTGTGCATGGAGCGCTGGACGCAGTCGGTCGAGGCCGCCGACGAGATCTCGCCGGCCGAGGCACGCGTGCTCGGTCGCGTCGCGGTCTGGCTCGACGGCACCGAGCGCGGCGAGGTCTCCGAGCTCTACCTGCGCAACGACGAGCGCCCGAGCTGGCAGGCGCTCTCGGCCGACTCGAACGACTGCCTCGCGCGTCGCTGCGCGTTCGTCCGCGAGGGCAGCTGCTTCCTGCAGCGCGCCCGCGCCGAGGCCGCCGCGGCGCACGTCGTGGTCGTGAACCACGCGCTGCTGCTCGCCAACGCTGCCAGCGACGACCAGGTGCTGCCGCCGTTCCACCACCTCGTGGTCGATGAGGCGCACCGCCTGGAGGCCGTCGCGACGAACCAGTTCAGCGGCGCCGTCGGGACCCCCGAGCTGGTGGCGCTCGTCGAGGAGGCGGGGACGACCGGCCGCGCCTCGGGCAGCCTCGCCGGTGCGCTGCGCACCGCCGCCATGCTCGACCCGATGCCGCTGTCGCCCGCCGCCGGGCTCGCCGCCCTCGCCGACGACGTCGCCACGGCGGCGGCGCGCGTCGAGGCCCGCATCCCCGACCTCGAGGCGGCGCTGCTCGGCTACATCGAGGAGTTCGCCGGGCAGGACACCGACCAGCGCGTCTCGATCACGCCGGGCCGCCGGGCGCAGCCGCTGTGGGGCGATGTCGAGGAGGCCGCGCTGCACGCCGAGCTCGCCGTCGACGAACTCGCGCGCCGCCTCGACCACGCGCGCGAGGCGGTCGAGGCGCAGCCGGAGGGCAGCGCCTCGACCCTCGACGGCCTGCGCACGGGCCTCGTGCGCACGCGCGACGCCGCGACGCTCCATGCCGCGACGCTGCGCGAGGCCGTGCAGCGCGCCGACCCCGAGCAGATCGTCTGGCTCAGCGCCGGCGGGCGCGGCCCTCGCGTCCGTGTCGCGCCGCTCGACGTGGGGCCGCGGCTCACCGACGAGCTGTACGCCCGGCGCGACTCCGTGCTGGCGACGAGCGCGACGCTCACCAGCGGCGGCTCCTTCGCCTACTCGGTGCGCGGCCTCGGGCTGTTCGAGCCCGACACCCTCGACGTGGGCTCGCCGTTCGACTATCGCCGCGCCGCGCTCGTGGTGGTCGTCGAGGACGTGCCGGAGCCCGAGGCGCCCGGGTACGCGATGGCCGCGCACGACGCCCTCGCTGCCGCGACGCGCGCCGCGGGCGGGCGCACACTCTCGCTCTTTACCTCGCACGGCGGCGTGCGGTCCGCCGCCGACGCGCTGCGCGGGCGGCTGTCCGTCGACGACATCGCCGTGCTGGCGCACGACGTCGACGGGGGGCCCGCGCGGCTGCTGCGCGCGCTCGCGGACCGCCCGCGCTCGCTCGTGCTGGGCACGGCGTCGTTCTGGGAAGGCGTCGACGTGCGCGGCCCGGCGCTCTCGCAGCTCGCCGTCGCCCGGCTGCCGTTCCCGGTGCCGACCGACCCGGTCCACGCCGCCCGCGCACAGCAGTACGAGGACCCGTTCGCCGACTACACGCTGCCGCAGGCCGTGCTGCGCTTCCGGCAGGGCTTCGGGCGGCTGATCCGGTCCTCCGAGGACCGTGGGGTCTTCCTCGTGCTCGACCGCCGCGTGCTCAGCCGCGACTACGGCTCGATCTTCCTTGACGCCCTGCCGGACTGCGAGCGGCTCGTGCTGCCGACCAGCGAGGTGGGCGCCGCGATCTCCGACTGGCTCGACGCGACCGATGGCTGACCGCGCGGTCGGCACGCTCTGGGCGCGCGGCTTCGGCGTGGTGCTCCGCGCGACGACGCTCGGTGAGGCGCTCGCGGCGTGCCCCGCCATCGAGCAGGCACTGCGCGACGGCGTCGGACGCCGCTACGAGGGGCCGTTGCCCGAACTCCCGCCCGACGCCGAGTGGTTCCTCGTGCGCGCCGGCGGCGAGCACGCCGGGCTGCTGACCGTGCGGCGCGACCACCCGGCGGAGGGGACGGCGACGCTCGGGGTGGCGATCGTGCCGGAGCGGCGGGGTGGCAGCCTCGGCATCCGCGCCGTCTTCGCCGCCGAGCGGCGGCTGCGCCGTGATGGCGTGCGGGCGTTCCAGGCCTCGGCGCCTCGCGGCAACGGCCACGGGATGTACTTCTGGCTGCGCGTCGGCTACGTCCCGCTGCGAGGCGACGACCGCGGCGACGGCGCGACGTGGTTCGAGTTGCCCCGGCGTCGGCGTCGGCGGAGGGCGAGGGCGTCCTGAGTCGCTGTCAGGCGAGCGTGATCACGCGGCCGTGGACCGGCTGGACCGGGCGGTTGGTCGCGCCGCCGCCGTTCGCGAGCAGCGCGTCCACCTGCTCCTGCGAGACGGTCCGCACCTCGCGCACGACGTGCCACGCGACGCCCTCGCTGCACGGCGGCGTCGTCAGCGAACCGTCATAGCGGTAGCACGCCGGGTCGGCGGGCACGTACACGCCGGGCTCGACGCGCACGCCATCCTCGACCGTCTCGCCGGCGGCGGGGGCCGCGTCGAGGAGCGCCAGCACGCCGGGGCTGGCCTCGCCGAGCGCGAAGAGCAGGCCCACCACGGCCAGGCTGCCGTCGGCGTCGGCGTGGACCAGGTGGAGCTCAGCCGCGAACTGCTCGCCCTCGACCGTGTGCTCCGAGGGCGCGTGCATGTGCATCGAGCGCAGTCCGTAGGTGCGCCCGTCGCGGACCATCGAGTTGCCCTCGGGGTAGTCGACGTGCACGAACACGCCGTCGTTGCGGGCGGCGTTGGCCGGTGTGGCGTACGAGAACTCGAGGGGCGCGGCGTCGCCGTCGACGTGCCCGGTGATGTCGATCGGCGACTGCTGCCCTCCGGCGCAGTCGGCGTAGGCCTCGGCCAAAGAGGCCCAGCGCTCCGGTCCGGCAGTTCCCGCGTATGCCCAGTCCGATGTCATCTTGCCGCGATCCCCTCCGCTGTCACCGTCGTCGCAGCCAAGCAGCAACGCCGCTGCCAGCCCGCCGCTGCCCGCGAAGCCCGCGCGGATGAGGGCGCGTCTTGACAGTCTCCACGGCCGCCACTCGTCGTCTGGACCCTTCGCGGTTCGTCCATTCCCAGCGCTACCATGTTCTTGCCGTAGCACGGTGTGCAGCATCCCGCGCGGCAATCCCTGACATTACGGAACCGCCGCCCCTACTCCTCGCGCCCGCCACGTCCCCGCGACTCGGCACGCATCCGCATGTACTCACGCGCGCGACGCCGGTACCACAGAGCCAGCGCGACCGCGCTGATGGCCGCCACGACGATCTCGACGCCGTCGCCGGGGACGATCGCGGCCACGCGGCCGATCCAGAATCCGAGGAGCAACAGTACCAGCAGCCCGAGCCGGGTGACCGGGATGCCGTGGAATACGCGCGCGACCGGCGCCGGGAGCGCCTGCCCGCGGCGAACCTCGCGGCGCTGCGTGCGGCGTCGGCGGTCACGACCTGCCACGGGTCGTCAGTCCCTCTCCACGCGGTGGGAGCGCCGTCGTCGCAGGGGGCGAGGCTCGGTCATCGTGCTCCCCCGCCGGCGTCGCCGCGCTCGCGCGCGAGTGCCGCGCGGACGAGCGTTCGGGCGGCGGCGGCGCTGCTCAGGGTGCCGAGGTAGCGCTGCCGACGCAACCGCCGCAGCCACGCGCCCATCTCCGGCCCGGGGTGCACACCCAGGCGCTCCAGAGCGCGGGCGTCGAGCGGCGCGCGCGTGCGCTCCCACCGCCGCAGCGCGCGCTGCAGTGGCTGCTGGCGCTCCGGCTCGATCCACGCCGCCGCCAGCCGCGCGGGCCCTCCGGTGCGTTCGAGACGTTCGAGGGCTTCCGGTGACGCCTCGGCGGCGTCGAGCAGCCGCGCGGCGTCGTCGACGGCGTCCTGCGCGGCGCGGGGCGCCGTCAGGCGCTCGGTGATGGCGTCGCGGGCGGGCAGCGCGGCGAGCAGCACCGCGATGAGCAGCTCCGGCGGATGTGGCCCCGGCCGGTGCCGCAGCGCGTTCCGCGCACTGCCGGGCACGCTCCACCCCGGGTGCGTGCCACGCAGGACGCCCCACGCGTCGAGCAGGCCGATGCTGCGGGCCACGCGACGCTGCGCCGAGGTGCGCGCGAACTCGCTCCACAGTCTCGCCCCCGCGATCTGCGCGAGCCAGCGATGACCCTCGGCAATCCACTGCGCGGTCGCGCGCTCCGGCCGAAGGTCGAGCGCCGCGGCGTAGCGCGCCCCTCGCCATAGCCGCGTCGCGTCGTCGACGAACGAGCGCTCGTGCAACGCGCGCAGTCGCCGCGCGGCGAGGTCATCGAGGCCTCCGAGGGGGTCCAGCAACTCGCCGCGGCGCGGACCGGCGACGGCGAGTGCAAGCGCGTTCACGGTGAAGTCGCGGCGCAGCAGGTCCCCCTCGATCGAGGCGCCGAGGCGCACCTCCGGGAGCGCGCCAGGTCGGGCGTAGTGCTCGGTGCGCAGCGTGGCGATCTCGAGTCGTGCCGCCTCGACGGTTGCGGACGCGGTGCCGAAGCGTGGCTCGTGCGTCACCTCGCCCCCTCCGCACCGGTCGACGACTAGGCGTGCGATGCGCTCCGCCGTCGCGGGGTCGTCCGAGGCGACGGCAAGGTCCAGGTCGCCCGGCGGCCGTCCGGCCGCGCAGTCGCGTAGCGCCCCGCCGACCACCCAGAGCTCCACGCCGGCCTCGTCGGCCGCGGCTCGGGCGGCCGCGAGCAATCCGCGAGCGGACACAGAGAGCGCGGCGGTGAAGGACGGAAGGGTAGGAAGTGTAGTCACGTTAGCGGTTATTGACGCTGATTGCGTTTCGTCCCTAGGATATCGGGGAGTTGCGGGGGTTCGTGGCCCCGTCCACGCACGCCATCGTACGAGTTGGCGCGGGACGGAGCTTCCCGGAGGGACGGCCCGAGTGGCTCCCGCGCCCGTCTCACTCGACTCTCTCCAGCAACGGATCGGGCTGCGCTTTGCCGACGAGTCCTTGCTGCGCCTCGCCCTCACCCACTCCTCGTACGCCAACGAGCATGCCGACGCGCCCGGCTCCAACGAGCGCCTCGAGTTTCTCGGGGACGCGGTCCTCGGGCTCGTGGTGGCGGAGCGGCTCTACGCGGACTTCCCCGGCATCGAGGAGGGCCAGCTGACTCAGTGGCGTGCCCACCTGGTGCAGGGCCCGACGCTCGCGCGCGTCGCGGCTCGCCTCGGCCTCGGCGAGTGGTTGCTGCTCGGGCGAGGCGAGGAGGCGACCGGCGGCCGCGAGCGCGAGGGCAACCTGGCGCACGTCTACGAGGCCGTGATCGGCGCCATTCGCCTCGACACGGGCCCGGACGGCGGCATGGAAGGCGCCCGCAACTTCATCGAGCGCTCGCTCGAACCGGAGATCACGGGCCTGCAGACGGACCCGGCCGAGCTCAACCCCAAGGGCGCACTCCAGCAACTCGCCGAGGCCGCGCTCGGGCGCCCGCAGTACGTCACGACCGATGAGCGCGGGCCGGACCACGCGCGCGAGTTCACCGTCGAGGTGCGCCTCGCCGGGGAGGTCTTCGGCACGGGTTGCGGCGCGAGCAAGCAGCAGGCCGAGAAACAGGCCGCGCGCGAGGCGGTGCGACGCCTGCGCGAGCGCCTCGATGCGGACACGCCGGCGGTCGACATGACGAGCGGGGCGGAGTAGCCATGTACCTGCGTCGCGTCGAAGCGCACGGGTTCAAGTCCTTCGCGGACCGCCAGGTCTTCGAGTTCGGCCCCGGCATCACGGCTGTCGTCGGCCCCAACGGCTCGGGCAAGTCGAACGTCTCCGACGCGGTGCGCTGGGCGCTCGGCGAGCAGTCCGCGCGCGCCATCCGCGCGCGCCGCAGCGAGGACTTCATCTTCTCGGGCTCCGACACGCGCAACCCGCAGGGTATGGCCGAGGTCACGCTCTCCCTGGACAACTCCGAACACTGGATGCCCATCGACTACGACGAGGTGACCGTCACCCGTCGCACGTACCGCTCCGGAGAGAGTGAGTACCGCATCAACAACCAGCGCGTGCGCCTGCTGGACGTGCAGGACCTGTTCCGCCGTGCCCAAGTCGGCCAGAACTCCTACGCGATGATGACGCAGGGCCTTGTCGACGAGGTGCTCGGCCTGCGACCGCTGGAGCGCCGCAGGCTCATCGAGGAGGCCGCGGACGTCCACCGCCACCGCATCGAGCTGACCCGCGCCGAGCGGCGGCTGGCGCAGACTCGCGACAACCTGGGGCACGTCCGCGTGCTGATCCGCGAGCTGGCCCCGCGGCTCCGCCAGCTGGAACGGCAGTCGCAGCGGGCGGCGCGCTACCGCGAGCTCGAATCGGAGCTCGGCGCCGCGCTTGAGGCCTACTACGAGATCGAGTTGCGTCGCGCCCGCGACGAGCACACCGCGGCGCAGGCCCGCTACGACCAGCGTACCGAGGCGTTCACGGCCGCCCAGCGCACCTCAGAGGCGCTCGCGCCGCGCATCGCGGCCGCCGAGCAGGCCGTCACGGCCGCCCGCGCCGAGCTCGAACGCACGCAGCGCGACGAGCGCGAGCGCACCGAGCAGGCGCTCACGCTCAACCAGCAACTCGCCCTCAGCGAGCAGCGTCGCGAGCTGCTCGACGTGCGCAGGATCGAGATCGCCGCCAGCATCGCCGACCTCGAGGCGTTGCCCGTGGACGATGAGGACACGAGCCCCGCGGCCGTCGCGCTCGATGCCCGTGTCGCCGATGGCGAGACGGCGCTCGGCAGCGCCCGCGACGCGCTGCGCAGCGCGGACGAGACGGTGCGCGAGGCGCTGCGCGACCTCACGACACTCGAGACGCGGCGCGCGCGCATCGAGGCGGACGTGGCTGGCATGGAGCAGCGCCGGCGCGAGGAAGCCACCCGCCGCGCCGACCGCGCGCGCCAGCGCGAGGCCGCGAAGGAGCGGCGCCTGGAGCTCCTCGCCGGTGTCGAGGAATACGGGCGCGACGCGCTGGCCGCACGGCGCGAAGGGGAACGGCTCACGCACGCTTCGGGTGAGCTGCAACGCCGTCGCATGGCCGCCGAGGAACGCCTGGAGCAGGCGCTCACGGATGCGAGTGACGCCCGCGACACGCTGCGTGAACGCACCGCGGAGCGCGACGGCGTCGTCGCCCGCCGCAACCTCATCGATGCGCTCTCCGCGCGCATCACGGAGCGCGGCGCCGCGGGTACCGAGTTGCTGCGCGCGTCGGAGGATCCCGAGGCGGGTGAGGAGCCCCTCAAGGGCGTGGTGGGACTGCTCACGCGCGTCATCCGCGTCCCGTCCGGGCTCGAGGAGGCGATCGAGGCGGCGCTGGCGGACCAGATCGGCGCCGTCGTCGTCGAACGCCAGGAGGACGCCCTCGCGGCCATCGAGCACCTGCGAACCAGCGAGATGGGTGCGGCGACGCTGTTGCCGCTGCAGGGTGTGTCCCACCAGTACCCGCTGAACCTGCTCAACGAGCGCGGCGTCGTGGGCGTCGCGTCGCGGCTGGTCCGCACGGACAAGGAGTACCGGTCCCTGGTCGACGCTCTGCTCGGCCGCACGATCGTCGTCGACGACATCCAGACCGCCCTCAAGCACATCGACCGCGGTCTCGGCTCGATCGTGACGCGCGACGGCATCCTGCTGCGGCCGAACGGCGCCATCTACGGCGGATCGCGCGGCGTGACCGCGGATCACTTCGAGCTGCAGGACGAGGCGGAGGCGTTGCCCGAGCAGATCGTGGCCGCCGAGCGCGGCGTCGAGCAGGCCACCGCCCGCATCGCCCGGCTCGACCGGGACGCAGTCGAGATGCGCGAAGGCGTGCGCAAGGCGCGACGCGACGCCGAGCAGGGCGAGTTGCGGCTGCGCGACCACGAGCGCGCCTCGTCGCTGCTGCGCGGGCGCCTGGTCGCGCTCTCAGGCGAGCTGCACGTCATCCATGCCGCCCTCGCCGCCGACGAGCACGAGCGCGACGAGTCGACGACGGATGACGCCCCGCTGCGCGCGGAGCTCACGCACATCGACCAGCAACTCGATGCGCTGCGAGACCGCTCGGAGGCGGTGGGGACGGAGCGCGACGCGGCTGCCGAGGCCGTCGCGGTCGCGACGAGCGCCCTCGCCACGGCCCGCGGCGAGCGCGACGCCGCGGCCTCGCGCCGCGAGGCCGCCGAGGCCGAGCGACGGCTGGCGCGCGAGCGCCTGGTCGAGCGGCGCGAGCAGGCACAGGCCGTCCAGCACGAGCTCGACGACCTCGTGCTCGCGGTCCAGGATCTGAGCGAGCAGCGCGTCAACGCCGAGGCCGCACGCGCGTCCGCCGAGGCCGCCGTCGCCCCCGCGCACGCAGCGCTGGCCGACGCCGAGAAGGCGGCTCGCACCCTCACGGCCACGCGCGGCGACAGCCAGGCCCGCCTGTTCGCCGCCGAGCGCGACCTGATCGAGGCCGAGGCGGCGCTCCGCGAGTGCGCGGGCCGCGTGCAGACACTGGAGCAGCAACTCGCCGAAGACGGCATGACCGTGGACGACCTCGGCGCTGTGCGCCGTGCACCCCCGCCCGAGCCGGTGGCGGTCGGCGAGCAGGGCCAGGACATCGAGCCCGAGGCGGTGCTCGCACAGCGTACGAACGGCGCTCCGCCGCCGCCGAGCGGGGGCGCCGACGTGTCGCCGGCGGATCTGCGCAACCGCGTCGCCGAGCTGCGTAGCGAGATCCGCGCACTCGGCCCCGTCAACCTCGAAGCCACCGAGGACCTCACCGAAGAGCGAGAGCGCCACGACTTCCTCGTCGGGCAGGTCTCCGACCTCGAGTCTGCCGAGGAGCAGCTGCGGCAGGCGATCACGGACCTGGAGCGCCGCATCCGCGAGCGCTTCGACGAGACGTTCGACCTCGTCAATGCCGCGTTCGGCGAGTACTTCGAGCGCTTCTTCGGCGGCGGCAGCGCGTCCCTCACCCTGGTCGAGGTCGCGCCCGGCGAGGAGTCCGACGCGGACGCCGACCCCGGCGTGGACGTGCGCGCGCAGCCGCCGGGCAAGCGCATCTCGTCGCTGGCCATGCTCTCCGGTGGAGAGCGCGCGCTGACCTCGGTGGCCCTCCTCTTCGCGCTGCTCTCGGTGAACCCCGCGCCGGTCTGTGTCCTGGACGAGGTCGACGCCGCGCTCGACGACGCGAACGTCGGGCGCTTCGTGCAGACGCTGCGCGAGATGTCGGACCGCTCGCAGTTCATCGTCATCACCCACAACCGCGGCACCATCGAGGCCGCCGACGCGATCTACGGGGTCTCGATGGGCGACGACTCCACCTCGCGCGTGCTCTCGCTGCGGCTGGCGGACCTGCCGCAGGCGTCGTAGGCGGACTGCGCGCCGCGCGTAGCCACGACCCCGCCTTGGCCATACCATCGACGTACACGGCGATGCGGGATGGAGACGCGCGTGAGGCTGTTCGGTCGCAGCAAGGAGTCCGAGGCGGCGACCGGCGAGGCACTCGCACGCACGCGCCGCTCGTGGTTCGGGCGCGTGGCGGACACGCTGCGCGGGCGCGACGTGGGCCCCGAGCTCTGGGAGTCGCTCGAAGAGGTCCTGATTGGCGCGGACACCGGCGTCGAGACCACCTTCGAGGTCCTCGAGCGCATCCGCGCCACCGACCCCGCCAGCGCCGACGACGTGCGCGACGCGCTGCGTCGTGAGCTCGTCGCGATCCTCGAGGCGCCGGAGGGCGCCGGACGGCTGTGGGGCCCCGGCGCCGTCGACCCGCCGCCGCAGCCCGCCGTGGTGCTCGTCGTGGGCGTCAACGGAACCGGCAAGACGACGGCGATCGCGCGGCTCGCGCATGCCTACGGCGAGGACGGCAAGAGCGTCCTCGCCGCTGCGGGCGACACCTTCCGCGCCGCCGCCATCGACCAGCTCCGGACGTGGAGCGAGCGGATCGGCTTCGACGTGGTGGCGCACCAGCAAGGCGGCGACGCCGCGGCCGTGGCCTTCGACGCCGCCGAGGCCGCCCAGGCCCGCGGCCACGACATCGTGCTGGTCGACACGGCGGGGCGGCTGCACAACAAGCAACACCTCCTCGACGAGCTCGCGAAGATGCGCCGCGTCATCGAGCGCCAGCTCGGGCGCGGCCCCGACGAGGTCGCGCTCGTGCTCGACGCGACGACCGGACAGAACGGGCTCTCGCAGGCGCGGGCCTTCACGGAGTCCGTCGAGGTGACCTCGGTCATCCTCACGAAGCTCGACGGCAGCGCGCGGGGCGGGATCGTCTTCGCGGTCGCCTCGCAACTCGGGTTGCCGGTGCGGTTCATCGGCACCGGCGACGGTCCGGGCGACCTCGCGCCGTTCGACCCGGCGGCGTTCGTCGACGCGCTGCTGGCCACGCCGGAGGCGGAGCCGCAGGCCGCGCAAGCCTGACGCCGCGGCGCGATGTTCGAGGTCCTCGCCTGGTACACCGCGACACTCGCCGTCGGGCTGGCCGGGGTCGTTCCGGTCACGCTGCTGTTCACGCGCCTGCGTTCACGCGGCCTGCTCTACGCGCGCCCACTCGCCTTCGCGCTGGTCGCGCAGGCCGCGTGGATCACCTCGGCCCTCACCTCCGCGACGTACGGCGTGGGCCTCGTGGCGATCGCGCTGGCGGGGCTCTACGGGTGGTCGGCCTGGCTGGTGTGGCACGAGCCGCGGCGGCTGCGGGTGCTGTACGAGGCACGCTGGGTCGGGTTGGCCGGCGAGGCCGTCTTCGTGGCCGTCTTCGTGCTGCTCGCATTCGTCCGCTCGCAGGCGCCGGGCGCAATCGCGACCGAGAAGCCGATGGACCTGATGCTGCTCAACGCCGTCCACCACGCGACCGTGATGCCGCCCCCGGACGCGTGGCTCGCCGGCTTCAGCGTCTCCTACTACCACCTCGGCCACGTCATGGTGGACGTGTCTCAGCAGCTCACCGGTGTCGGGCCGGACCACGGCTTCAACCTCGGCCTCGCGGCCGCCGGCGCGATGGTCGCGGCAGCCACGGTCGGGCTCGCCGTCGATGCCGTGGGCCTGGGACGCCCGCGCCGCCGCTCGACAGTCTGGGTCGCGGCGGGGCTCGCGGTGGTCGGGATGGTCTGGCTCGCGCCGCTCGAGGGTCTCGCGGAGCTCGCGGCGGCGAACGGGGTCGGCGGCGCGGGGCTCTGGGGCACGCTCGGCGTCTCCGGCCTGCCCGGTCCCGCCGAGGCGACGCACGCCGTGCCGGACCAGTTCTGGTGGTGGTGGCGGGCCACGCGCGTCGTCCCCGGCACGATCAGCGAGTTCCCGGCCTTCTCGTTCATCCTCGGCGACCTGCACGCCCACGTCCTGGCCCTCCCGCTGGGACTGGTGGCGGTCGCGCTCGCGCTCGAGACCTTCGAGGGCGGGAGGGCGCTCACCTGGCGTCGCTGGACGATGGAGCCGGGCGCGTTGCTGCTCGCCGGCGCGCTCTTCGCCGCGCTCGACATGACGAACGCCTGGGACGTGGTCAGCTACGGGCTGCTCTGGCTCGCCGCCGCGACGTGGGTCTTCGCCGCGGTCGGGTGGCCGCTGCCGGGCGCGGTGTTCGGGGGTGCGCGCTACCTCGCGCTCCCCGCCGCAGCCGGCCTCGCGCTGGCCTGGCCCATGCTCGCCACGTTCGAGGGCGACCGGCCCGGCCTCGCGCTCGTCACGGACGGCGCGAGCGACCCGGCACGGTTCCTGCTGTTCTGGGGCGCCGTGCTCCTGCCGGTGGTGGTGGCCGCGACGCTCGCGGCCAGGCGCGGGGGGTGGGGCGGCCTCGGGCGCGGGCTGCTCCTGGCCGAGGCGCCGGTCGTCGTGTGGATCGTCGCGGTGATCGTGGGCGGTGACACCGTAGCGTTCACGGACCGCGGCATCGGCTGGGTCACGCTGGTGGCGGTGGTCGTGGCGACGGCGGCTGCCGGGTCGGCGGCGGCGAGTGCGTACCGCGACGCGTCGCGCGACCGGGCCGTGTGGCTCGCGCTCGCGGCTGCCGCCGGGACTATCGTGCTGATGACGGAGCTCTTCCACATCGCCGACGCGCTCGGTCACGGGCGTCTCAACACGGTCTTCAAGTTCTGGGGCGCCGCCTGGCCACTGCTCGCCCTCGCAGGCGCCGTCGGCGTGGCGCTTGCCTGGGACCGCGCGTCCACGACGCGGCTCGCCGGGTTCGACGCGGGCTCCCTGCTCCGGCCGCGGCCGATGCTCGCCTCGGCCGTGGTCGCGGCTGCGACGCTGCTGTGGCTCGGCTCGCTCCTCTACGCCCCGGCCGCGGCAGTCAGCCGCGCGCGCGAGGGGCAGGAACGGACGCTCGACGCCGTCGCGTACCTCGAGGTGCGCGATCCGGGCGGCGCGGCGGCGCTGCACTGGGTGCGCACGCACCTCGACCCCGCGCGTCACACGCTGCTCGAGGCAGTCGGCGCCTCGTACAGCCGAGGCAACGCGATCTCCGCCGCGAGCGGCGTCCCGACGCTGCTCGGCTGGCCCGGCCACCAGCTGCAGTGGCGCAGCGACCCACAGATCGGCGCACGGCAGGCGGCGGTGGACGACGTGTACGCCGAGGGCGCGACGCCCCGCATCCTCGGAGTCCTCGAACGCTGGGGCGCAACCCACGTCTACCTCGGGCGCGAGGAACGCGAGCGCTACGGCGCGGACGTCGCAGCTCGGTTCGAGGGGTGGCCGGTGGCGTTCGAGGCGTTCGGCACGCGCATCGTCGTCGTCCCGCCGGCGGAGCCGCAGTGAGCGCCCGCGATCCGCTCGCGCGGCCGCACGGCGGCCTGCTCGCGTCCGTGCACTCAGCGCGCGCGCCGGGTGGCGTCGCGCTTGCGGTGCTCGCGATCGCGGCGCTGGCGCTCGTCCTGCGTGTCGCAGAGCTTGGCGCGCGGGCGATGCACCACGACGAGTCGCTGCACGCGACGTTCGCGTGGTACTTCGCCGAGGGGCGCGGCTACGAGCACAACCCGCTCATGCACGGTCCGCTCCTGTTCCACACCCTCGCGGGCGTCTTCAAGCTCGCCGGGGACGGCGACGTGACCTCGCGCCTGCCGATCGCCCTCGCCGGGGCGGCGCTCGTGGCGACGCCGCTGCTCTTCCGCCGCTCACTCGGCCCGCTCGCGACGACGACCGCCGCCGCGCTCCTCGCGGTGTCGCCGGTGCTGCTCTACTTCTCGCGCTTCTCGCGCAACGACGTGATCGCGGTGCTCTGGACGGTGCTGATCGTCGCCGCCGTGTGGGGCTACCGCCACGACGGCCGCTCGCGCTGGCTCGTGCTCGCCGCCGCCGCGCTCGCCCTCGGGTTCGCGACGAAGGAGACGGCGTACATCACGCTCGCGATCGTGCTCCTCTACCTCGACGCCACGCTCACCGCGGCCCTGCTCGACCAGTCAGGCGCGCGTGGCCTGCGACGCGCGGCGATGGCGGTCGCGCTGTTCCCGGTCGCGTGGGTCGTGGCGGCGCTGTGGCGACCCCTCGCGCCGCTGCGGGCGCGGCTGGGCTTCGAGGAGCGGCCGCGCGAGGCCGACCTGCTCGTGGTGCTCGGGACGCTGACGCTCCCGTTCCTGGTTGCGGCGAGCCAGATCGTGCTCGGCGACGCGGGGGAGACGGGCTTCCTGGGCTCGCCGCACGGCGTGACCGTCGCGGTGCTCGTGACCATGGGGGCGGCGGCTGTCGTCGGCATGGCGTGGGACGCGCAGCGCTGGTGGCTGCTCGCGCTGATCGTGCTGGTCATCACGCTGCCGCTGTACACGACGTGGTTCACGAACCCGCAGGGCTTCCTCGGCGCGTTCTGGGGACAGCTCGACTACTGGCTGGACCAGCAGGACGTCAGGCGAGGCAACCAGCCGTGGTTCTACTACCTGATGATGCTCCCGCTCTACGAGTTCCTGGTGCTCATCCCCGCGCTCGCCGGCGGCGCGTGGCTGCTGCGGCGCGGGGACCGGCTGGCGAGGCTGCTCGCGTGGTGGTTCGTATCGACGCTCGTCGCGCTGACGTTCGCGGGCGAGAAGATGCCGTGGCTCAACGTGCACCTCGCGGTACCGCTCGCACTCCTCGCAGGCCACGCCGCCGGCGCGGCCGTCCCGCCGCTGTGGCGACGCCTCCGCGACGAGCGCGCGACGCCGCTCGCGTGGGGCGCGACCGGCGCGGGCGCGGCGGCGGCAGTGCTGGTCGTCCTGCTCTCGCTGCGCGCGGCCTTCGGAGTCACGTACGCGCACCCGGACACGCCGGTCGAGCCGCTCATCTACACGCAGACCGCCCCCGACGTCCCGCGCCTCACCCGTGAGATCGAGGCGCATGTGGCGGCGAGCCCGACGCCCACGACGATCGTCGTCGAGACGACCTCGGGGCTGACGTGGCCGTGGGCCTGGTACCTGCGCAACCTGCCCGACGTCCGCTACGAGCCGGTGGAGTCCGTGCGCGCGGGCGGGTACGGCGAGGACGCCATCGTGATCGCCGCGCCCACGACGCTGCCGCACGGCGACCCGCTGCGCGAGCGCTTCGCGCACGGCCGCCCCTACGTGCATCGCTGGTGGTTCCCGGAGGCCGGCTACCGCGCGACCACGTTCGAGGGCCTCCTCGACGGGCTGGCGTCGGGAGAGATCGTCGCCGACTGGGCCGACTTCATCGCGGGCGGCATCCCCGAGGAGACGATCGGCGCACTGCGCGGCGAGGTGCTCTTCCCGCCGTAGCCCCTCGACGCAGCCACCACAGGTAGATGGCCGGTCGCTGGCCGGTCGCTGGCCGGTCGCTGGCCGGTCGGGGGCGCGTGCTCGAAGATGGATCCACCGCGGACGGTGCGTGTCCCGCGGCCTGAACGGAGCGAGGCGTGAGCAAGCGCCGCGCCGCGATCGGACTCGCGGTCAGCCTGCTGTTCGTCGCGCTCCTGCTCTGGCGCGTCGACTTCGCCGAGCTGGGCGACGCCTTCACGGACGCCCGGCCCGAGTGGCTCGCCGTCGCCTTCGGCGTCTACCTCGTCGCGCTGTGGGTGCGCGGCGCACGCTGGCGGCTCGCGCTGCGCGGCACCACGCAGATCTCGACGAACGACGCGACCGCGCTCGTGGTGATCGGCTACGCCGCCAACAACGTGCTGCCGATGCGCGTCGGCGAGCTCGTGCGCGTGCAGCTGCTGCACGAGCGCCACGGCGCGGACCGCGCCCGCACCCTCGGCACGATCGGGCTCGAACGGGTCCTCGACGGGCTGGTGCTCGCGCTCTTCCTCGCCGCGACGATCGCGCTCGCGGGCGGCAACGCGACGCTGCAGGCGCTCGCCGCCGTCATGGGCGCGGGGTTCGTCGCGCTCACGCTCGGCCTGATGCTGCTCGGCCCCCGGCTCGCGCGCGACCCGGAGCTGGCGACGCGCCTGCTCGCCTTCGCGCCCGGTCGGCTGCGAGGGCTCATCGCGCCCCGCCTCGCGCGGCTGCTCGAGGGCCTGACGGCGGTGCGTGGCGCGGGCGCGTGGACGGCCATCGTCGTCGTCAGCGCCGCATCGTGGGCGCTCGAGGCGGCCATGTACTGGCTCGTCGGCGTGGGGATGGGACTGGACCTCGACCCGCCGCTCTACCTCGCCGTGTGCGGGGCGGCGAACCTCGCCATCGCCGTGCCGTGGACCTCCGGCGGCATCGGGCCGTTCGAGCTGCTCGCGCGCGAGACCACCGTGGTGTTTGGCACGACGATGGCCGTCGGCACGGCCTACGCGATCGCGCTGCACGCGCTGCTGCTCATCCCCGTCGTGCTGCTCGGCCTGCTGCTGCTGTGGCGTCGGCACATCGCCGTCGGCACGATCCTCCACGCCGGCGACGAGCCGGCCGGGGAGCCGCCCGCGGCCCGCGAACCCCTCGCCGCCGCCGGTACACGGAAGGCCGGCTCGTGAGGGCCGTCGTCATCGGCGCCGGGGTGGGCGGCCTCGCCGCCGCCCACGATCTGGCGAAGCAGGGCCACGAGGTGCACCTCGTCGAGGCCTCGCCGGTGCTGGGCGGGCAGGTGCGCACCTTCGAGATCGGCGGCGGGCGGATCGAGAGCTTCTACCACCACCTCTTCCGCTCCGACACCGTCGTCGCCGGGCTGATCGAGGAGCTCGGCCTCGGCGAGGACCTCGAGTGGATCGAGTCGCGGGTGGGGATGCTCGTGGGTGACCGGGTCTTCCGCTTCACCGGCGCACTCGACCTGCTGCGCTTCACGCCGGTCTCGCTGCTGACACGGCTGCGCCTCGGGCTGAGCGCGCTGTGGCTGCGCCGCGTCGCCGACTGGGAGCGCTACGAGGGGCAGCGCGCGGCCGAGTGGATCACGCGCGCCGCGGGCCGCGAGGGCTACGAGCGGGTCTGGGGCCCACTGCTGCGCGCCAAGTTCGGCCGCCACGCGCCCGACGTCGCGATGCCGTGGTTCTGGAGCAAGATCTACCTCCGCTTCGCCTCGCGCGAAGGCGGCCCGCTGGCCAAGGAGCAGCTCGGCTACCTGCGCGGCTCCTTCGGCCGCATGGTCGACGCCCTCGCCGCGGCCATCGAGGAGCACGGCGGGACCATCCACGCCGGCCGCCCGGTGCGCCGCATCGTCGTCGGGGACGGCCGCGCGACGGGCGTCGAGCTGGAGCCGGCCGAGGACGGCGGCGAGCCCGAGCTGCTACCCGCCGACATCGTGCTCGCGACCGTCGCCTCGCCGGTCCTCGCGCGGCTTGCGCCGGAGCTGGGCGAGGAGTACCGCGCGCTCCTCGACGGGGTCGACTACCAGTGGGCGACGGTGCTGGTGCTCGCGCTGGACCGGCCGCTCTCGGAGATCTACTGGCTCACGGCCACCGACGCCGACTGCCCGTTCGTCGTGGCCGTCGAGCAGACGAACTTCCGGAGCCCGGCCGAGTACGGCGGCAAGCACATCGTCTACTTCTCGAACTACGCCGACCCCGGTGACCCGGTGACCGAGGAGGACGCCGGGCAGGTGCTCGACCGCTACGAGCCCTACATCCGGCGCATCAACGCCTCGTTCGACCGCTCGTGGATCGAGGACATGTGGATGTTCAAGGACCGCGCCGGCCAGCCCATCGTCCACCACCGCTACGCCGAGACCGTCGCCCCCCACCGCACGCCCGTCGAGGGCCTGTACCTGGCGAACAACACCCAGCTCTACCCCGAGGACCGCGGCCAGAACTACACGATGCGGATGGGCATCGAGGTGGCGCGCATGGCCGCCGGGGACGAGGCGGCGCGTCAGGCGTAACGCGGATACGATCGCCGGAGCAGGCGACCGGGTCGCCGCGTCGAGCGCATCGAGGGAGGCATGGCCATGCGGGGTGTCGGGGTGATCGAGTTCGGGGGGCCGGAGGCGCTACAGGTCGTGGACCTGCCGGAGGTGCACGCCGGGGCCGACGAGGTGCGGATCCGCGTCCACGCCGTCGCCGTCAATCCCACCGACACCATGCTGCGCAACGGCTCGCGCGCCGAGGCGCTGCGCGACGTGCCTCCGCCGTACATCCCCGGCATGGACATCGCCGGGGTCGTCGACGAGGTCGGGCCGGACACCGAGACGGACCTCGACGTCGGCGACGCCGTCATGGCGATGGTCGTGCCCAACGCCAGCCACGGCGCGTACCGCGAGAGCATCGTGCTCTCCGCCGACGCCGTCGTGCGCGCGCCCGCGGGCGCGAGCCACGTCGAGGCGTGCACGCTGCCGATGAACGGGCTGACCGCGCGGCAGTCGCTGGACCAGATGGCGCTCTCGCCCGGCCAGACCATCGCCGTGACGGGCGCGGCGGGCTGCTACGGCGGCTACGTCGTGCAGCTCGCGAAGGCCGAGGGCCTGCGCATCATCGCCGACGCCTCCGAGGCCGACGAGCAGCTCGTCGCGGACCTCGGCGCCGACGTGGTCGTGCGGCGCGGCGACGATGTCGCCGGGCGCTTCCGCGAGGCCGCGCCGGACGGCGTCGACGGGCTCGCAGACGGCGCCGTGCAGTCGGAGCTTGTGGTGCCCGCCATCCGCGACGGCGGGGCGTACGCCTCGGTGCGCGGCTGGGGCGGCACGGGCGAGCGCGGCATCAACTTCCACCGCACGATGGTGATGAGCTACGACCACCGCGCGGACCTGCTCGACCGCCTGCGCGCGCAGGCCGAGGACGGCACGCTGACGCTGCGCGTCGCCGCCACGTACCCGCCGGAGGAGGCGGCCGCCGCGCACGCGCGCCTCGAGGCCGGTGGCACACGCGGGCGCTGCGTGATCGTCTTCGACTAGCACGGGCCTGAGACGGACCTGACGGTGACAACGGGCGGAGCCGGCGGAGGCGGGCGCTCGGGCGTCGACCTCGTCCAGGCCGCCGCCTCGGCCTCGCTGGCCGAGGTGCTGCTCGGCATCGCGCGGGAGTTCGAGGAGGCCTCGGACGCACCCGCCGCGGACCTGGCGATCTGGCTGGCGGAGCTCTACGCGCGGATCGGCAGCAACCTCGCCGCCGTGGGCGCCGAGGAGAGCATGGAGGACGCGCCGGAGCCCGCCTACGAGGACGCGGTCATGCTGCGTGTCGCGGAGCGCCTGGACCGCGAGTCGGCCCTGCTGCGCGGCGGCGCGCTCGATCCCGCCAACACGGTCGCGTTCCTGACCGCGCGCAGCACCGAGGCGCTGGTGGAGCTGCTGCGCAGCGAGGCGGCCGAGCCGGGCGAGGCCGGCGAGGGGTAGCGGGCGGGGCCGACCGGGCGGGCGTTCTTGTTCGCGCGCGGCGGCCTGCCTATCATCGCCCGAGACGGCTGGGGCGCGCGGAGGACGGGTCGACGCATGCCGCTTGAGACCGAGGCCCGGGCCGAGCTACGCGCGCTCCTCGACGGGCTCAGGCCCGACGACGGCGACCTGCTCGAGGCGCTGCACCGCATCCACCACCGCTACGGCCATATCTCGCGCGAGGCCATGGAGGTGGTCGCCGAGCAGCTGCGGCTCACGCCCGCGCACGTCTACGGCGCGACCACCTACTACGCGGACTTCCGCACCACGCCGCCGCCGCCGGTGAGCCTCGCGTGGTGCTCCGGCCCCGCCTGCCGGCTGCGCAACGCCAACGGCATCCGCGCCGCCTTCGAGGCGGTCTTCGGGTGCTCTCTCGGCGAGGACAGCCCGGACGGGCGCGTCGCCTTCACGCTCGGGCAGTGCAACGGCACCTGCGAGCAGGCGCCGCAGGTGTGGCTGCAGGAGCGCGTCGTCGGCAAGCTCACCGCTGCGCGCGCCGTCGAGCTGGCGCGCGCGCTGCGCGACGGCGCCGACCCCGAGACGCTCGGCTGGCCCGAAGACGCCTCGGGCGATGGAACGGGGACCTAGGGTGCCCGGACCGTACGACGCGCTGCGCGAGCGGGCCGACGCCGCCTGGGAGGCGTGGCGGCATCCCGAGCGCCCGCGCATCGACCTCGCGTGGGACACCTCCTCGCTGGCCGCGGGCGCGGGACGCACGCGCGAGGCGCTGGAGGCGGCCATCGCCGAGCGCGGCGCGGCCGTCGATACCGGGATCACGCACGGCTACGGGCTGCAGTGGCTGCAGCCGCTCGCGACGATCCACTGGCCGGACGGCACGCGCGTGCTCTACGGCCCGGTCACCCCGGACCGCGTCGGGCTGCTGCTCGACGAGGCCGCAGGGCTCGTCGGCGCCGCCGCCGAGCTCGCCGTCGGCGTGCTCGCGGGCTCGCGGCCGGGCATCCCGGCCATCGCGGAGCACCCGTTCCTGGCGTGCGAGGACGAGCGCCGGCTGCTCAAGCGCATCGGCCACGCCGACCCCGACGAGATCGACCACTACATCGCGACCAACGGCTACTACGCGCTCTCGCGCATGCTGGACCGCCACCACGGGCCGGACGCCGTCCGGCAGCTGCAGCAGGACGCGCAGCTGCTCGGCAAGGGCGGGGCGTTCTTCCCCGCGGGCGTGAAGTGGAACTTCCTGGCCGGCGCGGCCGACGACGAGCGCTACCTGGTGTGCAACGCCGACGAGGGCGACCCGGGCGCGTGGGTGAACCGCGTGCTGCTCGAGGGCGACCCGCACGTCGTGATCGAGGGCATGCTGATCGCCGCGCACGCCACCGGCGCGATCCACGGCTTCCTCTACATCCGCAATGAGTACCCGCTGGCGATCGAGCGCATGCGCGACGCGATCGCGGCCGCCGAGGCGGACGGGCTGCTCGGCGAGGACATCCTCGGCAGCGGCTTCTCGTGCACGCTCGAGGTGATCGCGGGGGCGGGGGCGTACGTCTGCGGCGAGGAGACGGGGCTCATTGCCTCGATCCAGGACGACCGCGGGATGCCGCGCATCAAGCCGCCGTTCCCGGCGCAGTCCGGCGTCTTCTACAAGCCGACCAACGTCAACAACGTCGAGACCTACGCGAGCGCGGCGCTGGTGCTGGAGCACGGCGCGGAGTGGTACCGCGAGCTCGGCACGCCGACGAACGCGGGGACGAAGATCTTCTCGTTCTCCGGCGACATCGCCCGCACCGGCTTCATGGAGCTGCCGTACGGTGTGGCGATGAACGACCTGCTCGACGCCCTCGGCGGGGCGACGACGCGCTCGGGCGCGCCGGGCGCGCTCAAGGCGATCCAGCCCGGCGGGCCGCTGGCGGGCTACCTGCCGGCCAGCCTCGCGGACTCGCTCACGCTGGAGCGCGAGGCGTTCGCGGAGCACGGCGCGCTGATCGGCGCCGGCGGCATCGTCTTCGTCGGCGAGGACGCCAACTCGATCGAGCTCAACCTGATGTTCGCCGAGTTCCTCGAGGACGAGTCGTGCGGGCGCTGCACCACGTGCCACCACGGCAACCAGCGCATGACCGAAGTCTTCCGGCGCGTGCTCGCGGGCGGCGGGCGGCCCGAGGACCGGCACAACCTGGAGATGGTGGGCGACGCGCTGCAGTACTCGAACTGCGTGCACGGCTCGGCCAGCCCGACGATCATGCGCAACACGCTGCGCTTCTTCTCCGACGAATTCGACGCCCACGTCGCCGCCGCCGACGTGCGGCTCGAGGGCCGGGGGTTCGTGCGCTACCGCGTGGCGGACCAGGACGACCCGCGGCTGGAGTCGGCGCGGCTGATCTGCCCGGTCGACGCGATCCGCGGCTCGCCGCGCGGCGGCTACACGCTGGACGAGACCGCGTGCGTGCGCTGCGGCGCCTGTCACGACCTCGCTCCGCGCGGGATCGCCCGCGACGACCTCGTCGCGCTGGCCGAGGCGCGGGCGGTCATCTAATCCCCTCCCTCGTCCGTCCTCGTTCCCGGTAGCCTCCGCCCGTCCTGGACGGCGTCTGCGCGCTGCTTGGGAGCGGGGGAGGGGTGCGCTAGACTGGGGGTCTCCCCGGGAAGACGCGCACCGCTCCGTGTCCACCCCCGTCCGCAGGCAGTACCTGGCGCTCAAGGCGCAGCACCCCGACGCGCTGCTGCTGTTCCGCATGGGTGACTTCTACGAGGCGTTCGACGAGGACGCCGCGGTGCTGGCGGAGACGCTGGGGATCGCGCTGACCTCGCGGCCGCTCGGCAAGTCCGAGGGCCGCGTCCCGATGGCCGGGGTGCCGCACCACGCGCTCGAACGCTACCTGGACCAGCTCGTGGGGGCCGGCCACCGCGTCGCGCTGGCCGAGCAGACCTCCGAGCCCGACGGCCGCACACTGGTCGAGCGGCGGGTCGTGCGCGTCGTCACGCCCGGGACGGTCGAGGAGGGCGCGCTGCTCCCTGCGGGCGGACATAACTGGCTGGTCGCGGTCGCGCCCGCGGGCGCGGGTGACGCGGGCAGCGCTGACGGCGGCGGCGGGCGCTTCGGGCTCGCGGCGTGCGACGTCACCACGGGCGAGCTGGAGTGCATGGTGCTGGACGGCGCGGCGCTGGCCGGGGAGCTGGCGCGCCGCGCGCCGCGCGAGCTGCTGACGCCGGAGGCGCAGCACGGGCCGCGCGAGGATGCGCAGGACGTGCTGCCGGAGGAGCTCGCCGCGGCGGCGCGCCGGACGGAGCGGCCGGCGCGGCAGTTCGCGCCCGCCGAGGCGGCGCGCGCGCTGCGCGAGCAGTACGGGGTCGCGGACACGGACGGCTTCGGGCTGCGCGGGATGGAGCCGGCCGTGGCGGCGGCGGGGGCGCTGGTGGCGTACCTCGCCGAGGGCTGGCCGGAGGCGCTGCGCAACCTGCGCGAGCCGCGCGTGGTCGCCTCGCACGACCACCTGGAGCTGGACCCGCAGACGGTGCGCACGCTGGAGCTCTTCGAGTCGCCGGCGGGGCCGGACGCCTCGCTGGTGGCGGTGCTGGACCGCACGCGCACCGGGCCCGGCGGGCGGCTGCTGCGCTCGCGGCTGGCCAGGCCGGTGCGCGACGCCGCCGAGGCGGGCGCGCGGCTGGGCGAGGTGGAGGCGTGGGTGACGGCGCCGCTGGAGCGCGCCGCGCTGCGGCGCGTCCTGCGCGGGCTGCCGGACCCCGAGCGGCTCCT
>DAOULE010000037.1:0-1560 GCA_034420575.1 Dehalococcoidia bacterium
GAGAATCCTCGATTACCCCGCTGACGAGGCCGTCGTGGGGGTCGAGTTCCTTGCGGCGAGTGCGGGCATCGACCTGCGTGACGTACCGCACGCTCCGCTCGTCGAGGAGATCATCGCCCAGAGCAGGCACGCGCCAAGGATCGTCACCTAGTAGAGCTGGCCCAGCGGGTGGAGTTCGAGACGCTGCGCGGCCTCGGCGAGGGTCTCCGGCGTCCAGTCCTCGTCAGTCAGCAGCGTCTGCGTCACCTGGAGCGGGGCGAAGAGGCCGACGGCGCCGTTCTGCACGAAGAACGTCTGCCCGCTGATCCCGCCCGCCTCCTCGGTGCACAGGAACGCGATCACCGTCGCCAGCTCGTCCGGCTGCTGGGCGATGGCCAGCATGCGCTGCGCCGAGGCGTCGTCGAGGCCGCGCGCCTGCGCCGCCTCGACGGCGTCGCTGACCATGCGCGTGTGTGTCGCGGCGGGGTTGACCGCGTTGACCGTCACGCCGAGCGGTTCGAGGTCGCGCGCGACGGCGTTCGTGAAGCCGTAGATGCCGCCCTTGCCCGCCGCGTACGCGCCCGCCCCCGCGGAGCCGAGAAGCCCGGCGCGCGAGACGAGGTTCACGATACGGCCCCAGCCGGCCTCGACCATGTCGGGCACGGCGTGGCGCGTGCAGTTGTAGGTGCCGTGGAGGTGAATGCCGACGACGGTGTTGAACAGCTCCGGCTCGAGCTGCTGGATCGGCGCACCGGCGGAGATGCCGGCGTTGTTCACGAGGATGTCGATGCGGCCGAACTCGCGTCGCGCCGTCTCGATGATGCGACCCGCCGACTCGAAGTCGGCGACCGAGTCGTAGTTCGCCACGGCCGTGCCGCCGGCCTCGGCGATCGCGCGCACGACGGTGTCGGCGGGGCCGCGGTCGAGTCCCTCGCCCGCGCGGTCCACGCCGGGGTCGTTGACCACGACGCGCGCGCCCATCACGGCGAGCCGCCGCGCGGTGGCGGCGCCGATGCCACGACCCGCCCCCGTCACCACGGCCACCCGGCCCTTCAGCGGCTCCGTCATGTCCCGGCCCCTCTCGCGCCCGCGCCCGCGACGACGACCGCGGGCGCGCCAATGGTAGCGCGTGCCCTCGGCGCTCCCGTGTAGGCTGGAAGCCACCGCCACCACGCTCGGAGACCGGCCGTGAGCGCACGCGCGACGAACCTCGCGATCTTCGCCCTGCTGCTGCTGGAGCTCGCCTCGGGCGTCGGCAGCTACCTCACCGGGAGCCCGCGGGGCGCGTGGGTGCTGTGGGTGCACGGCGTCGGCGGGATGACGCTGATCGTGCTGCTGGTGTGGAAGTGGCGCATCGTCATGCGCTCCTTCATGCGGCAGGGCGCGGGGCTGTGGGCGCTGCCGTCGGCGGCGCTCGGGTTGCTGTTCCTCGCCACGCTCGGCGTCGGCCTGCTGTGGGTGCTGGGGTGGGCCCCCGGCGTACAGATCCCGGGCTACGGCTCGATGCGGCCGAACTCGCGTCGCGCCGTCTCGATGATGCGACCCGCCGACTCGAAGTCGGCGACCGAGTCGTAGTTCGCC
>DAOULE010000038.1:0-4086 GCA_034420575.1 Dehalococcoidia bacterium
GACCTCGACACCCTGCGCCTCTGCGATCTCATCGAGCTCCGCGCCGTGCACGGGGCGCTCGACCGTGACGTAGGACTCGCCGCGGTGGCGAGGCACGTCGAGCAGGACGCCGCGCGTGATGATGCCGGTCTCCCACGCCGTCACGTCGCCAAAGGTGACGCCCTCGCCGGTGATGAACTCGTCGGGGTCGCGGCCCTGCCAGCCGCCTCGCTGGTCCCAGACGTGGCTCAGCGCGTCGAGGTGCGTGTGGTTGTGGCCGTGGTAGACGAAGCCGTAGTAGTCGACCACCGAGCCCGTGTCGTAGGGGCGCCGGTTGCGGCGCACGAACTGCTGCGCGGGCGTCGGGTTCGTCGGGCCCGGCTCCGTCGGGTAGGGCCGGCTGATCGAGACGACGCGGCCGGTGCGCGCCAACCCGAGCGCCTCGACCCGCTTCTGTGCGTCGATGAGGTTGACCGCGCCGACCTCGTCGTCGTCGCCCCAGCGGCCCCAGTTGTTGTCGTCGGTCAGCCAGCCGTGGACCTCGTCCTTCGAGGGCAGCGCGCGCCCGTCCCGCTCGTCGGCCATCGGTGCCCCCTCGTCGCGTCTTCGCGGTGCCGGGCGCGATGGTAGCGCGCGGCGGACGCTGCCCCCAGCGCGGCGGTACGATGGGCGGGACGAGTCAGCCGCGCAGCCGAGGCCACGCCGATGCCCGAGCAGTACGCCGCCACCGATACCCGCACCGGCCTCGAGGTCGTCGTGACGGGCGACTTTCCCGAGGACCCCGACGACCGCGTACGCATCGCCCGCACGACGACGCTGTTCACGCGCCTGATGTCGACCATCCTCGCGATGGAGAACCAGACGGAGCAGCGCGAGGGCTTCCGGGCGATCGAGACGCAGCTGGAGGTGGCGGAGGCACTGCTGCGCCGCGACATCGAGGAGGTCCAGCGCCTGATCCGCTCGACCCTCGATACGATGGGGATCACGGAGGAGCGGCTCGCGGAGATCGAGGCGGAGCTGCGCCGCCACCTGGAGGAGTTCGGCGGCTTCGACCTGCCGCCGTCCGAGCCTCGGGTGTAGGGTGCTAAAACGATCCCACGATACCCGTGGTACACTGATTCCGTGAGAAACGTGACTGTCGCCCTCGACGACGAAACCGCACTCTGGGCCCGCGTCGAAGCAGCCCGGCAGGATATGAGCGTGTCACGACTGGTCGCCGGGTTGATCCGCGACCAAATGGCTCGCGACGATCGCTATGAACAGGCTCGCCAGGCGTACCTCGCTGAGCCAGCCAGGGACCTGAGTTCCGAGTCCGGCCCTTACCCGTCCCGGGACGACCTGTACCGTCGGTGAGTGTCTTCGTCGACACGAACGTGCTCGTCTACGCACGGGACAGTCGCGACCCCCTCAAGCAGCGGCAGGCCCGTGCCTGGATGGATCACCTGTGGGCCTCGCGCGACGGGCGAGTGAACGCCCAGGTGCTGAACGAGTACTACGTCACAGTCACCGGCCGACTCCGTCCTGGCAGGACACGTGCCGAGGCGCGCACTGACATCGAGCGGCTGACGGCGTGGAACCCTCAGCCGGTGGACGCCGACCTTGTTCTGTACGCCCTCGAGATCGGCGGGGTCGCGTCGTTGTCTCACTGGGACGCATTGATCGTGGCAGGGGCGCACCGGGCTGACTGTGAACTCCTGCTCACGGAAGACCTGAATGACGGCCAACGGATTGGAAGCGTTCGAGTGATCAGCCCGTTCATACACGATCCCCCGTCGAGCTGACCCATGCGGGTGGCTTGAGCGTCTCGCCTACTGGCAGAGCCCGCGTGCCCCCGCTACGCTGGATCGCGCGCGCCCTGGCGGCCGCGCTGGACTCCCCCTCGCCGCAATCGAGGTGACCCCCTGCCCACCGACCGCATCGCCGTCACCGGCGCCCGTGAGCACAACCTCAAGAACATCTCGGTCGAGATTCCGCGCGACCGCCTCGTCGTCATCACGGGGCTGAGCGGCTCGGGGAAGTCCTCGCTCGCCTTCGACACCATCTACGCCGAGGGCCAGCGCCGTTACGTCGAGTCGCTCTCCGCCTACGCCCGCCAGTTCCTTGGCCTCATGGAGAAGCCCGACGTCGACTACATCGACGGCCTCTCCCCGGCCATCTCGATCGACCAGAAGGGCGTCTCGAAGAACCCTCGGTCCACCGTCGCGACGGTGACGGAGATCTACGACTACCTGCGGCTGCTCTACGCGCGCGCCGGCATCCCGCACTGCCTGCACTGCGGGCAGGTGATCCGCAGCCAGACGGTCCAGCAGATCGTCGACGCCGTCCTCGCCGAGCCACCGGGCACGCGCGCGATGTTGCTCGCTCCCGTGATCCGGCACCGCCGAGGCGAGCACAAGCAGGGCTTCGAGGCCGTCCAGCGGCTCGGCTTCGTCCGCGTCCGCGTGGACGGCGCGATCCGCGACGTCGACGAGGAGTTCGACCTCGACCGCTACGAGTGGCACGACATCGACGTGGTGGTCGACCGGCTGATCATCCCCGAGGTCTCCGACGAGACCACGGCCGAGGACTACGACGCGACGCGGCAGCGCATCTCGGACTCGGTCGAGCAGGCGCTGCGGCTGGGTGAGGGGATCCTCGTCTTCGCGCCGCAGGCCCAGGAGGGCGAGGCCGAGCGGCCCGAGGAGACCTTCAGCGAGCACTTCGCGTGCCCGAACCCGGACCACCCGCCATACTCGGTGGGCGAGATCGAGCCGCGCAACTTCTCGTTTAACAGCCCGCACGGCGCGTGCGCGACCTGCACCGGCCTCGGCGTGCAGATGGAGCTCGACCCCGGCCTCGTGGTGCCGAACCGCAAGCTCTCGATCGCCGAAGGCGCCATCATCCCGTACCAGCGGATGAGCACGAGCATCACATGGTACCGCCGCCGCCTCGACGCACTCGGGCAGGCCTACGGGTTCGACCTCAACACGCCGCTGGATGACCTCACCGAGCAGCAGTGGAACGCCGTGATGCACGGCACCGGCGAGGAGTCGATCAAGCTCGAGTACCGGACGAAGCGCGGCCGCGAGCGCAGCTTCGACGTGTCGTGGGAGGGCGTCCTGCCCTCGCTCGAGCGGCGCTACAAGGAGACCGAGTCGGACTGGGTCCGCAACGACATCGAGCGCTACATGGTCTCGGTGCCGTGCCCGGACTGCGAGGGCGCGCGGCTCAAGCCCGAGATGCTCGCCGTCACCGTCGACGGCCGCTCGGTCGCCGAGGTGGTGGGCGACTCGGTCGCCGACGGCGTCGCCTGGATCGGGCGCCTGCGCGGCGAGGACTCGCCGCTCGGCGCTCGCGAGCGCCAGATAGCGCGCCAGATCCTGCAGGAGATCGCGAGCCGGCTGACCTTCCTCTCGGACGTCGGCCTCGACTACCTCACGCGCGACCGCGCCTCGGCGACACTGTCGGGGGGTGAGGGGCAGCGCATCCGGCTAGCGACGCAGATCGGCTCGGCGCTGATGGGCGTGCTCTACGTCTGCGACGAGCCCTCGGTCGGTCTCCACGCCGTCGACAACGAGCGCCTGATCCGCACGCTCACGCGCCTGCGCGACCTCGGCAACACCGTGCTCGTCGTCGAGCACGACGAGGCGATGATGCGCGCGGCCGACCACCTCATCGACCTCGGGCCCGGCGCCGGCGAGCACGGCGGCCACGTCGTCGCGACGGGGACGCCGAAGCAGGTCATGCGCAACCGGCAGTCGCTCACCGGCCAGTACCTCGCCGGCAAGCACACGATCCCCATGCCCGAGGCCCGTCGCGAAGGCAACGGCGAGGCGCTCGTGGTGCGCGGCGCGGCCGAGCACAACCTCAAGCAGATCGACGTCGCGTTCCCGCTCGGGCGCTTCATCTGCGTGACCGGCGTCTCGGGCTCAGGCAAGTCGACGCTCGTCAACGAGATCCTCGCCAAGCGCCTCGCGCACGACCTGCAACGTGCCCGCGAGCGTCCCGGCGCGCACGAGGATCTCGAGGGACTCGAGCACGTCGACAAGGTCGTGGTCATCGACCAGACGCCGATCGGGCGCACGCCACGGTCGAACCCGGCGACGTACACGGGGCTGTTCACCATCG
>DAOULE010000039.1:0-14018 GCA_034420575.1 Dehalococcoidia bacterium
CTGCAGCCCGGCGACGTGCTGTTCATCGACGAGGTGCACCGCCTGCCCCGGCCCGTCGAGGAGATCCTGTACCCCGCGATGGAGGACTGGGCGCTCGACATCATCCTCGGCTCGGGGCCGAAGGCCCGCGACGTGCGGCTCAAGCTCAACCGCTTCACGATGATCGGCGCCACCACCCGCTACGCCCTGGTCTCGCAGCCGCTGCGCGAGCGCTTCGGCGCGTCGTGGCGGCTCGACTTCTACGACGAGCAGGCGCTCGCGCGCATCGTCGAGCGCTCCGCCGCCGTGCTCGGCTGCGCAATCGACGACGGGGGCATCGAGGGCATCGCGCGACGCTCGCGCGGCACGGCGCGCGTCGCGAACCGGCTGCTGCGGCGCGTGCGCGACTACGCCGAGGTGCGCGCCGACGGCGTGATCACCGCGGCCGTCGCCGACGAGGCGCTGGCGCAGATGGAGATCGACGCGCTGGGCCTCGATGCGATGGACCGCGAGCTGCTGCGCGTGCTCGTCGACCGCTTCGGCGGCGGCCCGGCCGGGCTGGAGACGCTGGCGGCCGCGGTGTCCGAGGAGCCCGACACCATCATGGACGTGTACGAGCCGTACCTGCTCAAGATCGGGTTCTTGCAGCGCACCCCGCGCGGCCGCGTCGCGTCACGCTTCGCGTACGACCACCTCGGGCTCGAGTACCCCCACGCGGCCGAGGAGTCCTCGGCGGACTCGAGCGGGATGCAGCCAACGCTGTTCGGGGACGGCGGCGAGCAGTAGCCCGACGGGTCAGTGGACCCCCACGACCATCGCGTCGAGGGGGTGGCCGGGGTCGAACAGCGCCACAGCCACACGACGGCCCGTGACGAGTTCGGCCGCCGCGAGGGCGCGCGAGACCGGGACGCCCGCCACCACCGAGGTGAGTGAGCCGGCGAACCGCACGGTCGCGAGGTGCGTCGCCGCGTCGAAAGCTTCGAGGGTGGCGCGTTCGATCATCGGGGGCTCCTACACGTCGCTGAGCGCGATGCGCTGCTCGTAGACCGCGCGGCGGCCGCCGCGCACGTATCGGAGGTGCAGGCCGGAGACGCGGAACCGCGCGTCGGCCAGCCCCGCCCGCTTCGAGGTCACCTCGACCACGTCGCCGACCTCGAGGCCCGGGTGTGGCCGCACCACGATCTCGCCGCGCGCGAGGGCCAGTTGCGAGGTGCGCAGCACCGCCTCGGCGCGGGCGTCGGCGCGCGCCTGCGCGTCGATGTTCTCGTCCACGACGATGGCCGTCCCGCCGCCTTCCGCGAGCGCGGCCTCGTGCACGGCGTCGGCCACCACGCCGGCGCCGAAGACGCGCGCCCAGCCCGCGGCGGGCGCTCCCGAGTCCAGCGCGAGCCGCAGGACGGGGTCACCGTCGCCGAACCGGGCCACGGGCTCCTCGTCCGCCACGCGCTCCACGAGGAACGCCCAGTGGCTCCGCATGATCGCCTCGTCCGGGAGCATCGCGAGAAGTCGCCGCACGGCCGTCGAGCCGCGCTCACCGGCGCGGACGGTGAAGGCCGGGCGCAGCGTCGCGGACTCGACGCTCGACCGGCCCCCGGAGAGCCGGAGGCCCGCGTGCTGCATCACGCCGGTCAGCACGCGCGAGGCGCTCGCCGCGCCGGCAGCCCACACGAGCTGGCGCGGGGCCGTCCACGCGTCGAGCAGGCCCCAGCCATCGGTCGCCTCGACCTCCACGGTCGAGCCGCCCGCGTCGTAGCGACGGCGGACGGCGCCGATCCAGAACGCGCGGCCGCCCGAGTAGCGCGCGCCCCCGTCCGTGACGTAGCCGGGGGCGGGCAACAGCTCGCCGCCGGCCGCGAGGGCGCCGGGCGCGGCATCCACGTCGTAGCGCCCGTGGTCGTTGCGCAGCACGAGGCGCATACGGCCGCCCCGCAGGCCCTCGATGATCGTCGCGTCGAGCACGTCGTCGGTGAGGTCGACCGCAGGGTGCGGGTACGGCGCGTGCCAGACCGCGCCGGGCGAGGCCAGCCACGCGCCGGCCGCACCCGACGCCATCGAGAGCCCGTACGGCGACTCGTGGTCGAACGGGCGCGGAGTGCGCCAGAGCTGGTCGCGGTACGACGTGCCGCCCACGCCGGGTGCGATGTGTACGCGGTCGTACGCCCCGCCACCTGCGTACGACTCGACGAAGACGTGCTGCGGTGCGTCGGCGTTCGCGGTGCCGCTCGCCAGGTACGTGGTGCGCGTCCCCGGGGCGGCCGAGACCACCTCGGCGAGCGGCCGCCACCTGCCGGGCGGGTAGGCGCCGCCCGCGCCGTAGATGGTCGACCACACGCCGGCGTTGCCACCGGCGTCCGTGCCGGAGACCAGCACGTTGTGGTCGACCGAGAACGACGCCGCGAGGGCGTTGACCGTCGCGAGCGAGCGCGTCCAGGCGGCCGGCGATCGCCAGCGCCCGGTGCCGAACCGCCGGACGGCGTGGACGACGCCGTCCACCGCGTACAGCACCGCCGCCCCGCCGTCGGGCGCCATCGAGCACGCAACCGCGCTCACCGCGCCCGAGGCGGTCGCCACCACGGCAGCCGCGCCGAAGTTCGCGCCGCCGTCGGTGCTCTCTCGCACCTCGACGCTCACGCCGTCGCTCCGCACCGAGGCGATCATCGCGCGCGTCCCGTTCGCGGCGAGGCCGACGCGCGGCCCGGCGGCGACGGTCGCCACCGGCGTCCACGCGTCGTAGGCGCTCGCCGGGCCCGGCGAGGCGACGCGCTGGCGCGTGAGCGCGCCCGTCGCGGGGTCGATGCGCACGCGCAGCAGCGCGCCGTCACCGGCCACCGCCGCGGCGCTCGGGCCGTCGGGCTCGGAGCCCGTGTAGACGCGTCGCCAGCGCAGCCGCAGCGAGCCCACGTCGCGGTCGTGGAGCTGCACGCGCAGGTAAGGCCTGACGCTCGGTGAGTGCCGCGCCGCCTCCAACTCGGCCGTGAGTGGCCTCATGGGGCTACGCGCCCGGCGCGGGCGCGGCGGCGGGCCGGTAGAGCTGGCGCGAGCGCACCCGCCGCTCGCGCCCGTGCTTCGCCAGTGCGCGGGCGAACGCGGCGAGGCGCTCCTGCGCCCAGATGTGGTAGTGCCGCCACGTGTCCGTCCCACCCGCGTTGACGCGGTTCGTCGCGAACGAGGCCCACTCCAGCGCCGCATAGCCGCCCGCGCCCGTGGCGACGATCTCCTCGAGCGCCGCGGGCAGCGTCGAGGCGTCGTCGGTGAGCGTGTGGAGCTTCGAGTAGGAGACGACGGCGCGCTCGCCCGCGTGCGGGGCCCGGTCGACGACCAGCGTCAGCGTCTCGCCCCACGTCGAGAACGGCGCGTACTCCGGCGGGTACTGCCCCGCCGGGTACTCGACCGCGTCGATGGACACCCGGTCGGCGAGCGCCGAGACGTCGAGGTCGCGGCTCCCGGCGCTCGTCGTGAGTGTCGCGACTACCTCGACGGGCGCAGCGAGCGAGAGCTCACGCACGGCGCGTTCGATGTGGCGGTCGAGCTCGTCGTCGGACCAGCGCTCGTCCGTGGGGTCGGTGTCGCGGAGGTCGCGGCGCACGCGCGTCCGCATCTCGGTCAGGTGCATGGTCGCCTCCCGGGCGCGTCGAGGTGGGCGTGCGGGCCGCTAGGCCTGCACGCCGGTGAGCTTCGCGAGCTTGAGTTCGTTGAAGAGCGCGACGGAGACGTACCACTTCACACGCACGCGCGTGGCGTCCTTCGTCTCCAGCGCGCCGACGCGCTCGATGGTCACGCCGCCCGGCGCGGTGAGCCCGGCCACGCCGCCCTCGCCGAACTGCAGGGCGTAGATCACCGACGTGTCGTCGGCCGTGCCCTGGCTCTGGTTGTCGGCGATGTAGTCGTTCACCCCGATGGGGATACCGTCGTAGTACGCGACCATGCGGCCGAGCTCGTCGCGGTCGTGCTCCACCACGCCCGAGCCGGCGGCGCGCGCGAGGCTGTTCAGTGTCCGCCGCGAGCGCCGCGACATGAGCAGCATCTCCGGCTTCCCGCCGCGCACGAGGTCCACGAGTTCGTCGAGCTTGTCGAGGGTGAGCGTCGCGCCGTTCTCGGCCATCGCGATGGTCTGACCGGCGGCGCAGAGCTCGTCGATGCCGTTGAACGACTTGGCGTCGTCGCCGGTGTCGCCGTTGACGAAGGTGTCGTCGAACTGCTGCTGGACGGCCTTCGCCTTGAGCTCGACGACGGCCGCCTCGATGTCCTGGACGTTGCTGCGGGTGCGGGCGAGGTAGTTATCGATGTCCGCGTCGCCCCCGAGGATCGTGAGCGAGGCCGTCACCTGCGTGAACGTCGGCGTGCTCTCGGCCCACGTGTCGCCGACGGCGTAGAAGGCGGCGGTGGCGGCGGCGTTCTCGCGGTTGTAGGTGAGCCCGTTCCCGACGATCTCGATGAACGGGAGCCGCTGCAGGATGGGGCTGTCCTTGATCACGGTCTCGATCACGCCCCGCTGCAGGACGTCGTTGGAGAGCTTGGCCCCCTCGGTCAGCGTCAGTGCCATTGCGTCCTCCCTCGCGCGCGGCCTCCCGCCGCGCACCTGCTTCGATGTGTTGTGCGAGGGAGCCTAGGAGAACGTGCGTACTACGCGAAGGACGATATGGCATCAGTCGAAACGTGCCCCTCGCCCGACGGCCGTCGGGCGAGGGGTCTCAAAGCGCTCAGACGCCTGTGCGGCGCTCCAGTCCGAGCGCGATCTTCTCCGACGCCGACATGCCCTCGACGCTCGGCTCTACTCGCCCGGGCGCGCCCACGGGGAAGCCGCGCGCGGCGGCCTCGTCGGCCTCCGTGGCGAGGCGCTCGCGGATCTGCGCGACCGCGCGGCGCGCCGCCTCCACCGAGGCGTCGACGTCGGCCAGGCTGTCTCCGTCCACAAGCTCCGGCGGCAGTGTCGGCTCGGCCGCGAGCACGGCCTCTCGGTAGCGCGCGACCGCCGCGCGTCGGGCCGCGCGTTCGGCGTCGAGGTCCGAGCGGAGCTGCGTCAGCTCCTCCGAGGTCTGCTCGGCGGTCGCGTCGCCATCGGGCTGCTCGTCCTCGAGCGCCGCAAGCTCGGCGAGCGCTTCGTCGGGCAGGTCTTCGCCCTCGCCGTCGGTGACGGTCAGTTCGTCGCGTTCTTCCATCGTGGTTCCTCCTCGTGTGCTGGGAATGCGTGCCGCGGACGGTAGGTGCTGGGCGCGAGAGTCCCGAGGCGGGGATGGCGCGGTGCGTCTTATCGCGTTCGGGTTACGATCGCGCCATGTGCGCCATGGCTCGCCCGAGCACGGTCACGCTCCGCCCGATGCGTCCCTCGGACGTGCGCGCCGCGGTACGGATCGAGCGCGACGCGTACGGCTCGCACAGCCCCCGGACGCGGTTCCGGCGCGAACTGCTCAACGGCCTCGCGCAGTTCCTCGTGGCCGACGTCAGCGACGACGCGCCCGCGCCCGAGCAGGTGCTCGGCTGGTGGGCGCGCCTGGTGCAGCTCCTCCCGGACCGCCTGCCGTTCGGCCCGGCCGGCGCGCCGCTCGCCGGCTACGCGGGCGCGTGGTTCACGCACGAGCAGCTGCACCTCGTCACGATCGCCGTCGCCCCGCAGTACCACGGGCTCGGCATCGGCCAGGCCCTGCTGCTGGCCGTCTGCGACCTCGCCGTCGCGGCCGACCTCGACAGCGTCGCGCTGGAGGTGCGTTCGACGAACGCGCGCGCGATCAGCCTTTACGCGCGCTACGGCTTCCGCAGCAACGGCCGGCTGCGCAACTACTACTCCAACAACGGCGAGGACGCCCTCGTGATGCTCCTCGACGGCCTCGACACGCCTGAGGGCCGCGCCGCGCTCGACGAGCGGCGCGAGGCGCACGCGCGCCAGTACGGCGCGGGGTTCATCACGCGGACGGGCTGAGCAGCGGCCCGCAGGCTCCTACGAGGACGCTTCGGCGCTCAGCCGCTCGACGAGGGCGCTGCGCTGGAGCTTGCCGTTGCGAGTGCGCGGCAGCTCCGCCACCGGCACGTACTGGTGCGGCTGCTTGTATCCGGCGAGGCGCGACTCGGCGTGGGCGCGCAGCGCCCCCTCCTCGATGTCCGCGCCCTCCTCGGGCACGACGCAGGCGGTGACCAGCGTCTTCGTCTCGTCGATGGCGAGGCCGACCACCGCCACCTCGGCGACGCCGGGCGCGGACTCCAGCGCCGCCTCGATCTCGACCGGCGAGAGCCGGTAGCCGAACGACTTGATCACGTCGTCGGCGCGGCCGTGGAACCAGACGTAGCCGTCCTCGTCGAGCGCGGCGAGGTCACCGCCGGCGAACCACTCACCGCGGTAGACCGAGGCGGCCTCGTCGGGCCGCCGCCAGTAGCCGAGCATGAGACCGGGGTCCGAGCGGTGCACGGCGAGCAGGCCGACCTCGCCCGGCGGGAGCGGCTCGTCGCCGCCGTCCTCGGGGAGGATCGCGACGCGGCGGCCGGGCTGCGGCTGCCCCGGCGAGCCGGCCCGCACCGGTGTCGCGGGCCCCGAGGAGACATAGGTGCTCACCTCGGTCATGCCGAGCGCCTCGTACATCTCGACGCCGATGCGTTCGAGCCACTCGGCGCGCAGCGCAGGGAGCAGCGGCTCACCGGCGCACAGGCAGTGGCGCAGCGACGAGAAGTCGTGCTCGTCGGGCGAGCCGTACTTGAGCAGCTGGCGGTGCACCGTCGGAACGGCGGTGAAGACCGTGATGCGATGGCGCTCGATGAGCGACGCCCACACGGCAGGGTCGGGCGGGCCGCCGTAGAGCATCGCGTGCCCGCCCGAGGCCCAGACGTCCATCAGCCCCACGCCGAGGGTGTACGACCAGTTGAGCGTGCCCGCGTGCAGCGCCACGTCGCCCGGCGCGAAGCCCTGCCACGCCTCCCACATCAGCGCCCGCCCATGGAGCGTGCGCTGCGCGTGCAGGACTCCCTTGGGTTGAGCCAGCGTGCCCGAGGTGTAGATGAGGAAGGCGGGGTCCTCGGCCGCCGTCTCCGGTAACTCGCCGCCGCCGTCGAGGGTGTCGAGGTCCTCGGCGTGCAGCTCAAGGCCGTCGAAGCCGGCGAGCGGGAGGTCGCGAGTGGTGAAGGCGGCTCGTGGTTCCGCGTCGTCGACGAGGAAGCTCGCCTCGGCGTCGGTGAGCTGCGGCGACGCGGGGATCGGGACGAGCCCGGCCGCGTTCGCGCCGAAGAAGGCGAACGCGTACGCGGGCGAGTGCGGCAGCCGCACGAGCACGCGGTCGCCGGGCTCCAGTCCGCGCGCGAGGAGCCCTCGGCCCACGCGCTGCACGCGCTGCCACACCTCCGCGTACGTCCACGACTCGGCGTCGTCGGGGCCGGGGCCGCGGAGGAACGTGAACGCCGAGCGGTCCGCGTGGTCGGGGTGGGTCGCCCACCCATCGAGGCAGGCGCGCGCGAGGTTCAGCGAGCCCTCGACGGGGCTGCGCACGACCGTGCCGGGAGCGATCGCCGGGCCCGCGGGGCTCACGGCCCGTCCGCCGCTTCCACGATCGCGGACATCGAGCCCTTGGACGTGGGGATGCGCGGGTCGGCGCCGTAGCCGTGGATCTTGCCCTGGTCGAGCGTCACTCGCTCGTGGCTGTCGGTCTCCACCACCACGCGCCCGGCGGTGTCGACGATGCGCGCGAGGGCGAACGACTTCTCGCGGCCGTAGCCGAAGATCTTGCCGAGCATCTCGATCACGTACGCGTATGTGTGCTGGTCGTCATCGAGCAGCACGAGGTGGTAGAGGGGCGCGAGCGCCGACTCGGGCGCGTCGGCCTCACGCGGCGCCTCGACGGGCGCGGGGGCGGATCCGGGTCCGACAGTCGTCACGGCCGTATTGTCCGGCCTGCGCGGTGCGCGTCAATGCCCGCGGCGCGCTGAGCCGCGGCGGTAAGCGCTGGTCCTAGCCGGCGACCGGCGCCTGCGCGAAGATGCGCGGCTCGCGCCGCAGGCTGAGCGCGACGCTGCCGAGGCGCTCGTAGGCCTCGTCGGACCCGACGCGGACGCGCAGGTCGGCGCCGTCGTGCGTGCGAACCCGCAGCACCTGGTCGTGGCCGTAGAAGGTCCGCCCGAGCACCTCGCCCGGGACGCCCGGATCGCCCGCCGGGCCGATCGACACGTCTTCGGGCCGGATCACGACCGCGCACTCGGCGACGCCGGCAGGGGCCGGGTGCTCACCGAACGGGCTGCGCACCCGCCCGTCGCGCGCCCGGCACGAGAACACGATCGCGTCCCCGATGCTCGTGGCGATGTGCAGCGTCTCCGGCTCGCGGTAGATCGCCTCCGGCGTCCCGCTCTGCTCGACGCGCCCCTGCCACATGAACGCGACACGGTCGGCCAGCGAGAGCGCCTCCTCCTGCTCGTGCGTCACGAGGATCGCCGTCGCGCCCGCGCGGCGCACGATCTCGCGCACCTCGAGGCGCAGCCGCTCGCGCAGGCTCGCGTCGAGGTTCGAGAATGGCTCGTCGAGCAGCAGCATGCGCGGGCCCGGCGCGAGCGCGCGCGCCAGCGCGGCGCGCTGCTGCTCGCCGCCCGAGAGCTCGTGCACGCTGCGCTCGGCGAGGCCGGTGAGCCCGGTCAGCTTGAGGACCTCGCGGACGCGGTCGCGGCGCTCGCGGGAGCTGCGGACGCCGCCGCGCAGCCCGTAGGCGACGTTCTCCGCGACGTTCATGTGCGGGAACAGGGCGTAGTCCTGGAACACCATCCCCACGTCGCGGCGGTCCGGCGGTACGAACGTCGAACCTCCAGCGGTCGGCGCCCCGAACAGCTCGAGCGTGCCGCCGTCGGGCCGCTCGAACCCCGCGATCAGCCGCAACGCGGTGGTCTTGCCCGACCCGCTCGGCCCGAGGATCGCGCAGAACTCGCCGGGGGCGACCTCAAGGCTGAAGTCGTCGACGGCCGTCACGCCGCCGTAGTGACGCGAGAGCCCCTGGGCGCGCAGCGCGGGTGGCCCTTCAGGCATCTCGTCGTGTCATGGCGAGGACGGCGAGCGGGAGCGCGGAGAGCGCGATGAGTACGAGCGCGGGGAGTGCGGCCTGCGCGAAGAACGCCTCGCTCGACGCCCCCCACACGCGCGCCGCCAGCGTCTCGAACCCGATCGGACTCAGCAGCAGCGTCGCGGGCAGCTCCTTCATGGCGGTCAGGAACACGAGCACAGCGCCCGCGAGGATGCCTCGCGCGGTCAGCGGCAGCGTGATCGTGTGCAGCACCTCCCACGGCCGCCGCCCCAGCCCGCGCGCCGCCTCCTCCATCGAGGGGCGCAGCTGCAGCATCGAGACGCGCGTGGCGCCGACGGCCTGCGGCAGGAACAGCAGCGCGTAGCCCAGCACCAGCAGCGTGAGTGACTGGTAGAGCAGGCCCGTCCCCAGGGCGGCGAACACCAGCGCGAGTGCCACCACCAGCCCCGGCAGCGCGAAGCCGGTGTAGCTCAGCGCCTCGAGCGGCCGCGTGAGCGAGAATCCGCGGTGACGCGCGGCGAGCATCGCGACTGGGAAGGCGGCAAGCGCCGCAACCGCCGCAGCGAGCCCCGAAGCGAGCAGCGAGTCCGTCGCCGCGCTCAACACGCCTCGCACCGCCTCGCCGGCGGCGAGCCCGCGTACCAGCCAGTAGCCGAGCAGCGTCACGGGCATCGCGAGCGCCAGCGCCAGCACGCCCGCGACGAACGCGAAGGCCGGCCAGCGCCAGCGCCCGAGCGCATGGGGCGCGGCCGTCCGGGCGCCTCGGCCCGCACCGTGCGCGGCGTGGTAGCGCGTCCGCCCGCGCGTCCACAGCTCCAGCGCTACGAGCGTGAGCGCGAGGCTGACGAGCACCAGCGCGAGCGCCGCAGCGCCGCTGAGGTCGAAGCCGGCCTCGTAGCGCACGAAGAGAGCGCGCGTGAGCGAGTCGTAGCGCAGCAGCGCGACCGCGCCGAAGTCCGAGATCGCGTACAGCGCGACGAGCAGCCCGCCCGCTGCGAGCGCGGGCCGTAGCTGCGGCAGCACCACGTGCCGGAACGTGTGCAGGCGTCCGTGCCCGAATCCGCGCGATAGCTCCTCGAGCCGCGGGTCGAGCCCGGCGATGGCCGGGCGCAGCGTGAGCAGGAGGTACGGGTACGTGAACAGCGCGAGCACGGCCGTCGCGCCCCAGAAGCCGTAGATCGACGGCAGGCGCTCGACGCCCAGCGGGGCGAGGGCGTCCTGCATCAGCCCTCGCGGACCGAACGCCGAGACCGCGAGCCACGCGGCGATGTACGAGGGGATAGCGAGCGGCAGCGCGGCGAGCACGGCCATCAGGCGCCGCGCGGGCAAGTCGGTCCGGACCGTGAGCCAGGCGATCGGCAGCGCGAGCGCGACAGCGAGGGCGGTCGCGCCGACTGCGAGTGCAGCCGTGTTCCACACCAACATCAGGGTCGAGCCCGCGAGGAGTGTCTCCCAGGCCGCCTCGGGCGACTGCCCGGCGCGCACCAGCAGGTAGACGGGCGGGATGACGCACGCCATCCCCACCAACACGGCGGGGATCCACAGCGCGGGCGAGGGTCCGCGCTCGCCGGGCAGCCGCGCGCGCACGGCACGCCCCAGCGGCAGCGTGGCTTCGCGAACAGTCATCGACGCTCCTCGTTGGGTCCCGGGGCGCGTGGCGGCGTACGTGGGATGTTAGTCTGGGCTAACGGTGACGTATCGTAACAGCATTGCGGGTAATGCGCCCCCGCCGTACACCGATTTCTTGCCAAAACTGCGCGCCAATCGACGCTCCGACCGTTGCCTCCGCGATGCCTGTACGATGCCTCGAAGGACCGACCACACCGGCCCCCTCGCCGGGTCGTACACTCGTGTCGCGAGGTGCGTGATGGTGGGCCAACCCGGCCACGATGTCGAGATCGCCGTGATCGGCGCGGGGGCGCTGGGGACGGCGGTCGCCGCAGCGCTGGCCGCCGACCACTCGGTGCTCGTCGTCGAGCGCCACGAGGGCAGCGGCCGCGAGACCAGCTCGCACAACAGCGGCGTGATCCACGCCGGCATCTACTACCCCACCGGCTCACTCAAGCATCGAGCCTGCATCGAGGGCAACAGGCTGCTCTACGAGTGGTGCGCGGCGCGCAGCGTCGTCCACCGCCGCTGCGGCAAGCTCATCGTCGCGCTCGCCGGTGACGAGGTCGGCGGCCTCGACGCCGTGGTGGAGCAGGCCCGGGCGAACGGAGTGCCCGGCATCTCGCGCCTCACTGCCGCCGAGGCGCGCTCGCTCGAACCGGCAGTACCGGCCTCCGCGGCGCTGCTCTCGGAGAGCAGCGGCGTGGTCGATCAGGCCGGGCTCGTGCGCTCGTTCGAGGGCGCGGCGGTCGAGGGCGGGGCGCTCTTCGCCTACCAGCACGAGGTGCTGGCCGCCGAGCGCGACGGCGCGGGATTCCGTCTGCAGCTACGCGATGCCGACGGGCAGCGCTCCGAGCTGCGAACCGCCGCGCTCGTCAACGCGGCGGGCCACGGCGCACCAGCGATCGCGGCCGCCCTCGGCTACCCTCTCGACGGTGCGGGCGAGGTGCCGCGGCTGCGCCAGACGGCCAGTCGCGGCCGCTACTACGACGTCGTCGGCCCCGGCCTGGCGCAGGCGGTGACACGGCTCATCTACCCGCTGCCGGACCACGCCGGCGCAGCGCTCGGAGTCCACCTCACGATCGACACCGACGGCGCGCTGCACCTCGGCCCCGACGCGACGTGGCTCGACGACGACGCGACGCTCGACTACCGCAACAACGACGAGGAACGCGCGGACTTCCTTGCCGCAGGCCAACGCCTCCTCCCGGCGCTCACCGACGAAGACCTGGCGCCAGGGCAGGTCGGGTACCGGCCGAAGCTCCACGACGCTGGCGAGCCGCAGGCGGACTTCCTGGTCTGGCACGACGCTGGCTACGTCCACCTCGGCGGCATCGAGTCGCCCGGGCTCACCAGCGCGCTGCCGCTCGCGAACCTCGTCGCGGACCTGCTGCGCTGAGCGCGCCCCCCAGCCCTCGGGCTCGCGTGCCTGCTACGCGACGTCCCAGTCGAGCACGAGGTCTTCGGCGGGCATGTTGAAGTCCAGCCGCGCCACGCTCAGCACGTCCCGCCCGAGCAGCGACGGCACCTCGATGGACTCCGGGTCGAGCTGGATATACACCTGTAAATCCGTCACCACCACTGAGCCATCCTCCGTCTGGAACGCGAGCACGGCGTCCTCGCGCCCATACTCGACGGGCACGTTGGCGATCCCGGAGGCCTGGGCGCGATCCGGAAAGACTGTGTCGGAGCCGAGCCGCTCACCGTCGCGCGTGGTCAGCGATTGCCGGTCCGCCCAGTGGATGATGGTTGTGTCTGCGCCCGTGTCGACGAGGAGCGCCACCTCGCCGTCCACGCCAAGATCGGGCAGCACCAGTCGGGCGCTCACGTACGGACGGCGCTCCGGGCCAATGAAGGACCCTCTGATAGTGGGCATGCGGAGCTACAGGAGCCAGACGCGTTCTTCGGTGCTCAAGTATCTCAGCACCGTGCTGCTCTGTTCACCGTCGACGTCGCGCACCATGCGCATGACTCCCTCGGCTGAGTCTCCATGCGCGACCACCCGCTGACGACGGACGGCTATCCACTGATCAGGGTGCTCCCGCGTGAGAGCGTCGCGATGGGCCTCGAAGTACTCCCAGTTGAGGTCGTACTCGCGCAGGCGCTCCAGCGTCTTGGCGACGCCGCCGAACGGCTCGAGCATCTCCTCAACTCGTTCCTGGGGAACGATCGGACTCATGTGCGTGCGTATCCCGTCTGTGGGCGCCGGGGGAGCGGCGCCGTGCCCACTGCACCCACAGGATACCTGAATTCCTCATCTGTTTCGTTCATAAACAGGGCCCGCCTTGCCCGAGAATCCGGCGCGAGTTGCGAGCCTCGAGACGCCTCGCAGCCCCGCTCAGCGCACGCTCGGGTCGTACTCCGTACCGATGTGGCCGAGCTCCTCGAACCTGCGGTACTCCGACTCGCTGAAGCCCAGCAGCTCGCGGTAGACGTACTCGTTGTGCTCGCCGAGCAGCGGGGCGTGGCGAGCCGGCGGCTCTGGCGTCGCACTCGCCTTCCACGCCCGCCCGACGTATCGATGCGTCCCCGCCTCGGGCGTCGCGATGGCCTGGAAGAACCCTCGCTCGTCATGGTGGCGGTCCTCGTAGGCATCGGCGTCATCCATGACGGCGCCGGCCGGAATGCCCTCGTACTGGAGGCGGTGCATGACCCACCGTGCATCGCGCTCCGCGGTCCACGTCCCGATGATCGCGTCCAGCTCGGCGCGGTTCGCGTGCCGGCTCGCCATGTCGCGGAACCGCGGGTCGTCAACGAGGTCCGCGCGACGTATCGCGGCGCAGAGCCGCTGCCACTCCTCCTCGTTGCGCACGGCGATGGCGACCCACTTGTCGAGGCCGTGCGCGGGGTAGACGTTGTGTGGGGCGAGCCAGAAGTGGTCGTTGCCCATCTTCTCCCAGAGCCGCCCGTTCATCGTGTAGTCCATGACGAAGTCACCGAGCAGCGGCACGAAGTTCTCCGCCGTCGCCAGCTCGACCATCAGCCCCTTGCCGGTGCGCTCCCGGTAGCGCAGCCCCATCAGGAACGCGTAGGCGGATCCGACCCCGGACGCGGCGTCCGAGGGCACCCCCGTCGGCGCGTACTCGTAGCTCAGCTCCGGGTACGAGCGGATCGCGGGGTGACCGGTGAGCGCCTCCATGTGGTTCCCGAACGTGCGATAGCCGCGGTACGGGCCTTCGACGCCGAATGCCGGGATGCGCACCATCACGAGGCGCGGGTTCACGCTCCCGAGTTGCTCCCAGCTCACGCCGTGTTTCTCGATGTTCGGCGGCAGGTTGTTCTCCATCAGCCCGTCCGAGACCTCGACGAGCCGGTGCAGCACCTCCTGCCCCTCGGGCCGGGTGAGGTCGAGGGTCATCGAGAGCTTGTTGCGGGCGTGGTGGCTGAAGGTGCCAGCGCGGTTCCACGGCCGCTCTCCGGGTTCGTCGTCCGGGTACGCCGAGGCGATGC
>DAOULE010000040.1:0-4139 GCA_034420575.1 Dehalococcoidia bacterium
GCCGGGATGGCGTCGACGCCCTCGACGGCGTAGCGGTAGAGGTCGGGCAGGACGTCGAGGCCGTCCTTCGCGTCCTTGATCGCCTCGATGCGGTTGGGAGCCATGGGCGTCCTCCTCCGCGGTCAGGGTGGCGAGCGCGCGTTACGTCGCCGGGAAGCTCGCGTGAACGGCGCGTGAACACTCGTTTACCGGCGCGTTGCGAAATCCGTGCCGTCCGAGGGCTCAGACAGGGCGCGCGCTGCGGCGCGCTGGGCCACAATGGATGTGGTGGGGCATGGGCCGGGCGGACAGGCAGCCTCGGTCCGGATACGGAGGGATCCGCCATGACCATGCGCAGCCACGTGATCGACTACCGCATCCACGGTGACGACTTGCAGTTCGTCGAGGTCGAGCTCGACCCCGGCGAGACCGTCATCGGCGAGGCCGGGGCGATGATGTTCCTCGACTCCGGCATCGGCTTCGAGACGAAGCTGGGCGACGGCAGTAACCCCGACCAGGGGCTCTTCGGCCGCCTCAAGGACGCTGGGAAGCGCGCGCTCGCGCAGGAGTCGATCTTCATCACGCACTTCACCAACGAGGGCCGCGGCAAGCAAATCGTCGCGTTCTCGGCGGAGTTCCCCGGCAAGATCGTGCCGATGGACCTCGCCGGCCACGGGGGCGAGATCATCGCGCAGAAGGACGCGTTCCTCTGCGCCGCACTCGGCACGAAGATCGATATCGTGTTCCGCCGCAACCTCGGCACCGGCCTGTTCGGTGGCGAGGGCTTCATCCTGCAGAAACTGCAGGGCGACGGGCTCGCGTTTCTCTCTGTCGGAGGCACGGTGATCGAGCGGGAGCTGCGCAACGAGAAGCTGCTCGTCGACACCGGCTGCCTGGTGGCGATGGAACCGGGCGTCGAGTACTCCATCGAGCGCGCCGGCAACCTCAAGTCGATGCTGTTCGGCGGCGAGGGCTTGTTCCTCGCGAGCCTGTCCGGGTACGGCAAGGTGTGGCTGCAGTCGCTGCCATTCTCGCGCCTTGCCAACCGCATCATCGAAAACGCACCCAGCGCGGGCGGCCAGTCCAGCGGCGAGGGCTCGATCCTCGGCGGCTTCGGGCTCGGCCAGCGCTAGCCGGGGCGCAGCACCTCGGCGCCGAGCGCCGCGAACGCGCCGATCGAGGGCAACCGCAGGTCGGGGGGAGGCGGCGACGCCTCCCCCTCGCGCGCGTAGCGCCCCTGCTCCACGAGCACCGTCGTCACGCGGTCGCCGAGCGCGGCCTTGATGGCGGCGTGGATCGCGGGCTTATCGTCGACGACGACGTAGTGGCCCGCGGGGTGGCGCGCGCGGATGTCGTCCAGCTCGCGCTCCTTGTGTGCGTACACGAGCACCCGGCCCTCCACGGCGGCGTCGACGCCCGCCGCGCGCGCCTTGTGGCGCTGGAAGCCCGGGTCGCCGTCGGTCACCAGCACGGGGAGCCCGAGCGAGCGCGCGTGCGCGAGCGCGTCGAGGGCGCCGGGGAACAGCAGCGCGGCGTAGTCCACGCCGTACACCGCCTGCGCCAGCGGCGGGAGTACCGAGGCGTCGACGCGCTCGCGCCCGAGCCGCAGCATCGCCTCGCGCACGTCGACGTAGCCGAGCGCCTCGCGCACCTCCTCGTAGCACGCCCAGAACCGCCCGGCGGTCGCCTCGCCGAGCGATGAACGGATACTGGCGTCGATGGCCGCGCGAGCGCCGTCGGCGTCGAGGAGCGTGTTGTCAAGGTCGAACAGCAGGACCGTGGAGGCCTCGGAGGTCGGCACGGTCGGGGCGGGCCTATCCGGAGACGTGGTCGACGGCGGCCTTGCCGCCCTGCATCACGAGGCTGATGCGTTCGCGCTGCTGCAGCAGCGCCACGTCGGCCAGCGGGTCGCCGTCGACGACGATGAGGTCGGCGAGCTTGCCGGGTTCGAGGGTGCCGACGTCGGCGTCCATGTGGACGCACTCGGCGGCCGTCTTCGTGGTCGCGACGATGGCCTCCATCGGCGTCATGCCGTGCTCGACCATGAGCTCCAGCTCCCACGCGTTGGTGCCGTGCGTGCCGACGCCGCAGTCCGTCCCCATCGCGACCTTCACGCCCGCCTCGTGGGCGGCGCGGAAGCTGCGCGCGTTCGCCTCGATCACCTCGTGCGCCTTGCGCAGCGACTGCGGCAGCACCGACTCGGGCGACGCCTCGGCGTTGAGCACGACGCTGCGAGGCGCGTGCAGCGTGGGCACGAGGAACGAGCCCTGCGCCTTCATGATCGCGATCGCCTCGTCGTCCAGGTAGAAGCCGTGCTCGATCGACTCGACGCCGGCGCGGAGGGCGTTCTTGATGCCCTCGGTGGCCTGCGCGTGCGACATGCACGTCTTCCCGTGCATCCGCGCCTCGTAGACCATGATCGCGATCTCGTCCTGCGTGAACTGCGGCGAGCCCGGCTCGTCCGAGGGGGAGAGCACGCCGCCGGTGGCGTGCAGCTTGATGAAGTCGGCGCCCGCTCGCAGCACTGTGCGCACCGTCTTGCGCACCTCGTCGGGGCCGTCGCAGATGTGCTCCGGCCACTCCGGCCCGCGGTCGCCGCCGAGCCGGCCGCCGCTCGGCATCGTCCCGTCGCCGTGTCCGCCGGTCTGCGAGAGCGCGACGATGGCGAGCCGCATCCGCGGTGCGGGGATCAGCCCGCGCTCGGCGGCAAGCTTGAAGCCGACGGGCGTGCCGGCCGCGTCGCGCACCGTCGTGAAGCCCGCCTCGAGGGTCTCGCGCGCGTTCTCGGCCGCCTCGAACGCGTTGAGCGTCGGCGGGGTGAGCGCGCGTTGCTGCATCGTCTTGCGGGAGCCGTAGAGGTGGACGTGCGAGTCGATCATGCCGGGCATGACCGTCGCGCCGCCCGCGTCGATCACCTCGGCGTCGCCGGGCAGTGCGTCGATGCGCCCCACGGCCGCGATGCGGCCGTCCTCGATGACCACGCTGGCGTTGGCGACGGGGTCGGCGCCCGTGCCGTCGATGAGCGTGGCGCCGGTGACGACGGTGGTCATGGCTGGCCTCCTCGCGCTGCGCTATCCCGGAGTGCGATCGGGCGGATAGAAGACCCCGCGCCTGGCGTCAGACCAGTCACGTATCTCCGGGGCGTCGGTCGTGTCGATCCTGGAGTCGGGGAGAGCGTCCAGTGCACGGATCTGTGCCTGTACGTCCCGTGGCAGCTCAGCCGCCTCCTTCTTCATACGCCCGTCCTCCCGTGCCTCGTCGCACTACGCAAGCGTAGTGACAATGCCGTGACGCAGGCAACGACGCCGGGCATCCGGCGCGTCGAGCTGCCGGCGCGGCCGGACCGACGGTAACAACACCGCCGGTCCCGGTTTCGGTCATCACCGCCCGGCAGTTGGCAGCTAGTGCACAATGCGCGCGAGCACGAGTGCGGCGCGCCGCTGGCGCCGCGCGGACGACGGAGCACGATGATGGCGACGTACTTCCTGCTGATCACCCTCACGCCCGAGGGGCGCGCGGCCTCCTTCGAGGACCCGTCGCGGCTGCTGCGGATCGAGCGCGAGACCGAGGGGCGCGGTGTCGAGTGCCTCGGGCTCTACGGCCTGCTCGGCCGCTACGACTTCATCAGCATGGTCGAGGCCGACGACAACGACGCAGTCGCGCAGTTCTCGCTGGAGTACGGCGTGCGCGCGGGCGCGCACATCGAGACGATGCCGGCCGTGCCGATCAGCCGCTTCGAGCACCACGACCCGCAGGGCCTGGATACGGGAGACGCCGAGGTGGTGCTGAACCTCCCCGGCGTCTCCGGTCTTGACGATCCGGACGGCGCTCCCGCCTAGGTTCGCTCCCTAGTTCGGGCTCGCCATCGGCAGCGCCAGGTCGTTGCGCGACCAGGGGCTGCCCTGCTCGGACAGCATCTCCGCCAGCTCGTCCTCGAAGAAGAACTTCTCCTCGCCGAAGGCGGGCTCGAGGTCGTCGAGCCAGCGGGCCGTCTCGCTGTACTTCGCGAAGAAGGGGCGGCCCACCCAGTCAGGGTTCCGGCCCTGCAGCATGCGCAGCACGATCACCTTCTCGCCGGCCACCTCGGAGACGCCGAGGACCTGCACCTTGCCCGGCGTCGCCGACATGCTGGGCCCGCGCACCGTGCGCGAGTTGCCGCC
>DAOULE010000041.1:0-6916 GCA_034420575.1 Dehalococcoidia bacterium
AGCATGCGCAGCACGATCACCTTCTCGCCGGCCACCTCGGAGACGCCGAGGACCTGCACCTTGCCCGGCGTCGCCGACATGCTGGGCCCGCGCACCGTGCGCGAGTTGCCGCCGACCATCGAGTAGGCCTCGCGGAAGATGTTCCAGCACTCGATGAGCGGGAGCTCGAAGTAGTGCCGCGCGCCCGTGTCGCGCTCCACGAAGAGGTAGTAGGGGATGCAGCCCAGCTGCGTCTGCAGCCGCCACATCCGCGCGAGCGTCGCCGCGTCGTCGTTGATGTGCCGCAGCACCGGTGTCTGGGTGCGGATCTGCGCGCCCGTCGCGCGCACGTTGCGGATAGCCTCCTGCACGATCGAGGTCTCGAGCTCGACCGGGTGGCTGAAGTGCGCCATGAACGACAGCTGCCGCCCGGAGTCGACGACCTCCCTGAACAGCGCCAGCAGGTCCTCGGCGTCGTCGTCGGAGACGAAGCGCTGCGGCCAGTAGGCGAGCGCCTTGGAGCCGATGCGGATGGTCGAGAGGTTGGGCGCGCCACCGGGCTCGAGCAGCGGCTCGATGTAGCGGCGCAGCACGCGCGTGCGCATGATCAGCGGGTCGCCGCCGGTGAACAGCACGTCGGAGATGTCACCGCGCGCCTCGACGTAGTCGCGCAGCAGCGTGGCCTCGCGCATCGCGAACTTCTGGTCCTCGAGGCCGACGAACTGCGGCCAGCGGAAGCAGAACGTGCAGTAGGCGTGGCAGGTCTGGCCCTGGCTGGGGAAGAACAGCACCGTCTCGCGGTACTTGTGCTGCATCCCGTTCAGCGGGCGGCCGTCCAGCGCCGGCACGTTGTGGTCCATCTGGCCCGCGGGGTGCGGGTTGAGCGTCCAGCGGATCTCGTCTGCCGCCAGCTTCAGCTGCTCGTCCGAGACACCGGCGTCCAGCAGCGACGCCATGCGCTGGTAGTTCTCGGGCGTGAGCATGTCGCCCATGGGGAACGTCAGCCGGTACATCGGGTCATCCGGCACGTTGTCCCAGTTGATGAGGTGGTCGATGACGTACTTGTTGGACTTGAACGGCAGCACGTTGCCGACGACGCGGATCTCCTCGCGCAGCTCGGACGGGAGCGCGGCGAGCTGCGGGACCTGCTCGAAGTTGTGGAGGTTGATCGCCTCGTAGGGCTCCTCCATGTAGTCCTCGAGGTTCCCGAACGACTCGATCTGGTAGCTGGGGGTGACTCGCTCGATAGTCATTCGTCGTGGCTCCTTCAGCGCCCGGTAGAACTGCTCATCACGAGCATTCTAGCTGGAACACGCTCGCAATGCTGTGACTCCGCGCACAGCCGCGTCCGGACGGTCGCCGTGCTACCGTCCCGCACATGCCGGACTGGCCCTTCGATCCACCTCGCAAGCCCATGGAAGCGCGTGTCCGCGAGCGCTTCCCGGAGCCGCCCGGCTGGGCCTACGAGCCGAAGTGGGACGGCTTCCGCGCCCTGGCCTGGAGCACCGGCCCCGAGGGCGAACCACGCCTGGACAGCCGAAACGAGCGCCCCCTGCTGCGCTACTTCCCCGAGCTCCGGGGCGCCCTCGACGCGCTCCCGGCGGGCACGGTCGTCGACGGCGAGGTCGTCGTCGTGACGGGCGAGGTGACGGACTTCGACGCGTTGCAGCAGCGCATCCATCCCGCCGAGTCGCGCATCGAGCGGCTGTCGGCGGAGACGCCCGCGCAGCTCGTCGCCTTCGACCTGCTGGCGGTCGAGGGTGAGGACCTGCGCTCGCGGCCGTTCGAGGAGCGTCGCACGCGCCTCACCGCGCTGCTCGCCGGCCTCGATGCCCCGTGGTCGCTCACCCCGTCCACGGGTGACCTCGCAACCGCCGAGGAGTGGCACGCCCGCTTCGAGGCGGCGGGCTGCGACGGCATCGTTGCGAAACGGCTGGACGACGCGTACGTCGAGGGCAAGCGGGAGATGCTGAAGATCAAGCACCGCCGCACCATTGACGCCGTCGTGGGCGGCTACCGCGTGCACAAGGAGGGCGACCGCATCGGCTCGCTGCTGCTCGGCCTCCACGACGAGGCCGGCCGGATGCACTTCGTCGGGCACATCTCGGGGTTCGCAGACGAGGAGCGGGTGGCGCTCCTCGCGCGCTTCGAGGCGATGCGGGTCGAGGAGAGCTTCGGCGAGGACGCGCGGCGGCCGGGCATGGAGAGCCGCTGGACACAGGGCAGCGAGTCCGGGTTCGTGCCCGTGGAGCCCGAGGTGGTGGTCGAGGTGAGCTACGACCAGATCACGGGCGGGCGGCTCCGTCATGCGGCGCGCTTCGAGCGCTGGCGGCCGGACAAGGACCCCGGCGAGTGCACGATGGACGCCCTCGCGCGGCCCGAGGGCGCGGGATTCGGCGAAGTCATCGCGGAGGCCGACCCGGACGCCCACCCGGACGCTTAGTGGCCGTGTACCATCGCGGCCGAGATGACCGACACCGAGCGACTCCCCCACGACCTCCCCGACGACAGCGTCGAGTTCGAGCCCGAGCCCGCATCGGAGCACCCGACGGAGCCCGGCGCCGCGGCCGGCCTGCCGGCTGCGGCCGAGCCCGTCACCTACGAGGCCGAGGAGATCGAGGCCAGGTCGGAGTGGGCGCGTCCCACCACGCCCCTGCCTTCATCCGAGCCTGAGCCTGCGCAATCCATCGATCCTCCCCCACCCACGGCCCCGCTCCGGCCCGCTCCGGTCTTCGCCACGCCGCCACGACCGCCCGAGCCAGAGCCCCCCTCGCAGCCCACCGCCGCGCCCCCGCCTCCGCCTGAGCCGGAGGCGGCCTCACCACCCGCTGCTCCGTCCCCACCGATGCCCGAACCCGGGCCCGCGGCCGTCTTCGCCACGTCCCCGCCTCCACCCGAGCCGGAGCCGGCCTCGCAGCCCACCGCTGCGCCCTCTCCGACGCCCGAGCCGGAGCCTGCCGCGCAGCCCGCTCCCCCGCCACCACCGACACCCGAACCGCGACCCGCGCCGGTCTTCGCCTCGCCGCCACCTCCGCCCGAGTCGGTCACGGCTGCATCGGCGGAGATCGACCGGCTGCGGCTTGAGATCGCGCACCGCGACCAGCTCCTGCTTTCCGCGCGGGAGCGCCGCGTCGGGCTCGAACGCGAGATCGGACGGCTCGAACGCCAGCTCGACACGGCCATCGAGGCGCAGCGGGAGGCCGCCACGGAGCGCGCCGAGCTGCGTCGGCTGCTCGGCAACGCCCAGCTCCAGGTGCAGTCGCTCATTCAGCTCCCGCCGCCCGCGGACGAAGCCGACAACCTCGAGGATCCAGAGTCGGCCGAGCAGTCGGCATCGGGCGCATCGGCCCGCCCGCGCATCCGACGCACCGCCGAGTCGATCGTGTATGCGCAGAGCGCCGACGCCACCGAGCCCGCCTCCGACGAAGCATCGCGCGAAGCTCAGCAGCGTCGCGCGGGTGCACAGCGGCGCGGCCTGGTCGAAGACGCGCGGGACGTGCTCTCCAACCTGCGACGGCTGTTCTAGGGAGCCGCGCCGATGTTCGTGGTGGTCGTGGGACTCGTCGGCGGGCTCGCGGGCGCGGCGGCGATGTTCGCGGCGCGCACGCGCGCGATGCGGGCCGAGCCCCCCGACACCTCGCTGCTGCTGGCCCGCATCAGCGGCGGCGACGCGCGCGACTACCCCACGCTCGGCGGACTCGTGCAGCTCGGCTACGGCGCGGTCCTCGGCGGCGTCTTCGCCTACGTCACAGCCCGCGTGCCGGGCTGGAGCGTGAGCGTCTCCGAGTGGACGACCGCGCTCCCGGACTGGACGCTGAGCGTGCCCGCGTGGGACGAGCGCCTGTGGGTCGCGGGCCTGCTCTACGGGCTGCTCCTCGCCGTCGTGGGGCTCGGCTTCTGGGCGCCGGTGATCGGCCTGCAGGAACGTCTGGACGCGATGGAGCCCGGCGACCGCTCACGACGGACGGCAATGCTCGTCGGCACGCACGTGCTGTACGGCCTCATCCTCGGCGCCGTACTCCAGCTGCTCACCGCTTAGGGCCTGTCTACACTGGTGGGCTGCGGGCGATGCGTGTGGCGAGCAGCCCTACCCGATGGCGGCGCGTAATACCATGAAGCCCAGCCCGATGATCGCAGTGATAAGCACGCCGCCGAGCCACTTCATCCAAGTCAGATGGGTCTCGACAACCGCGAGGCGCTTATCGAGGTCGTGAACGTTGTCCTCAACGTTGCGCCCGCCGGGGCTGAGATCGCGGGGAGGTATCGCGTCACGGGGTGGTGGCACGAGCGAGCCAGTCCCAAACCTCTTGTCGCGCGCGGCCGTAGTAGGTGCCGTTCAATCGGAGCACGATTCCGGCCGCGTCAGCGTCTTCGCCCGCACCCATCCCGAGGGTGTCACAGATGTCTGCCACCAACAGGTCGCCAGTGAGCAGATAGGTCGTGGGCGAGAACTTGATCTGGTCGAGATCCGGGTAGTTCTCCGCCAGCCGTTGCTCGACAGCGTCGTTCGGAGCCCTGAGGATGATCGCGAACGTAGCCATGCCAGCCCCCCGCGCCGCTTTCTTATACAGTATACGTACGCTCTGGGGGCAGAGATTTCACCAACGGTGTCAACGGGAGGGGGCCGCCTAGAAGAGGCGGGCGCTACGATGGCGTCGTGAGCCGCAGCGCCCGCGCCCGACGCCGGGCGGCGCGGCTACGCACCGACGGGAGCACCTCGTGAGCGACGAGCAGCCCGCGCACCGCAACCGCCTCGCCGACGAGACCAGCCCCTACCTGCTCCAGCACGCCTCGAACCCCGTCGACTGGTACCCGTGGGGCGAGGAGGCGTTCGAGCGCGCGCGCGCCGAGGACCGCCCGGTCCTGCTCTCGGTCGGCTACAGCTCGTGCCACTGGTGCCACGTCATGGCGCACGAGTCGTTCGAGGACGAGTCCATCGCGGCGGTCATGAACGAGGGCTACGTCAACATCAAGGTCGACCGCGAGGAGCGCCCCGACGTCGACAGCGTCTACATGACGGCCACGCAGGCGATGACCGGCGCGGGCGGCTGGCCGATGACCGTGTTCATGACGCCGGAGGGCGACCCGTTCTTCGCCGGCACCTACTTCCCGCCCGACGACGGCCACGGCCGCCCGGGATTCCGACGCGTGCTGGAGGCGCTGCGCCACTCGTGGGACACCGACCGCGAGCGCCTGCTCAACTCGGCGTCCAACATCACCCAGCAGCTCCAGGCCGCCACCGAGCGCACGGCCTCGGGCGACGGCGCCGTGACGGCAGACCTGGCGTCGGGCGCCGTCGACCGCCTGCGCGGGGCGTACGACGCGACGTGGGGCGGCTTCGGCGCGGCGCCGAAGTTCCCGAACCCCGCCACCCTCGAATTCCTGCTGCTCCACGACAACGCCGCGACGGTCGCCGACGCCGGCCGGCCGGGCGCGCGCGCGATGGCGGTCGAGACGCTGCGCTCGATGGCGCTCGGCGGGATGTACGACCACCTCGGGGGCGGGTTCGCGCGCTACAGCGTCGACCGCGAGTGGCTGGTGCCGCACTTCGAGAAGATGCTCTACGACAACGCGCAGCTCGTCCGCGCCTACACCCACGCCTGGCAGGTCGAGGGCGCCCCGGAGGGCGATGCACTCTTCGAGCGCGTCGTGCGCGAGACGCTCGCCTACCTCGAACGCGAGATGCTGCACCCGGACGGCGGCTTCTACAGCGCGCAGGACGCCGACAGCGAAGGCATCGAGGGCAAGTTCTTCGTCTGGACGCCCCAGGAGTTCGCTGCCGTGCTCGGCCCCGAGGACGGCTCGCTCGCGGCCGAGGTGTTCGGCGTCACCGTGGCGGGCAACTTCCAGGACCCCCACCACCGCGAGTTCGGCCGCCGCAACGTGCTCAGCCGCCGCGCCCCGCTCAACCACATCGCCACCTCGCGCGGCACGACGGCCGAGGACATCGAGGAGCGCCTCGACGGCTGGCGCGCGCGGCTGCTCGCCGAGCGCGAGACGCGCGTGCGGCCGGGCCTCGATGACAAGGTGCTGACCTCCTGGAACGGGCTCGCGCTCGCGGCGTTCGCCGAGGCCGGCCGCGTCTTCGGTGACGCCTCGTACATCGCGGTCGCCGAGCGCAACGCCGCGTTCGTGCGCGAGGCGATGTGGGACGGCTCCCGACTGCTGCACACCTGGAAGGACGGCCGCGCGCGCATCGACGGGATGATCGAGGACTACACCTACTACGGCCTCGGCCTCGTCGAGCTCTACCGCGCGACGGGCGACCTCGACCACCTGCACTGGGCCGCCGAGCTGCTCGAGGTGGTGATGGCGCGCTTCCGCGACCCGGAGGGCGGCGGCGTCTACGAGGCCGCGTCCGACGCCGAGCGCCTGATCCTGCGCCAGAAGCCGATGTTCGACGCGGCCTCGCCGAGCGGGAACGGCGCGGCGGCGCTGCTCGCGTTCTGGCTCGGCCGCTACTTCGGCCGCTCCGAGTGGGAGGACTTCGCCCGCGAGGTCGTCGCACTGGTGCGCGACCACCTCGTGCAGGCCGCGAGCGGCTTCGGCAGCGTGCTGCAGGTCGTCGACCTGCTGCTCGCGCCGCCGAGGGAGATCGCCGTCGTGGGCGACGCCGCGTCGCGCGCCCCGTTCGAGCGCGAGATCGCGAGCCGCTACCTGCCCGCGGTGCTCCTCGCCCCCGCGGACGGCGAGGGCCTCCCGGTCCTCGAGGGCCGCACTGTCGCGGACGGCGCTGCGGCGTACGTCTGCGAGAACCTGGTCTGCAACCTCCCGGCGACGACCGTCGAGGAGCTCGCCGCGCAGCTCCCGGGCTGAGCCTTCGACGGCTCCTCGGCCCTCATCGCGTGTGACTCCCCGGTGCGCGGTGGACATCGCTTCGTCGTCTGCGTGAACATGCCCGCGATGCCTCGCCGGGACACGCGGGGCGCACGAGGAG
>DAOULE010000042.1:0-15661 GCA_034420575.1 Dehalococcoidia bacterium
GCCGCCGCTCGCGGCGGTCGCGAACGCGATCCACGACGCGATGGGCGTCCGGGTGTCGCGGCTGCCGGCGACGCCGGACCGCATGCTCGAACTGCTCGAGGAGTAGGGCAGCCCGTCAGCAGCCCTGCAGGGGTACAACGCAACGGCCGGGGGCACCGCCCCCGGCCGTTTGCGTGCGCGCGGCGGTTACCGGGTGCGTCCTCATTCCCATTGTTATATTACATATAATATTTCAGCACACGTGGTATGCTGGCTCCGGAGCGTTGAGGGAGCCGCGCATGGTGAGCAGGACGCAGCCCGGACTCGGGACGCTGCAGCAGGCCTGACCTGGCGATGCCGATCATCGGCCCGTCCCGAGTCGGCCGTGCGATGCTGCTACTCGCCGTACTGCTAGGCGTGAGCCTCTTTGCGGTCCTGTACGACCAGAACGGGTGGACGTTCCTCGATGGCATCGGCCTTGGTGGAGTGCCCTCGGGCCTCGTGCGGATGGGCGGGTCGCTTGCGCCGCTGGTGTTTGTGTCGGTTACGCTGATGATCCTCGTGAGCGAGGGGGGAACGATGGTTGCAGACGCATTCCGGGAGCAGCTTCAGAAACGCCGTGAACGCGCACGAGAACGTGGCCGCGCGGAGGAGCGAGCGAGGTGGCAAGACTGGCTTGGCCGGAAACAAGCTGCGGAACGGGAGAACCTTCCGTTCGATGAGCCGCCGCCGGGCGAGGAATAAGCGCGGACACCTGAGGGCGCAGGCTCGCCCGTGGTTGCAGACGCATTCCGGGAACAGCTTCAGAAACGCCGTGAACGCGCACGAGAGCGTGGCCGCGAAGAGGGCCTCGCTGCGGGCCTGGCTGAGGAACGGGCGAGGTGGCAAGACTGGCTTGCACGAAAGCAGGCCGCGGAACTCGAGAACCGTCCCTTCGACGAGCCGCCACCCGGCGAGGCGTAGGCCAACACTCACAGCGCACTGAAGACGGCCGGGGCATCGCCCCGGCCGCGTTGCGTGAGGCCCCCAACCGCCGGTCAGTCCGTGGCGGTCTCGAAGTAGCGCTGCACCGCCGACGGGGTCTGCGTCTCCAGCATGTCGAAGACCGACTGCGGGAGCGCCTCCATCGCCTCGGCCGCGTTCTCAACGCCCGCGCACGTGCGGCTCAGCGTCTCGAACACGCTCGCCTGGTCGGAGACGAACATGGAGTCGACGATGAGCCCGTGGCCTGGCACGTAGCGGTCGACCATCGCCGCCCCCAGCTTGCGCAGGGTCGGTCCCCAGTCGTTCGGGAAGCCCTCACCGGTGATCGGCGGGCCCGACTGCTCGATGAGGTCGCCGGCAAACGCGATGTCGGCGCCCTCGACGCCGATCGCGATGTCGTTGTCGGTGTGGGCGCGCCCGAGGTAGGCGAGCTTGAGGTCGATGTTCCCGAGGTGCAGGTCGACGAAGTTCTGGAACGTCAGCACCGGGGGCGTCACGGGCACCGCTCGCACCTGCTCCCGGATCATCGGCATGTGCGACGCCATCGTGTCGCGGTGCGAGGTCCCCTCGTCGCCCACGAGCTTCAGCCGGCAGCGGTCGTGGCCAATGGTGATGGCGGGGAGGAACCACCAGTTCCCGAAGCTGTGGTCGCCGTGGTAGTGGGTGTTGATGACGTAACGGACGGGCTTGTCCGTGACGCTCGCCACCGCGTTGAGCAGTGCGCGGGCGTCGGACTCGGTGGTGCCGGTATCGATCACGGCCACGGCATCGTCACCCACGACGATGCCGGTGTTGACCATGATGAAGCCCGTGATCGTGTAGACGTAGACGCCGTCGGCGACCTCGTAGAGTCCGGCTACCGGCTTCGTCCCGCCGGTCGTCACGACGCGGCTGCGATCTCACCCAGCTCGCGCTCGCCACGCTCGATGGCAGCGAGGAGGGCGCGCACGAGCTCGCGCCCGGACTCGGCGGTGAGCTCGACGGCCACGCGCGCGCCCGGCCCCGCCGACGCGTCGACGAAGTCGATGCTCAACGCGTGGTCCTCGGGAAGGTTGAAGGGGTGGTCGAACATCACGTTCACGCGGTCGACCTTGAACCAGCCCTTCGGCCCCTTGCCGCTGCCGGCAATGTCGGCCTGTTCGACGATCATCGTGCACATCGTTGGACCTCGATTCGTTCGATGCTGCGTGGCGTTGGGGGTCTCCTAGGTGAGGTGCTTGCCGTAGAACTCGAAGATGTGCTGGTAGGCGTCCATCGTCGCCTCGGGGCGGTACATCGCCGTGTGGTGGTAGAAGAAGCCGTGGCCCGCGCCCTCGTAGCGGTGGAACTCGTAGTCCTTCCCGTGCTGCTTCAGCACCTCCTCGTGCTCGTCGACCTGCGCCGCCGTGGGGCTCACGTCGTCGTTGCCGAAGATCCCGAGGAGCGGGATCGAGAGGTTCTCGGTCAGGTCGATTGGCGCGACGGGCATCTTCTCGTTGATCTCGTCCTCGGCCATGATCACGCGCCCACCCCAGCAATCGACGGCGGCGTCGAACTGGTCCGAGCTGCACGCGACGAGGTACGTGTGGCGCCCGCCCGAGCAGGTGCCGATGAGCCCGGCCTTGCCGTTGAAGTAGGGCAGCCCGTCCAGGTACGCCTTCGCGCCCTCGACGTCCGCGATCACCTGCGAGTCGGCGACGCCGCCCGCCGCGCGGACGGCCGCCGCGACGTCCTCGGGCGTGCCGTGGCCGTCGCGCTCGTAGAGGTTGGGGCAGATGGCGATGTAGCCGTGGTGCGCGAAGCGCCGCGCCATCTCGCGGTTGAACTCATCCCAGCCGGGAATGTGGTGGATCATCACCACGCCCGGGTACGGGCCGGGGCCGAGCGGCCGCGCGAGGTAGGTGTGCAGCGGGTCGCCGTTGTCGCCAGCGATCGTCACCGTCTCCGCGATCATGCCCTCGTACATGTCCGTCGTGTATTCGTGCATCCGATGCCTCCTCGCGCGCTACTCCGCGTGCCTGCCTGTACCTGTTTCGACGCGGGCCTACTGGCCCGCGATTCGTACCACCATCTTGCCGATGTTCGAGCCGTCGAACAGCCCGAGGAACGCCTCGGGCGCCCGCTCGAGTCCTTCAACGACGGTCTGCCTGCTGCGTACCTCGCCCTCCGCCAGCCAGCGCCGCATGTCGGCGAGGAACGCCGCGCGACGGTCGGCGTGGTCGGAGACGATGAAGCCCTGGACCCGCAGCCGCTTGCGCACGATGTGGCTGAGGTTGTTGGGGCCGGGCTGCGGGTCGGCGGCGTTGTAGCCGGCGATCGATCCGCACGCCACCACGCGCCCGTGCTCGTTCAGGTGGTTGAGCGCGGCCTGGAGGTGGTCGTGGCCAACGTTGTCGAAGTACACGTCGATCCCGTCCGGCGCGTGCTCGGCGAGCGCGGCCTCGAGGTCCTCGGCGCGGTAGTCGATCGCGGCGTCGAAGCCGAGGTCGTCAACGAGCCAGGCGGTCTTCTCCGGCGATCCGGCGCTGCCGATGACCCGGCAGCCGCGTAGCTTCGCGATCTGCCCGACGACGCTGCCGACGGCCCCCGCCGCGGCCGAGACGAACACCGTCTCGCCCTCGCGTGGCTCGCCGAGGTCGAGCAGCCCGACGTAGGCGGTGTGGCCCGGCATCCCGAGCACGCCGAGGTAGTCGGCGATGTTCTCGACGTCCGGGTCGAGCGCCATGAAGGCCTCGGCGGGGCCAAGCGCGAGGTCGCGCCACCCGAGGTTGCTGGAGACGAGGTCGCCCGCGCTGAGCGAGGAGTCGCCTGAGGCGACGACGCGGCCCACGGCGCCGCCCTGCATGACCTCGCCGACGGCCCACGGGTCGGCGTACGACGGCTCGTCGCGCATGCGGCCGCGCATGTAGGGGTCGACGCTCATCCACTCGTTGCGGACCAGCACCTGCCCGTCCGCGGGATCGGGCACGTCCACCTCGACGAGCTCGAAGTCGGAGGCAGCAGGCAGCCCCTCGGGGCGCGTCCGCAGCCGTATCTCGCGGCTTCGATGGCTCATCGGGCCTCCTCGCGATCGGCGGGCCGCCGCGATGATAGCGGAGTGCGGGCCGGAGGGTGCGGCGGCTCACTGCGGGTTCGCAGCGTGGGGGTGGGCTACGATGCCGCTTCGGGCCTGTTCGCCAGCAGAACCTCGCTGGCTGCCCCCCTCGCAGGTTCCCGAGGAGGCGCGTATCGCCGGCTGGCTGCTCCGTCCGGGCTCCGGTGGGCCGTTCTACGGCTGGGTGATCGTCGCCGTCGGGTTCCTGATCGCGTTCAGCTCCGGGCCGGGCCAGTCCTACACGTTCTCGGTCTTCCTCGACTCGATCATCGAGGACACGGGACTCTCGAGGACTACCATCTCGGCGCTCTACGCCGTCGGCACCGGCGTGAGCGCGCTCATGGTCGCGTACGTGAGCCGCATGTCGGATCGCTTCGGGCCCCGGCTCGTAGTGATTTTCGTGGCCGGGGCGCTCGGCGTCGCGTGCTTCGGGATGGCGTTCGCGCAGGGTTTCATCGCGTTCTTCATCGCCTTCGCCGCGCTGCGGGCGCTTGGGCAGGGCTCGACGCCAATCAATGCCACGCTGATGGTCGCCCAGTGGTTCGTCCTGCACCGCGGGCGGGCGATGGCCGTGATGGGCTTCGGCTTCGCCGCCTCGCTCGCCTTCATGCCGCCGTTCGCGCGCGCCCTCATCGACACGCTCGGGTGGCGCGAGGCGTACATGGCGCTCGGCGTGCTGGTGTGGCTGCTGGTCATCCCCGCCTCGGCGATCTTCGCGCGCAACACGCCGGAGGAGGTCGGGCTCCATCCCGACGGCTCCGACCGTCCGGCGGTCGAGCCCGTCACGATCGGCGAGGGCGAGCGCGACGAGCGGCGCGTGCTGACCTCGCTCTCGTTCTGGCTACTTGCCATGCCGCTCACCACGTCGCCGTTTGTGGTGACCGCGATGGTGTTCCACCAGACCGGCATCTTCGAGGCGCAGGGGTTGAGCGCGACCGTCGCCGCGGGCGTCTTCGTCCCGTTCGCCGTGACCACCGCGATCACGTCGGCGCTGGCCGGGCTCGCCATCGACCGCGTGGGGCCGCGACCGCTGTTCGTGCTGGCGATGCTGATCCTGCTCGTCGGCCTCGGCGTATCGAGGCTCATCGACAGTGCGTTCATGGCGACGATGTACGCGGGCGTGCTCGGCGCGAGCAGCGGCGTGCAGCGCATCGTGCAGAACACCATCTGGGCGCACTACTACGGCCGCCGGGGCCTGGGGCGCGTCCAGGGCACGGCGACGTCGATCATGATCATGATGTCGGCGATCGGCCCGCTCCCCCTCGCGGCGCTCGAAGGCGTCACGGGCTCCTACACGCCCGGCGTCCTGGCGATGGCGTCGATGCCGCTGCTCTCCATCATCGGCGTCTCGCTCGCGCGCATCGCGCCTCCCACCGTCGAGGTGCGGGAGGAGCCGCGCACGGCCTGAGCGGGATGCCATACGATGCGGGACGGGGCGTCGGCACGGCGGCGCGCACCGGCGGGGGACATCACGATGGCGGGCCTTCGGCGATCGATCGAATCCACGCTGGAGGACCGCGACAAGACCATCGGGGTCGCCTTCCTCGTCCTCTTCGTCGCCTCGATCGTCGGTGCGAACTGGGCGCTGCTCACGTTCGGCATCAAGCCGATCGGCTTCGGGCTGGATGCGCCCGCGAGCGTGTACTTCGTCGGGCTGACCTTCACGTTCCGCGACGGCATGCGGGAGCGCCTGGGGTTCAACAGCACGCTGATCGCGATCGCGATCGGCGGCGTCCTCAGCTACGCGCTCGAGGTGCGCGTCGGCGGCGACTGGTTCGCCCGGATCGCACTCGCGTCGGCCACTGCGTTCTTCGTCTCCGAGTTCGCCGACGCGGTGGTCTACGAGCGCATCCGTGGATACTCGCGCGTGCTCGGCATGGTCGCGAGCAACACGGTCGGCCTCGTCGTCGACTCGGCGTTCTTCCTCATGCTCGCGTTCGGGTCGCTCGAGTTCCTCACGGGCCAGGTGGTCGGCAAGTTCTACATGACGGCGCTGGCGCTGGTGCTGATCGTGGCGTGGGAGCGAGGCCGGCGGGCACAACAGCCCGCGTAGCACGGCCACACGCCGACGCGACCGGGCCGCGGGCGACTCAGCCCGCGGCCCGATTCGATGCGTTCGACGCTTCGCGAGGGCCGACTACGGCGCGGCCATCTCCAGCGGCTTCGGCGGTGCGGCCTCCGTCCAGTGCGGGATGCCGTGCTCGGGCTTCGCGATGGGCCAGCTGTCGTCGTTGACCTCGGCCCAGTGCGAGTGGTTTGCCTGGTGGAGCGTGAAGCAGGCCTGCAGTGCGTTGTAGAAGCCCTGTTGGTCCTGCGTCTGGTTCACCGACTCCTTGATCATCATCGAGGTCATCGACGGCAGCGACGCGATGCGTCGCGCGTACTCGAGCGTCCGGTCGGCGAGGTCGTCACGGGGGAAGACCTTCGCGACCATGCCAAGCTGGTAGGCGTCCTCGGCGCTCAGCGAGTCGCCGGTGAGCAGCAGCTCCTTGGTCTTGCGCGCGCCGAACTCCCACGGGTGCGCGAAGTACTCGAGCCCGCACATGCCGAGCCGCGTCCCGACCACGTCGGCGAACTCGGCGTCGTCGGAGGCGACGATGAGGTCGCAGGCCCAGGCGAGCATGAGCGCGGCGGCGTAGCACTTGCCCTGCACCTGCGCGACGGTGATCTTGCGCAGGTTCCGCCACCGCAGCGTGTTCTGGAAGAAGAAGTGCCACTCCTGCAGGTAGCGGTTCTGGAGCGCGGCCTCGGTGCCGCCGTAGCCCATGTTCGTCGGGTGCTCGTCGGGGCCGCCGGGCGTGCGCTCGGCGATCGCCTCGGGCGTGCCGAGGTCATGCCCGGCCGAGAAGACGGGCCCCTCGCCGCCGAGGATGACGACGCGCACGCGGTCGTCGGCCTCGGCTGCGAGCAGGGCGTGGTCGAGCTCGACGAGCAGGCCGCGGTTCTGGGCATTGCGCTCGTTCGGGCGGTTGAGCATGACGCGCACGATCCGCCCGTCGTCGAGCGGCTCGCGGGTGATGTAGCGGTAGTCCATGGGTCTCCTTTGCTGGCTGGTGTCCCGGTCAGAGGTTCATAGCAGACTTGCGCCGACGCGGCATGCGTCGGCGCCGGGGGCATGACGACCGAGGGCCCCTCGTGAGAGGGGCCCTCGGGTAGTGAGCGTGAGCCGTGGGCTACTCGGGCTCCGAGGCCCAGATCATGAAGTCGCCCATCTGCGGCATCGGGCCGCCGGAGACACCGTACTCGGGCTGGCCGCCCTTGAGGTGCACCTGGCGGTCACCGGCGCGGCCCTGGATCTGCAGGATGCTGTCGGTGTGCATCCAGATCCGGGTTCGGCCGGCGCCCACGTTGCCACCGCTGGGCGAGATCGGGGTCGGACCCTCGATGCTGATGTCGCCCTGGTAGAAGTCCAGCGCCTCACCGCGCCCGATGCCGGCGAAGCCCAGGCCCTCCAGGTGGTAGTTGTGGAACGTCGCGAAGCCGTCGTACATGTTCTCGAAGTCGAGGTCCGCGGCGGTGATGCCGGAGCCCTCGTAGAGCTTGCGGGCCGTGGCGTCGGTTGCCGCCTCCGCCAGCTCCAGCGACGGGCGCAGGGCGAACGGCGGCCGCGTCGTCACGTGGTTGAGGATGTAGACCGGCTTCTGCGCCATGTCCGCCGCCTTCTCGGCCGACGCGAAGACGTAGGCCACGGCGACGTGGATCGGCATGTCGTGGTCGAACAGGTTCAGCGGCTCGACGATCCAGCGGGCGTTCAGGTAGTCCTCGACCGTGACCTCGTCCGGGCGGTGCTGCGCGAAGAAGCCCTCGGGGAACCGCAGGCCGTTGCGCTTCGAGTTCACGATGAACGCAGCCATCTTGTCGTGGCTCTGGTTGTACTTGTGCATGTACTCGGTGAACTGGAAGCCGTCGTTCGTGCCGGCGCTCGTGCCCCACGGGTTCGTCCACACGCCGGGGCCCTCGACAGTGTTCTGGGCGTTGCGCCCGCCCTGGTAGTAGCGGCCGGGGAAGTTGTGCCACGCCTTGACGACGAGACACACCGACGTCAGCCCGCGGCCGATCGCCTCGGCGGCGACGCAGATCGAGTTCGACATGCAGACCGGGCCGTTCATCTTGAACGTCAGGTTCGTCAGCTCCGGCATGTTGTTGAGGATCCAGTCACCGCTCGGCGAGGCGACCCCGTCCATGGGGTTCTCGCCCGGCTGGAACTGCGAGAGGACGTCCTCGGGCAGCGGGTCGCCCTCGGGCCACCACGCGCCGGTGGTGGTCGACGGGTCGAGCACGAGGCCGTCGACCTGGTCCGGGGTGATGCCGGCATCCTCGATGGCGTTGCGGATGGCCATCAGCGCCCAGGCGCCGATGCTGGTCTCGGCCTGACCGTCCCAGCGGCGGGCGGTCGGGGAGTGGCCGATGCCGACTGCAGCGACCTTGCCGCGGTGCTCCCAGACGCCGGTCCCCTCTTCGGTCCGGTAGAAGTCAGCGGGTGCGTTCTCGGTTGGCATGGGATCTCCCTCCCTGGTGCACCGTTTCGTTGCGTTCTCGCGCGAGCCGCGCGTAGGCCGCTGGTGTTGCCGCGATTCTAGCCGGTACAACGCGTGTTGTGGGGGATCGCCCCCTATACCCGCCCCTGTACCATCCGCACAGTGGAGGAACGATGACCGAAGTCGCCCCCGGCGTGGACGCCATCACGCTGCGTCCCGACGATGACAACTCGCCGCACACCTACTGGGTGCGCGGCGCTGACGGCGGCGTGCTCATCGACGCCGGTCACGGCGACGAGGATGTCCCGCCGCTCGTGATCGCAGAGATCGACCGGCTGCGCGGTGACGGCCCCGCGCCTCACACGCTCCTCATCACCGACCGCTTCGACGAGCACTGCGGGGGCTTCCCGGCGCTCAGGAGCGCGTTCCCCGGGATGACGGTCCACGCGGGGGCGGGCGACGCCGATGCGATCGAGGAGGCGGCAGGCGCGGCGCTCGACGGACGCCTCGGCGGCGGCGAGACGTTCCTCGCGGCGGGCGATCCCCCTCGCACCGTGCGCGCCATCGCCACCACTGGGCACACGGGCGGGAGCATGTGCTACCTGCTGGAGCCCGACGGCGTGCTGTTCAGCGGCGACTGCGTGCTGGCGCAGGGGTCGACGGCCGTACACCTCGACCTCGGCGGGGACATGGGCTCGTACGTCCGGGCGCTGCACACCCTCGCCGGGCTCGACGCGCGCCTGCTGCTCTCGTTCCACGGCGCACCAGTGACCGACCCGGCCGCGAAGCTCGGTGAGCTCATCGCCCACCGCGAGGCGCGCGACGAGTCGATCCTCGAGTGCCTGCGCGAGGGCGCGACCGACCTCGACGCCATGCGCGAGCGGCTCTACGGCGATGCGGGGCTCGATGAGTGGCGCTGGGGCGCGGCGCGCGAGCAGATCCGCGGCCACCTCATCAAGCTGACCGCCGAGCGACGCGTCGTCGCGGTGGACGCCGGGGAGACGTACCGCCTCGCGTGAGCGTCGGTTGTGGCGCATCGGCCCCTTGCGGGGTCCGACGCGCCACACCGTGCTCGGGCTAGACGCCGACCGGCGAGCCGGCGATGCGGTCCATCGTGTCCTGCGCCTCCTCCATCAGGTCGAAGATGACCTGGCGGGCGGGCTTGATGGACTTGATGTGACCGACGCCCTGTCCGGCCGCGGGCCCACTCCAGTCCTCGAGGTGGTGGTCGTCGATCGACTGCTTGATCTTCGCCACCAGCATCGGCTGGAGCGGCATCGGCAGCGGGTCCGGCGCCTCGGGCGCGTCCCACGCCTCGGTCCACTTGGACCGCACCTGCCGGACCGGCTTGCCCGAGGTCGCGCGCGACTGCACGGCGTCCTCGATCACGGCGTCGACGAGCTTCTGCTTGGCGTACATCTCGGTCTCGGACTCGTTGGTCGCCTGCCAGATGGTGCCGCACCAGATGCCGTCGGCGCCGAGGGCGATCGCGGCCGCGATGTGGCGGCCCGTGGTCACGCCGCCCGCGGCGAGCACGAGGCTCTCGGGGCGGATCTGGTCGCGCGCCGTGGTCACCTCGGGCACCAGCGAGAACGTGCCGATGCGGCCGCTGTGGCCGCCGGAGTCGCCGCCCTGGGCGATGATCGTGTCGACGCCCGCCTCGAGCTCGCGCACCGCCTGTCGGCGCAGCCCGACGAGGCCCCACGCCTTCGTCCCGGCGTCGTGCAGGCGGTCCATGATGAACGCGGGGCTGCCGAGGCCGGATGCGAAGATCGGGATCTGGTGCTCGATGATCACCTCGAGCTGCTTCTGGGCGCGCTCGAAGAGGCTCGGGTCGATGGTGCCCGAGGGCTCGTTCCGGGGCTCCGGGATCTCATTGTCGCGCATCAGCCCGTCGACGAAGTCGCGGTGCTCCTGCGGGATCATCGCCTCGAGGTCCTCGAGGTTCCCCTGCACGAACGACGCCGGAATGATCAGGTCGATGCCGAAGGGCTTGTCGCCGACGCGCTCCTTGATCCAGCGGATGTCGCTGTCGAGCTCATCGGGCGTGGAGCTGCTGGCGCCCAGCACCCCGATGGCGCCCGCGTTGCTGGCGGCGGCGATCACGTCCTTGGTGTGGGCGAAGGCGACAATCGGGAACTCGGCCCCGTACTCCTCGCACAGCCGCGTATGCAGCGGATCTCCTGCCATGGCTCACCTCCCGTGGTGGTACCGGGCGGGCGAGCCTGCCGGGCGCGCCGCGCACCGGGCACTGCGCGCCCGCATGCCGTCGACGGGGCGCGCTCTATAACAATGCAATATACACAGCCCGGCGAGCCCCGCCGCGTGTAGTCCGCCCTGCGCTACCATCCCCCCGTCCCGAAGACCGGCGAGGAGCAGCGCGTGGCGAGCATTGGCAGGCGGGTGCTGGGCAGCACGGGGATCGAGGTGGCCGAGCTTGGGCTCGGGGCGATGGACACGCCCACCTCGAAGGAGGGCCCCGCCACGTTCAAGGCCGCGCTCGACCTCGGCATCGACTTCGTCGATACCGCGCGCGAGTATTCGGGCTCCGAGTTCCTCATCGGCGAGGAGGTCCGGGCGCGCGGCCGCAAGGACTTCGTCGTCGCCTCCAAGACCTTCAGCCACAACATCGACGGCAGCCAGCGCGACGTCGACCGCTCCATGGCCATGCTCGGCGTCGACAAGATCGACGTGTACCAGCTCCACGACATCTCGACGCCCGAGGCGTGGGACGAGGTGATGGGCGAGAACGGTGCGCTCGAGGGGCTACAGATAGCTCAGTACCGCGAGCTCATCGGCCACATCGGGATCTCGACGCACAGCCTCGACGTGGCCCGGCTCGCCATCGAGAGCGGGGCGTTCGAGACGATCATGCTGGAGTACTCGGCGTTCTACACCGAGACCGCGCCGCTCATCGACCTGGCCGCCGAGCGCAACATCGCGGTGATCGTGATGCGGCCCCTCGGCGGCTCGGGGCGGACGAGCGCCATGCGCACGCGCATCGCGGACGGCTACGACGGGCTCGTCACCGCGCCCAACCTGCTCCGCTACGTGCTCTCCAACCCCGCGGTCTCGGTCGCCATCCCCGGCGCGCGCTTCCCCTCGCGCATCGAGGAGAACGTCGCCGCCGCGCGCACGTTCGAGCCCATGGACGACGGCGAGCGGCGGGCGATCGAGGAGGAGGCGGCGCGCTACTACTACTAGCGCAGGCGCCGCCGCGACATGAATCGAGCGCGATGACCAACTCGCACGGCCCGTTCCCGGAGCACTTCTTCCGACGCCAGGACGAGAGCGACGACGCGATCTTCTACCAGCCGCCGCGCTTCGTGACGCACATCGACCGCGCCACCATCCATGCCCTCACCGACTTCTACCGCGAGGCGATCCCGGCTGGTGCACGCGTGCTCGACCTCATGTCGTCGTGGGTCTCGCACCTCCCCGAAGACATCGAGTACGAGCGGGTGTCCGGCCTCGGCATGAACGAGGCGGAGCTGGCCGACAACCCGCGCCTCGACGACCACGTGGTGCACAACCTCAACCGCCGGCCCGAGCTGCCGTACGGCGACGGGGAGTTCGACGCCGTGCTGAACGCGGTCTCGATCCAGTACCTCACGAGGCCGCTCGACGTCTTCGCGTCGGTGGCCCGGGTGCTGCGGCCGGGCGGGCTGCACGCCGTGGCGATCTCGCACCGCATGTTCCCGCAGAAGGCCGTCGCGGTGTGGCAGTCGCTGAACCCGGCCGACCGGATCGCCCTCGTCGGCTCCTACTTCGCGCTCACGCCGGGATGGGGCGAGCCCATCGTCGTCGACCGCTCGCCGCCGGACGCCGATCCGCTGTGGATCGTCGCAGCGCGCACCGTCGAGGTCGCCGACGCGCCAGACGCCGGGGAGGCCGAGGCGTAGCGGCCACGTTGCCGCGTTGCACCGCCGGGTGCACGATGCTGGCGGTCGGGCGAGGCCACGGCACTACGAGGAGACGTACACGTATGAATGGCATCGAGGCGGTCGCGCGCATCCTCAAGCTCGAGGGCGTCGAGTGGCTCGCCTGCTACCCGAGCAATCCGCTGATCGAGGCGGCGGCCCGCGAGGGTATCCGCCCCATCGCGTTCCGCCACGAGCGAGGCGCGATCATGGCCGCCGACGGCTACAGCCGCACCAGCGACCGGCAGCGCTTCGGCGTCGTCGCGGTGCAGTCGCAGGCGGGCGCCGAGAACTCGCTCGGCGGCATCGCGCAGGCGTTCGCCGACAACATCCCGATCCTCGTGCTGCCGGGCGGCGTGCCGCTCCACCAGATTGCCGTCCGCCCCAACTTCTCCGCCGTCCACAACTACGGCGGCCTCGCCCGCCGCGTCGAGGCGATCTACGCGGCGGAGCAGATCCCGGCCGTGATGCGTCGCGCGTTCCACGCGCTGCGCAACGGCCCGCCGGGCCCCGTCGTCGTCGAGCTCACGGCCGACGTGCTGGCGCGCGAGGCGCCCGAGTCGGCGACCGACTACACGCCGCCGCCGCTCGTCCGGCAGGCGCCGGAGCCCGACGCCGTTGCCGAGGCCGCCTCGCTGCTGCTGGACGCAGACCGGCCGCTGATCTGGTCGGGCGGCGGCGTGCTCTTCGCGCGCGCGACGGCGCAGCTGCGCGAGCTCGCTGAGATCCTCGACGCGCCCGTGTTCACGACCATGCCCGGCAAGTCCTCGTTCGACGAGCGCCACCCGCTGGCGGTAGGCGCGGGGGCGGGCACGACGACGCTCGCCGCGCACAACCGCATCGGCGAGGCGGACGTGCTGCTCGCGCTCGGCACGAGCCTGACGCGCACGGGCTACGGGCAGTCGATCGCACCCGGCACGCGCATCATCCACAACACCGCGAGCATCGAGGACCTCAACAAGGACGAGACCGCCGAGGTCGCCCTGCCCGGCGACGCGGCGCTCGTCATCGAGGCCCTCATCGAGGAGCTGCGCGACCGCCTCGGCGAGGAGGGGCGGCCCGAGGAGGGCGTCGCGGCCGGCATCGCCGCGGACCGCGATGCGTGGCTCGGGGAGTGGGAGGCACTCCTCGAGTCCGACGAGGTGCCGATCAACACCTACCGAGTGATCCGGGAGATCGACCGCACGATCGACCGCGAGCGCAGCATCGTCACGCACGACGCCGGCGCGCCGCGCGACTCGATCGTGCCGTTCTTCACGGCCACGACGCCGCACAGCTACGTGGGATGGGGCAAGACGACGCACCTGGGGTTCAGCATCCCGCTCATGATCGGCGCGAAGCTGGCGCACCCCGACCGCTTCTGCCTGAACCTCATGGGCGACGGCGCATTCGGGATGTCAGGGATGGACATCGAGACCTCGGCGCGCGCGGGCGTGCCGATTACGACGGTCGTGCTCAACAACGGCGGGATGGCCACCTACCCGGGCGGCTTCCCGACCGCGCGCGAGCAGTATGGCGTCTCGCACATGACCGGCAACTACGCCCAGATCGCCGAGGGCATGGGCGCCGTCGGTATCGAGGTGGTCGAGCCCGACGAGCTCGCGCCCGCGATCGAGCGGGCGCAGCAGCTCAACGCCGAGGGGCGTACGGTGCTCATCGACGTGCACTCGAACATGGAGGCGCGCCGCTCGCGCTGGGACCGCTAGCACCAACGCGCCGCACTGGGAGCGACACGGAAGGGGACACGATGCGTCCGAACACGGTGAAGCGCGCGTGGCGCGACGGTGAACGCACGATCGGCGCTTGGCTCGGGACGCCCTCGGCCCACATTGCGGAGTCGATGGCGCACGCGGGCTTCGACTGGCTGTGCATCGACATGCAGCACGGCGTGATCGACTACAACGACACGGTCGAGATGCTGCGCGGCATCTCGACGACCGACACGATCCCGTTCGTGCGCGTGCCGTGGAACGACCCGCCGACGCTGATGAAGGTGCTCGACGCGGGCGCGTACGGCGTCGTGATCCCGCTCGTAAACAACCGCGAGGAGGCGGAGCGCGCGGTGTGGGCGTGCCGCTACCCGCCGCAGGGCGGCCGCTCCTTCGGCCCGGCGCGCGCCACCATGTACGCGGGCGACGGCTACGTGGACGAGGCCAACGACGAGATCGCCGTGATCTGCATGATTGAGACGGCCGAGGCGCTCGACAACCTCGACGAGATCCTGGGCGTCGAGGGCGTCGACTGCGCGTACATCGGCCCCTCGGACCTCGCGTACGCGCTGGGGATGCAGCCGGCGGGTGACAACCCGGACCCGCGGCACCAGGAGACGGTGCTGAGCGTGCTCGAGGCGTGCCAGCGCCACGGCGTGACGCCGGGCTGCCACACGGGCAGCGTCGAGTACACAACGAAGTGGCTGGACGCCGGGTTCCAGATGGTCACGCTCGGCCAGGACAGCGCGTTCATGCGCCGGGCGGCCGGCGCTGACCTCGCCGCTGCGCGCGAGCAGTCGGGCGTCCCGCCCGTGCGCGGAGGCGCGTGATGCCGAACGTCGACGCTGCCGAGCTCACGGCCTACGTCACGCGCGTCTTCGAGTCCCTCGGCGCGCCGACCGCCGACGCCGACGCGGTCGCCTCGCACCTCGTCGACGCGAACCTGAAGGGCCACGACTCGCACGGCGTGATCCGCACGGTGCAGTACGTGGAGCGCACGCAGGAAGGCCGCTACGTGCCCGGCGCGACGCCGGAGATCGAGCAGGACACGCCCACACTCACGGTCGTGAACGGCAACTGGAACTACGGGCAGGTCGTCGCCGGCTTCACGATGGACACCGCCATCGCCAAGGCGCGCGAGCAGGGCGTGTCCGTCGCCGTCGCGCATCGAGGCGGCCACGCGGGGCGTATCGGCGCGTACGGGGAGCAGGCAGCGGCCGCGGGCATGGTCACCATCGCGTGCGTGAACCTCCACGGTGGCGGGGAGCTCGTCGCCCCCTTCGGCGGCGGACGCCGCCGACTCGGCACCAACCCCATCGTCTTCGCCGCCCCCACCGGCGACCCCGAGGCGCCGTTCATCCTCGACATGGCGACCTCCGTCGGCGCCGAGGGCAAGGTGCGCGTCGCCCGCAACCGCGGCGTCGAGCTGGAGCCCGGCTGGATCCTCGACGGCGACGGTCGCCCCTCGACGGACCCGCTCGACCTCTACGGCGGCGACCCGCCGGGATCGAGGGAGCG
>DAOULE010000043.1:0-13252 GCA_034420575.1 Dehalococcoidia bacterium
TGATGTCCAGCTGGAACTCCTGGTTCGTGCCGCGGGCGCTGTGGTAGGCGAGCCGCGCGTGCTCCTCCAGCAGGGCGTTGATGTCGGTCAGCCGGAACTCCTGGCCGCCGCGGCCCATCTGCAGCATGTCGTTGACGATGCGGTCCGCGCGCTGGCCGTGCGAGCTGATGCGCTCGACGTTGCTGATCAGGTCTGAGGTGATGTCCTCGACGAGGCCGCGTTGCTCCTCGCTGAGCTCCACGCCCTCCTCCTCCAGCACCTCCTTGAGCTCCTCGACGAGGTCTCCGGAGGCCTCGGAGAAGTTCTTCACGAAGTTGAGCGGGTTGCGGATCTCGTGCGCCACGCCCGCGGTGAGCTCGCCCAGCGCCGCCAGCTTCTCGCGCATGACGATCTGGTCCTGCGCGTTCTGGAGTTGCTCCAGCACGGACTCGAGCTCGTCGTTCTTGCCCTGCAGCTCCTCGGCGAGCTGCTCGACGAGGTTGAGGCGCTGGACCTCCAGCGCGTGCCGCCGGAACACCTCGAGCGCGGCGGCCATCTCCGCGACCTCGTCGCGGCCGCCGACGTCGACGGTGGTTTCGAGGTCGCCCTGCGCCATGCCGCGCATCCAGTCGGAGACCATGCCGATGCGCCGCAGCAGCACGCGGCGCACGAACGCCACGACGATCGCCACGGTGCTGGCCACGCTGACCGCGCTAATCGCGAGCAGCAGGATGAGGCCGGTCTGCATGGCCTGCTGGGAGCCCGCCGTCGCGTCCTGGACGCTGGCCTGTGCGGCGTTGATGAGCGCGTTGACCTCCGAGTTCAGCTCCAGGGAGACGTCACGGTTCTGGCTGAGCAACTCCTCCTGGTGCATCGTGATCGTCAGTTCCTGTGCGAAGAGGTCGAAGACGCTGTCCGCGCCGGAGCCGAGTGCGACCAGCCGTTCGAACGCGGCAGCCGACTCGTAGTGGAACGCCGTGCCCTCCAGTGGCGGCAGGTTCCGGTTGATGCGGTTGATGGTCGCCTCGAAGCGTTCGCGCAGCGGCTCGATGAGCGAGGGGTCGGACAGTGTGAACGCATTGGCGAGCAGCTCGGTGGCGATGTTGACGTCGCCGTAGAGCTCGGAGAGCCGCCGGTAGTGCACGAGCTCGGTCTCGGAGAAGTGCGCTTCACGGTCGGCCGGCGAGTCGGCGAGCGTGCGGTAGCCGGTGAGGATGAAGAAGAGCTGGTTGTCGATAGCAGGCGCGAGGGCGGTCCCGAGCTCGGCGCGCACGTTCGCCAGCTCCGCCTCGAGTAGCTCACGCTTCGCCCTGAGCGCGAAGACGCCGGCCGTCTCGTTCTCCAGTTCCTCGATGTTGGTGATGAGCGTATCGGCGTGGTCTCGGATGCGGGCCACGCGGGCCGGGTCGCTCTGCGTGCCTTCCAGCGCTCCCACCTGCTCCTCGAAGGCGGCGTACGCCTGGTCGATCTCGAGGCCGATCTGGGAGAACTCCTCGGGTGTGGCGGCGACCGTGAGGTTGGGGGCCGCGGCCACCAGCACCCCGCTGTGGCGGGCGGCGCCGAAGGCGGCGGCCATCTCCGGCACGCTGCCCTCGTTCACGTTGTCCTGGACCTCGCCTACGCGGTTGAACGAGAACCAGCCGACGAGGGTTGCAGCGAGGGTGAACAGCACTGCTCCCGCAAACGCGAGGTAGAGCTGGGTTGAGATCCGGTTGCGGCTGGCGAGCAGGCGCTGGAGGTATGACATGTGACTACTCCGGGGTCGCTACCCCACGCAGGGTCTTCACCTGATAGTAACGGCCGTCGAAACCGATCACCGTCGGGAACACCGCGTCGGAGCCCTGGTTGTCGTCTCCGAATGATAGAGGGAACCCGTCGATGTCCAGTTCGTCCGCCCCCAGGATGGCATCGAGGAAGCAGGCGCGGTCGAGCTCGGCGCCGCAGCGCTCCAGCCCGATGATCGCGAGGCGTCCCGCGATGTAGCCCTCGAGCGAGACGAAGCCGGGCTCCGCCTCGGGGTCGTGGGCCTTGAGCGCGCGCTGGTACGCGGCCACCACCGGCTGGGTGTCGTCCCACGGGAACGGGACCACCTGCGTCACGAAGACCCCGACCCCTCGATAGCCGAGCGCCCTCGCCAGTGCGTTGCTGCCGACGAACGAGACGTTGAGGAACACGGGCTCCCACGAGGTCCGGCGTGCCCACAGGATCATCTCCGCCACCGGCTCGTACGCGCCGATCTGGATCACGGCTTCGGGATCGCCCTCGCGCAGGTCGAGCAGCGCGGTCTTCACCGCAGTGGTATTGCGGGGATAGATGCCGATGGCCGTCGGTTGCAGGCCGCGGCGCTCGAGTGCCTGCAGGACACCGCCGTAGCCGGCCCGCCCGTAGGAGTCGTCCTGGTACATGATGCCGACGCTGGTGATGTCGAGATCGCGGATCAGGCGGTCGACCATCTCCTCGGTCTCCTGGTTGTAGGAGGCGCGCAGGTTGATGATGTTCTCCCAGGAAGGATCCCGGAGGAACGCGGCCCCCGTGAAGGGCGCGATGTACGGCACGCCCGCCGCGGCGGCGATCGGCGTGGCGGAGCGCGACGTCGGTGTGCCGACGGCGCCAATGAGCGCGAAGACCTGGTCTTCCTCGATCAGGTGTCGGGTGTTGGCGATGGCTGCCTCGGGTTCGTAGGAGTCGTCGATCGAGACGAGATCGAGCTGCCTGCCGTGGACGCCGCCGGCCTGGTTGGCCTCATGAAAGGCAGCGAGGATCCCGAGCCGCATGTTCTGCCCGAGCTGGGCTGCGGGCCCCTCGAACGCAGCGGACTGGCCGAACACGATGCGGTCTGCCGATACCCCCGGGGTGCCCGTCTGCGCCGCGGTGGTGGGCGAGGGAGTGGGGGTGGGGGTGTCGACGGAGACGCCCGGGCCGGCGTCATCGGCCGTGCACGCGGCGAGCAGCGCGGCGAGTGCGAGGACGAGCCCGAGGGACAGCGGGCGAGGAAACCGGGCGAGCGGGTTGCGGGTCATCTGACCTTGCGCGTGACCAGTTGGAGGTGATTCTTGCCGGACTCGCGCTTGTAGTGCACCTCGTCCATGAGCTGGCGCATGAAATGGACGCCCAGCCCGCCGACGCGCCGCTCGCCCACCGCGGACGTGGTATCGGGGGGTGGTGCGTCGTGGAGGGGGTCAAAGGGCTTGCCGCCGTCGATGATCTCGATGGTGACCGCATCGTCGTCGCAGGTCATTGCGATATCGATCTCGTGCGTGTCGTCGTCGTGCCCGTGATCCATCACGTTGAGGTTCCACTCTTCAAGCACAAGCCTCACCCTGAAGACCAGGTCGGCCGGCCAGTCGTCCTCCTCGGCGAGGCTGTCGACGGCGGCGTTGATGCGGTCGAGCTCGTCGCGCGCCGTACGGATGGTCAGCGACATCGTCGTGCTCACCGGTCAGCTCCTTCGCAGCGTCAGACAGGTGATGTCGTCGCTCTGGGGAGCATCTCCAGCGAAGGAGTCCACGGCTTGCATGACCTGCAGTCCCGTGGCCTCTGCATCGGACGGGGGCGCCGCGGCGAAGTACTCTTGCAGGCCCGCGATCCCGAACAGTTGACTGTCGTGGTTCATGGCTTCGGTGACGCCATCGGTGTACAGAACGATGGTGTCGCCGTGGTCCAGGTGGTACGTCGTCTGCTGGTAATCGAAGCCCGGAAGCACGCCAAGGGCGATGCCGCCGGTAAGTGAGAGCAACTCGGACGAGCCGTCGGCGCGCACCAGGAGCGGTGCATCGTGGCCGCCGCTGGCGTAGGTGAAGGCGCCGGTCTCCGGGTTGTAGACGGCGTACAGCATGGTGACGAACATGCCGTCGGTCTCGTCCTCCTGGAGGAGCCCGTTCACCTCGGACAGGACGGTGCCCGGGTCGTTGTAGCTGATGGCCGTCCCCTTGAGCAGTGTGCGGCTGGACATCATGAACAGGGCAGCGGGCACGCCCTTGCCGGAGACATCGGCGATCGCCAGCCCGATCCAACCGTCTTGCAGGCGGACCACGTCGAAGAAGTCCCCTCCGACGTCGAGCGCGGGGGTCATGGTCCCGAAGGTCTCGTAGTCGCCGCTCTTCGGAAAGACGGTGGGGAGGATGGACTGCTGCATCTTGCTCGCGACATCGAGCTCGTTCTGGAGCGCGACCAGCTTGTCGCGGCTGTCGAGCGCCGCGCGCCACTCCTCGATGTGTTGCAGCGTGCGGTCGACCGTGACCTGGAGGTCGTCGAAGTCGACGGGCTTGGTGACGAAGTCGAACGCGCCACGGTTCATGGCGGTGCGGATATTCTGCATGTCGCCGTAGGCGGAGATGATGACGGCGCGGAGGTTCGGATTGACGTCCGGGATCTGGTCCAGGAGCGTCAAGCCGTCCATCTGCGGCATGTTGATGTCCGAGAGGACCATGTCAATGGTGTCGTCTTCGGCGAGCTTCTCAAGCGCCTCGACGCCGTTGCCGGCAAAGACGAACTCGTAGCGGCCGGCGCGGATCTGGCGCCGCATCCGCTGCAGCATCAGCGGTTCGAGGTCGGGCTCGTCGTCTACGACCAGGATCTTGTACGGCATGTGCCTCGCCCCGGTACAAAGGACCCGTTCGGCGGAGGGCCGCTATCCCTGGACGGCGGCGATGGCCTCCGCTCGTGACGAGTGGATGGGGATGATGCTGTCGAAGCCGCTGATCCCGAACACCTCGCGGATGGGGTCATCGAGCGAGCAGAGGGCCAACTCGGCGCCGTTGCCCTGGAGGGTCTTCGCGGTTACGAGGAGCACTCGCAGCCCGGCGCTGCTGATGTACGAGACCTGCTCGAAATCCAGAATCAGCGCGCGCTCGGTGTCCTGGACGACAGCGTCCAGAGCGTCCTGAAACTCGCGCGCGTTAGAGCCGTCCAGCCGCCCCGTCGGGCTTGCTACGACGGTCCCACCATCCTTCTCGGTGTTGATTTCCATTGGCCCGTCTCCTGAAGCTTGCTCGGCACTCGACGCATCGTACTACAAGGACGTTAGAGCGCACGCGGTCGGGGTTTCTTCCTCCGGAGCAATCCGGAAGCCTCGGTGTTACCGAGTCAAGAAGAGGCCCCTTGCCGCTTGAGCACTGAACCCATCATAGCGCCGCCGGGCTCAACATGCTGCCTTGCAATCCTGCCCGCCACACCACCGCCCGAGCAGCCTGTAGTATCACGTGCAGCATACCCACGCCGCCGCGATGACGCGCTGGAGTGCGCACGGTTCGGGGATGCAGGCGGGTGCATGAGATGGGCTCGCCGGCTGTCCGGGACCGTGCGGTCGCCAGACGCTGCATGTCTGACTCCTGGGGGACGCGTCCACATGGGCTATAGCGCGCAGTCGTTGCGGGGCGACCTCTTCGGTGGCATCACGGCGGCAGTGGTCGGGCTTCCCGTCGGCCTGGCGTTCGGCGAGGCATCCGGCCTGGGAGCGGTCGCCGGCATCTACGGCGCGATCGCCGTCGGATTCTTCGCCGCCGTGTTCGGCGGGACGAAGTCCCAGATCTCCGGCCCGACAGGCCCGATGGCCGTGGCCATGGCCGTCATCGTCACTACCCACGCGGAGACGCTTGCCGAGGCGCTGACGATCGTCGTGATGGCGGGGCTGATCCAGATCGGCCTCGGGCTGATGCGCATCGGCCGGTTCGTGGCCTATACGCCGTACTCGGTGATCTCGGGCTTCATGTCCGGCATCGGCGTGATCATCATCCTGCTGCAGACCATCCCGTTCATGGGCGCCCCGGTGCGGACGGGGGGGCCCATCGAGGCCGTCCGTGCGTGGCCTGAGACCATCGGCAACCTGAACTTCAACGCGCTGACCATCGCCCTGGTCACGCTCGCCGTCGGGGTGCTCTGGCCGGCGCAGTTCAGGAAGTACCTCCCGCCCGCACTCGCCGCGCTGATCGCGGGGACCACGCTGAGCCTCCTCTGGCTGGGTGACACCCCGACGATCGGCGAGGTCCCGACGGGCCTCCCGAGCCTGCACCTGCCGGAGGTGGCGCCGGGACTGCTGGCCAGGTCCGTGGAGCCCGCGCTGATCCTCGCGCTGCTGGGCTCCATCGACAGCCTCCTCACCTCGCTGGTGGCGGACGCGATGACCCGCACGCGCCACAACCCGAACCGCGAGCTGGTGGGCCAGGGCATCGGCAACACCATCGCCGGGCTGATCGGGGCGACGCCGGGCGCCGGCGCGACCATGGGAACGGTCGTGAACATCCGCGCCGGCGGCCAGACGCAGGTCTCGGGCGTGCTGCGGGCCGCCATCCTGCTCGCGCTCGTGCTCGGGCTGGGGCGCTACGTCGAGTCGATCCCGCACGCAGCACTGGCCGGCATCCTGATGAAGGTCGGCTGGGACATCATCGACTGGAGGTTCCTGACGCGGCTGCACCGCGTCCAGCGCGAGCACTTGCTCGTCATGTTCATCACGCTGGGCCTCACGGTGTTCCTGGACCTGGTCACCGCGGTGGCGATCGGCCTGATTGCCGCCGGTATGGCGAGCGCGAGGGCACTCGAGCGCCTGCAACTGGACAGCGTGGTATCCGTGCCGCTGCTGGACCAGAGCTTCCTGCGAGACTGGAGCGACCAGTCCGAGGCCGACGCGTTCTCGGCGCGCGTCGGGCTGGTGGCCCTGCGCGGCACCTTCTCCGTGGCGTCGTCGAGCGAGCTGATCAGCACGATCGGCGTCGACATCCGGGATCACGAGGTGGTGATCCTGGACTTCACGGACACCGTCTACGTGGACGACAGCGCGGCACTGGTGGTCGAGAGCATGATCGACACGGCGATCGCCGAGGATACCGAGTGCATCGTCATGGGCCTGGAGGGCCTGCCTGCGGTCACGCTCAACGCCCTGAACGTGCTCCAGCACGTCCCGGAGGATCAGTTCGCGGCCGACCTGGACGAGGCGAGAGAGACGGCGGAGCGGCTGCTCCAGGCGCGTGAAATGCGCGAGGGTGCGGCCTGAGCCCGCTTCTGAGGGCATACAACGATGCCCTTCACGAACATCCGGGATATTATGTGTACCGGCCCACCACCGTCGGCGTTGCCGCCCGGCAACGCCGGGGAGGAGTGTGCCCAGTGACTGAACGCCCGCCGTCCGGGCCAACACCAGGATCGGATACGCCTCGCGTGGGTTCGATAGACATCCCCACTGACTACGAGGCCGGCTACGCGCGCGCTCGTGTGGTCGACCCAGAGTTGGCCACCAGGTACCTCGAGCACACGACCATTGCCGACCCGCTCGCGGACGACCTGATGGCCCGGCTCGAGCAGCTTGGTCCCGAGCGGTCGAGCGAGATCCTGCACATCGCGATGGACGCGGACGACGAGGAGGGCCTGCGGGACCTTCCTCCGTACGTGCGCGACTTCTTCCACGAGGTGTCGATCGAGCCCGACTGGGTGGACCACTCGTCGTTCATCCCGGGCATCCGGATGTTCCACCGCAACTCGCAGCTGGCGCTGGGAGGCATGGTGGGGGGGACGCTCGTCGAGGGCTTCTCCACGAATATCGCCAAGTCGTTCTTCATCACGGGGCGCCTGCGTGACCAGGGCGTGCGGCGCCTCCGGCAGAACAACCGCCACATGGTGGAGATGTTCATCCCCGGCGGGCTCGAACGCACGGGAGACGGCTGGAAGCTGACCGTCCGCCTGCGCATGGTGCACGCGGCGATCCGGCGGCTCCTGAACGACTCCGGCGAATGGGATCGCGAGGCGTGGGGCGTGCCCATCAGCGCCGCGCACCTGGGGTTCGCGATCTCCGCCTTCTCCGCCAGGCAGCTCAAGCACCTGGAGAACCTCGGCGCCGTCTTCAACGACGAGGAGCGGGCGAGCTTCATGGACGTCTGGCGTTACGACGGCTACCTGATGGGGATCCCCGAGTCGATGCTCTTCCTCGACGAGGCCGACGCCGACCGGATCTTCGACATCGGCGTCATGTGCGAGCCGGAGCCCGGGATGGAATCGGTCGCAATGGCGAACGCGCTGGTCAACTCCGCGCCGCTGGTCGCGGACATTGATGAGCCGGCCGAGCGCCGCCGCCTTGCCAGCTACGTCTTCAGCGTCTCGCGTGCGCTCATCGGCGACGATCTCGCGGACCAGCTGTTGTATCCGAAGAGCCGGACGTTCGGCGTGCTCACCTGGTTCCGGATGCAGAAGCGCTACGACACCCTTCTGAGCAGGCTCTTCCCGAAGCGCCGACAGAACAGCAACTTCGCGAGGTTCACGGGCCTGTTCGGCGTCTCGCAGTTCGACGAGGAAGGCATCACCTACGGCCTGCCCGACCACGTGCATGCCGAGCGCTCGCAGCGCTGGTAGCCGCGGGCGAGACTTCCCGCTGCCCGCGAGTCCTACACGCCCCGGCTCCCCGGCGCGTCGACGGCAGCAGCCGCCGCGAGGCCGCTGCGCACCGCGGACTCCATGGTCGCGGGCCAGCCGGTGTCCGTGTACGCGCCGGCGAGGTAGAAGTTCGCGAGCGGCGTACGCGGGCCGGGACGCCTGACCCCGGGCGCCGGGACGAACGTCGCCTCGGGCTCCTTCACGACCGTGTAGTGGCGCAGCGTCGCCCCGCGCGCGGCGGGCAGCGCCCGCCGTAGCTGCGGCAGCAACCGGTCGCGCAGCTCTTCCCCCCGCAGCTCGAAGAGCTCGCCCGGCGCGCTGATCGAAACGACGAGGTGCTGACCGCGCGTATGATCCTCGCCGCCCGCGCGGCTGCGGTTGAAGACCCACTGCACCTCCGAGCGCACGAAGGCGGCGAACGCGAAGTCCGCGACCGGCCGGTCGAACCAGAGGTGGAGGTTGAGGATCGCCGCCGGCTCGAATTCGGCGAGGGCGGCGAACGCGCCGTCGCTCCGCACCTCCTCGGGCAGCAGCGGCAGCAGCCGCCACGGGGCGAGCGCGCTGACATACGCGTCGAACGAGCGCTCCTCGCCATCGCGCAGCACCAGTGCGGTGGCCTGGCCGTCGTCGACCTCGATGCGTTCGATGGGCGCGCGCGTGGTGAGCCCCCCGCCGCGCTCCTCGATGGCGCGGACTGCGGGCTCGACGTGGAGCTTTGAGAGGCCAACTGCGGCCACACCGAGCGCGGCCGCACCGGGGCTGCGCTGGAAGCCCTCCTCCAGCACGAACAGCGCTTGGCGCGCGCTGGTCTGGCCGGCGCGGCAGTTGAGGGTGGGGATCACGAGGAAGTCCCAGAACTCGCGGATCGTGTCCGGCGACTGGCCACGCGCGCGGAGCCACTCCTCGAACGTGACGTCATCGAGGCGGGCTCGCTCGGCGCGGCCGAGCGTCCGCAGGGAGAGGAAGGCGCGCGCGATCTGCGCCTTCTGCCGCCATGTGAGGTGGCGGTACCGCAGCAGCCCCGGCGCGAGGTGCAGGCCGAAGGGCAGTGGCGCGGCACGCAGGTCCGAGCGCGCGCCGTCCTCGTCGAGCACCGGGACGTGCAGCCGCCGCTGCCGGTGCGTCAGGGCGAGCGTACCGATGCGTTCGAGGAAGGCCGTGTACGCCGTGGTGCACTGCATGAAGACGTGCTGGCCGTTGTCGACCTCGCTGCCCGTCTCCTCGTCGCGGAACGAGTACGTGGCGCCGCCGGCCCAGGGGCGGCGCTCGAAGATCTCCACCTCGTGGCCGCGGTCGGCGAGCTCCAGCCCCGCGGACAGCCCGGCGAGACCGGCGCCGATGATCCCGACGCGCACGACCGTGGCGTCAGCCGGACCGGGCGGGCCCGAGGAGGGCGGCGCCGGCCCAGAGCCGCGCGATGGCGGTCACCTTCTCGCGGCCGCTGAGGCTCACCCGCTCGGACAGCACGTCGTAGTTCCGCGCCTCGATGCGTCGCAGCAGCTCGAAGTAGACGCCCTGGAGCACGTTCACGCACATCCGCGAGCGCACGTCGAGGAGCGGCAGCAGGTTGCGGCCGAGTTCGAAGTAGTGACGGGCGCGCGCGCCCTGCGCGGCCATCATCGCCGCGAAGCGCTCGTCGTAGCGGCACGCGAGGATGTCGTCGGCGGTGAGGCCGTGCGCGGCCAGCTCGTCGGCGGGGAAGTAGACGCGTCCGCGGCTCGCGTCCTCGCGCACGTCGCGCATGATGTTCACGATCTGCAGTCCCAGCCCCATGCTCGTCGCAAACTCGCCCGCCCGCGGGTGCGGCTTCGCCCCGAAGATGGCGACGCAGATGTGACCCACGATCGAGGCCACGCGGTAGCAGTACTCCAGCAGGTCCGGCCACGTCGCGTAGCGGTCGATGGTGAAGTCCATCTCGACGCCGCTGATGAGCTGCTCGAAGTACTCGTGCGGGATCCCGAAGCGGTCGATGGCCTGGCCGAGCGCGGTGAAGAGCGGCCCCTGCCGCTCGCCCGCGTAGCACGCTGCGACGAGGCTGCGGGCGAGCGCGATCTCGCGCTCCTGGCGGCTGCGGTCGGTCAGCTCGTCGGCGATGTCGTCGACGTATCCGCTGAAGGCGTAGGCGGCGTAGATGGCGTTGCGCTTGGCGGCGGGCAGGATGGTGAAGGCGTAGTAGAAGTTGGACGCGCGGTCCTTCGTGTAGGCGCGGCACCACGCGGAGGCCTCCTCGGGCGTGTAGGGCTCGCTCCCGTGCGCTTCGAGCTCGGCCAGCACGTCGAACGCCACGGCTGCCTCCCCTTAGCGCCCGAGCAGCACGCGCGCGCCGTGGACGAGCAGCAGCCGCGCCTTGACCGCGCGCGTGACGCGGGGCCGTGCGCTCAGCGTGTCGTACCCGGACGCCTCGATCGCGTCGATGATCGCCTCGCCGCCGAGGCGGAAGAGGCGGATGTCCGTGCGGACCGAGCGCGAGACCAGCTCCTCGAGGCGCTGACCCGCCGCGAAGTGCGATCGCGCGCGCTCGACCTGGAAGCGCATCAGTTCGCGGAATCGCTCGTCGAAGCGCCGCTCCACGATCTGGGCGTCGTCGCAGCCGAAGCTCCGCAGGTCTTCCTGCGGCAGGTAGACGCGCCCCTTGTCGATGTCGACCGAGACGTCCTGCCAGAAGTTCGCCACCTGCAGACCGATGCAGATCTGGTCCGACAGCGCGACCCGCTCGGCGTCGTGGTGGCCGAGCACCGCGAGCACCATCTGTCCGACGGGCGTCGCCGAGTACGTGCAGTACTCCAGCACGTCCTCGTACGTCGCGAACCGCGAGACGCGCTGGTCGATGCGGTTCGCCTCGATCAGCCGCAGGAACGGGTCGAGGGGGATCGAGCACTCCTCGATCGTCTGCGCGAGGGCGACGAAGAGGGGGCGCACGGGTCGCCCGGCCACGGCCTCGCGGAGCTCATGCTCCCAGGCGTCGAGCATGGCGAGGCGGTCGCCCTCGGCCTCGTCTCCGAGGTCGTCGGTGAAGCGGCAGAACGCGTAGACCGCGAAGAAGTGCGGACGCAGCCTGCGTGGCAGGAGGAACGTGACGACAGAGAAGTTCTCGCTGTGCGCGCGCGCGTAGCGCTCGCACTCCCGGTACGCGTCGCGCGGCGTGATGGATCCGGGTGATGGACGCAGCGTCGCGGCGGGGCTGGTTGTCATCGCGGCCGGTCCGTCGGAGGGGTCAGTGCGCCCCGGTGAGCGCCGCGAGGCGCGCCTCAACCTCGTCAATCGAGCTATCCGGCGTCGAGGCGCCCGCTGTCAGGCCGATGCGGTCGGCTCCGTCGAACCACTCGGGCTCGAGCTCGGCCGAACTCTCGACCTGGAAGGTGCGAGCGCCCTCGCTCTCGCACACCTCGCGGAGGTGGCGGGTGTTGGCGCTCTTGCGGCCGCCGACCACGACCATCACGTCGACCTCGTGGGCGAGCTCGGCGGCGGCGACCTGCTGCCCGGTGGTCGCGTGACAAAGCGTGTTGACCACGTGCATCTCGAAGTTCGCCTCGCGCTGCAGCGACATGAGGTTGCCGACGAATATCGCGAAGTCGTCCATCCGGTGCGTGGTCTGCGCCATCACCCCGACCTTGTTCGGGAACCCGCCCGGGAACGTCTCGATCACGTCGCGCAGATGGTCGAGGTCCGCGTGCTCGATCACCGAGACCTTCGAGTCGCCCCTGGTGTCGAAGCCCCAGCCGGTGATGCCTCGCACCTCCTTGTGGCCGGGGTCGCCGAAGATCAGCACGTGCCAGTTCTCGCGCACGAACTTCTGGGCGTAGCGCTGCGCGCGCGTCACCACGGGGCATGTCGTGTCCACGATGTCGAGCCCGGCGCTCTCGAGGTCGACGAGCACACGCTCGCCGACGCCGTGGGCGGTGATGGCGACGCGGCCCCCGCCCACGCCCTGAGCGGTGATGGCGCCGAAGTCGCCCTCGACGTCATCGGGGCCGGGGAGTTGCCGGACGCCGACGCGAGCAAGCTGGTCGACGACGTGGGGGTTGTGGACGATCTCGCCGGCGCTGGAGATGGGCCGCTCCGGGGTCGCCTCTTCTTCCATCATCTGGACGGCGCGGCGCACGCCCATGCAGAAGCCCATCTCGCTCGCACGAATGATCCGGGGCATGTGCACCTCACGCGACGCCACGAGATTGCGTCGCAATAACGAGTATACGACAGCCCGACCTCCAGCGCTTTCCGCGGGCCGGGTTGTGGAGCGGATACCCCGAGGGCCTCGCGGCTAGTACGGTTCCTGCGCCTCGAAGAGGCGTCGCGGGTTGTCCACCATCATCGCGCGCACCTGCTCTTCGCTGACACCGAGGCGCTCGAGTTCCGGCAGCACGGTGTCCGGGATGAGCAGGAAGTGCCACTCCGGCATGCGCTGCGCGAGCACCTCCGGCAGGACCCCGTTGAAGTGGCACGACGTGTCGTGCGACAGCACCATCCGGTCGGCGTAGCCGCGCCGGCAGAGTTCCGCGATCGTCTCGATGCGCTCCGCGGTGCTCGCGCCGATCGGCGCGCCGAAGCGGTCCATCCCGATGGTGCTGCCCCGGTCCATCAGCCCGGACAGGTAGTCCACGTCCGTGGTGTCGCCGGAGTGGCCGATCACGACACGTGCGAGGTCCACGCCCTCCTCGGCGAACACGCGCTGCTGGTCGGCGCCCGAGCCGATGGTGGGGTTGCTGTGCGTCATCAGCGGGGTGCCCGTCGCGCGGTGCGCCATGGCGGCGACGCGCAGCTGGAACTCGTTCTCCGGCGTGCACTCCTCGGTCGCGATCTTGATCGCGCCCGCGCGGATGCCGGTCCCGGCGATGCCCTCGTTGAGGTCGCCGAGGTAGAGCTCGAGGATCGGGTCCGGGTTGCGGCGCTGGAAGTACCCCGGCGGGTTGAGGTG
>DAOULE010000044.1:0-29287 GCA_034420575.1 Dehalococcoidia bacterium
CGGCCGCATCGGCACCTTCTCGCTGGTGCCGGAGGTCGTGAAGGCGCGCAACGAGATCAACCCTGAAAGCATCGTGCTCGCCGCCGGCGGGGTCACCACAGGCACGCACGTCGCGGCCGCGATCGCGATGGGCGCCGACGCCGTGTGGTGCGGCACCATCTGGCAGGCGACGAACGAGTCCGAGACCGAGATGTACGCCAAGCAGAAGCTGGTGAACGCGGTCATCGAGGACGCCGTACAGTCGCGCGCGACCACCGGCAAGCCGGTGCGGCAGGTGCGCTCGAAGTGGACCGAGGCGTGGGACGCGCCCGAGGCGCCGGATCCGCTGCCGATGCCGCTACAGCCGATGCTGGTCGCCGAGGTCAAGCAGGCCATCGACGACCACCACCTCGAGGACTGGAGCGGCCCGCCGGCCGGGCAGGGCGTGGGTCACATCACGTCGATCAAGCCCGCACGGCAGGTCATCTTCGACCTCATGGAGGAAGCGCAGGAGGTGATGGAGCGCCTGAGCGGCCAGCCCGTCGGCGCGTAGTCACCACTCGCTCCCCTCGCACGTAGCGCAGTTCGCGCCCGCTCGCCGCACGGCGGGCGGGCGCTGCGCGTCTCGACCTCTCGCGAGGTGGCCTCGCGCGTTGGCTCCTCGCGGGCGACGCTGCGGGGGCCCGCGATTGCCGAAGGAGCGCCCATGCCTGACGCCAACCCCGCCCCCGAGGGCTACGCCGCGATCACGCCGTACCTCGTCGTCGAAGACGCCACTGCATACCTCGGTTTCCTCGCAACCGCCTTCGACGCGGTCGAGCGGATGCGGATGGAGATGCCGGGCGGCGTGATCGGCCACGCCGAGGTCGAGATCGGCGACTCGGTGCTGATGGTCTCCGACGCCGCCCCGCCCGAGTTCCCAGCCACGGAGGGGCAGTTCCACCTCTACGTCGAGGACGTGGACAGCGCGTACGTGATCGCGGTCAAGGCGGGCGCGACAGCCGTCGCGGAGCCCGAGGACCAGCCGTACGGCGACCGCATCGCTCGCATCGTGGATCCGGCGGGCAACCGCTGGTCCCTCGCCACGCACATCGAGGATGTCGATATGGAGGAGCTGGCGCGGCAGATGGCTGAGGGTGAGGAGTAGCGGGCGCTACGCGCCGAAGACCTCGCTCAGCGGGCACGTGAAGCCGGGCAGCACGTCGAGACCGTCGAGGGCGCCGTCCTTGCCCACGGTCGAGACGCTCTCATCCGCCCGATGCACGTCGACCGTCCGCGCGTCCGGGTGGACGACCCACACAAGCCGCACGCCGTGACTGAGCCACATCCGCGCCTTGTCGTTGACCTCGCGGCGGCTGTCGCTGGGTGACGCCACCTCGACCACGAGGTCCGGGACGACCTCTGCGTAGCCATCGAGTTCCTCACCGAGTGGCAGTCGCTCTACGGACGTAAACGCGACATCCGGCTCGCGCACTGTGTCGGGGTCATTCTCAAGCCACACTCCACTGTCCGAGGCTACCAGCGTCCCGAGCCCGCGCGGTTCGACGTAGTTGCCTAGCCTGATCACCAGTCGAGTAACGATCTTGCCGTGCCGCTGTCCACTTGGCATGGTCTCGCAGAGCACCCCCCGGATCAGTTCGCCGCGCACACCCTGGCTGTAGAGCCGCAGCAAGTCGTCAGCGGTCAGCAGCTTGGTCTCGGTCGTCGTCATCTCTGGTCGCTCCGGCGCACCTGCATTCTACAGCGCCCGGTGGGTGCTCTCACCCGCCCGCGCCGACCGTCAGTCCAGCGGGTCGGGGCCGAGGTCGTGGTCGACGAGGAGATCGCCGAGGCGGCGGCGGTGCCAGCGCGGGCTGCCGAGCTGGTGGTATAGCGACCGGGACAGCTGGGTGTAGAGCGTCAGCCCGTACTCGTGCATCACGCCGACGCCGGCGTGCACCTCATGCGAGAAGTTCACCGCCTGCACGAACCCCTCGCTCGCCACCGCCTTCGCGAGGTGCGAGGCGACCTCGCCGCCGGACTTGCCCTCGTCGAGCCGCCACAACGCCTCGTACGTGGTCCAGCGCGACGCGTCGACGTGGTTGACGAGCTGGATGATGTGGTTCTGCACGTGCTGGAAGCGCCCGATCGGCTGGCCGAACTGCCGACGCTCGCGGCTGTATTCGACGGCCAGGTCGAACGCCGCCTGCCCGCCGCCGACCTGGTAGGCGCAGAGCACGGGCGTCGCGCGGGTGAGCGCGCGCTCCAGCGGCGCCTCGGCCGCCCCCGCCTGGCCAAGCACGGCCGACGTGGGCGCCCGCACCCCCTCGAACCGCACGACGCACTCCGAGCCGGTGAAACCCTCGAGCCGGCGCACGGAGACACCCGGGGCCGAGGCGTCGACGAGCAGCAGCGACAGTCCCGACTCGTCGCCGGTGCGGACCGCGACGATGAAGTGCGTGGCGCCGATGGCGTCGTGGACGAACAGCTTGACGCCGTCGAGGACGTAGTCGCCGCCGCTCTCGTGCGCGCGCATGTGCACGCCCTCGGCGCCCCAGCCGTACGCGGCCTCGGTGAGCGCGAGGACGGCGATGGCCTGCCCGCTGGCGATCCTCGGCAGCAGCGCGGCGCGCTGCTCCTCGGTGCCAGCCTCCTCGACGATCAGCGCCGAGACCACGGCCGAGGAGACGAACGGGCCAGGCAGCGCGGCGTAACCAAACGCCTCGAAGAGCACGGCGGCGTCGGTCAGGCCCATCCCCGCGCCGCCGTAGCGCTCGGGGACGGCCGCGCCCAGCCAGCCGAGCTCGGCGACGCGCGTGTAGTGCTCGGGCGAGAAGCCGAGGTCGCTGTCGGCAAGCTCGACCACTTCCTCGCGCGGAGCCTCGCGCGCGACGAAGTCCTCGACGCTCTGCTTGAGGAGCTGCTGCTCCTCGGTGAGTGAGAGGTCCACGGCCGGCTACTCGACGGTCTTGCCGGCGCGCTCGCGCACCTCGCGGCCGATGCCGATGCGGCGCGCCATGATGACCTTCTGGATGTCGGCCGTGCCGCCCGGGTGGAGCTGCACGATCGCGTTGCGCTGGAACGAGGCGAACCAGCCCTGAGCGTCGTCGAACTCCTCGCTGTCATCGAGCAACGTGTAGGGGCCGAGCAGCTCGAGCAGCGTCTGCGCGACGCGGAGGTTGCTCATCTTGCGGAAGTACGAGGCCTGCGGGCCCTCGTAGCTCATCTCCTGGTGCGAGCGGTTCATCCAGAAGTTGCGGAGGTCCAGCAGCCGCTGCACCTCGGTCTCGATGAACACGTCGGCCAGCAGCCCGCGCGACTCCGCGTCGTCGAGGGGGTGCGCGCCGTTCGCGGGTAGCGATCGCAGCCGCTCGCGCGTGCGCTCGAACGTGACGTTGCGGCCGATGCGCCCGCCGGAGCCGTGCTCCAGCTCAAGGTGGGTGCTGGCGACCGCCCACCCGTTGTTTTCGCCCCCGACGAGGTTCTGGGCGGGGACGCGCACGTTGTCGAAGTAGATCGTGTTCTTGTAGCCGCTGCCGATGCCCTCGCCGCCGTCGCCGAGCAGGTACATGCGCTCGACGGTGATGCCGGGGAGGTCGGCGGGGATCATGAACCAGCTCACGTTCTGGTGACGTGGCGCCTCGCGGTCGGTGCGGACGATGGTCCAGAACGAATCGGCGCCGTGGGAGCCGCCGATGAAGATCTTGGTGCCGTTGATGACGTACTCGTCGCCGTCGCGGACGGCGTCGGTCTCCGTCGAGGCGAGGTCGGAGCCGGCCTCGGGACCGGTGAGGAGCTGCCAGGTGACGGTCTCGCCACGGAAGATCGGGGGGAGCAGCCGGCGCTTCTGCTCCTCGCTGCCCCAGACGAGGATGCTGGCGCCGCCGAGGCTGCCGCCGCTGTCGTAGTAGGGCGGCATGGTGAGGTTGTGGCGATCCATCTCCTCGGCGAGGACGATGGCGTGGTCGATGCTGAGCCCGCCGCCGCCGTACTCAGTGGGAGCGGTGGGACGCAGCCAGCCCTGCTCGCCGAGGTCGCGGCCGAGCTGGCGATACTTCGCGTAGTTCTCGTCGGAGTCCTGGTCGCCCTCGACTTCTGGGACGTGGTCGGCAAGCCACGCGCGCACCTCGGCGCGGAAGGCTCGCTGCTCGGGCGTGTATGCGGGCTCGAAGTCCACGCTGGGGCTCCCCTCGCTGCCCGGCGAGCGTAGGGAGGGGCGTTGCGACGGTCAATGCGGCTCGACAGGCGGATCAGGCTTGCTCGAAGACCCTCCGGTCCACGCCCAGATCCCGCAGGATGCCCCGGATCGTCCCGGTTCGCAGATCCCTGCCTCCCCAGTTGGGGACGGTGGTCCGCGTCCCGCTCGCGGGATTGCGCCAGATTTCGTGAGAGCCCCGGGACTGGCGGTCGAACTCGCAGCCGAGTGCTCTCAGCTTGCGGGTCAGCTCGCGATAGGTCACACCGCCACGACGAGCTCGCCGGCCGCTGCAATCGCGGCAGGGAGCGGGTCTCCATGCTCCTCGCAGGATGCAATGTAGTCCGCTGCGACGCCTTCGAGGTTGAACAGGGCCTCTTCGGGGGTCGCACCCCAGGCCCGGCAGCCCGGGAGCACGGGCACCTCGGCAAGGTACATGTCCTCGGTTTCCGGGGACGGCGCCCTCAGCGTGTAGGGAAGCTTGTACTGCTCCGGCATCCCATTCCTCCGGCGGGTGTGTAGAACCCACACGCTGAGGATACCCCGGTCCACGACAGCCCTGCCACGGCGCGAACACATCCCGCGCGGCGCTACACTGGACGCATGACCTCCTCGACGGTCCTCCAGCAGGCGCGCGCTCTCCCTGAGCGCCCGGGCGTCTACCTCATGAAGAACGAGCGCGCCGAGGTCATCTACGTCGGCAAGGCGAAGCGTCTGCGCTCCCGCGTCCGCTCCTACTTCGGCTCCGGCCGCAGCCTGGAGCCGAAGGTGCGTGCGCTCGTCGAGCAGATCGACACGCTCGACCATGTCGTCACGGCCAACGAGGCGGAAGCGATGATGCTGGAGGCGACGCTGGTGAAGCGCCACCAGCCCGTCTACAACGTCCGCCTCAAGGACGACAAGCACTACCCGTACCTCAAGGTCGACGTCCAGCACGACTGGCCACGCGTCACCATCACCCGCCGCGTCGAGGAGGACGGAGCCCGCTACTTCGGGCCGTACGCCTCTGCGGGCTCGGTGCGGCGCACGCTCGACGTGGTCAAGAAGCTCTTCCCGTGGCGGTCGTGCTCGAAGGAGATCACGGGCGACGACCCCCGCCCCTGCCTCGACTACTACATCAAGCGCTGCATCGCCCCATGCACGAGCTACTGCACCGAGGAGGAGTACCGCGGCGTCATCGACCAGACGCTGCTCTTCCTCGAGGGCCGCAGCCGCGAAGTGCTGCAGGGCGTCGAGTCGGAGATGCGGGAGGCGTCGGACTCGCTCGAGTTCGAGCGCGCCGCGCGGCTGCGCGACCAGGCGCAGGCGATCCGCAGCGTGACGGAGCGCCAGCGCATGGCGACCACCTCGTCCCTCGACGCCGACGTCTTCGCGCTCGCGCGCGAGGGCGACGAGGCCTGCGTGCACGTCTTCTTCGTGCGCGGGACCGTCGTCGCCGACACGGACTCGTTCACCCTCGACGGAGCCACCGATGAGAGCGACGCCGAGGTGCTGGGCGCGTTCCTCGCCCAGTTCTTCGAGTCGGCCACGTACATCCCTCGCACCGTGCTGCTCTCGCACGCCCCCGCCGACCGCGAGGAGCTGCGGGCGGCGCTGCGCGAGCGCCGGGGGCGCGCGGTCGACATCGCCGTCCCGGAGCGCGGAGAGCTGCGCGCGCTGGTCGCGACCGCCGAGGAGAACGCGCGCGAGGCGCTCGCGATGCAGCGTGTGCGCTGGCTCGCCAACCGCGACAAGACCGAGGCCGCGTTGTCGCTGCTGCAGGACGAGCTCGACCTGCCGGAGCGGCCTCGACGCATCGAATGTTATGACATCTCCACCATCCAGGGCAGCAACACCGTGGCGTCGATGGTGGTGTTCGAGGACGGCAGCCCGCGCAACCGCGAGTACCGGCGCTTCCGCATCAAGACCGTCGAGGGCCAGGACGACTTCGCCTCGATGCGCGAGGTGCTGACCCGCCGCTTCGGCCGCCTCGCCCGCTCGCGCGAGGAGACGAAGGCCCTCCCCGCCGACGAGCAGCCGGAAGGCGAGCAGCCGAGTGCCGAGGAGCCGGACGAGCAGAGCCCGTGGGACATCGCACCCGACCTCGTCGTCATCGACGGCGGGAAGGGGCAGCTCGGCGCTGCGCTCGACGTGATGCGCGATCTCGCGCTCGGCGAGGTGCCGGTGTGCGGGCTGGCCAAGCGCGAGGAAAGGGTCTTCGTCGCCGACGTCGACGACCCGATCGTGCTGCCTCGAACGTCCGAGGCGCTCTACCTGCTCCAGCGCGTCCGCGACGAGGCGCACCGCTTCGCGATCACCTACCACCGCACGCTGCGCGGCAAGCAGACGCGCCGCTCAGCCCTCGACGCGGTTCCCGGCGTCGGCCCGAAGCGCAAGCGCGCGCTGCTGCGCAAGTTCGGCTCGGTGAAGGCCATCCGGAGCGCCAGCGTCGACGAGATCGCGGGCGTCGAGGGCTTCAGCACGCGCTTGGCGGAGACCGTCAAGCGCACGCTGTAGCCGCGGGCGCACCCGCCTCGATGGCTCCTCGTCTGCGCGGCGGAAACGGCGCCGGCCCCACCCCGGCGGACTCGAGGCGCGACCGGGCCGAGGACCGCATGCTGCGTCTCATCCGCCGCCACGTGCGGGACCGGCGAGTCCTGGACGCGATGCGCGCCGTGCCCCGCGACGAGTTCGTACCGCCCGGCGTGCGCCGCCGTGCCTTCGACGACAGTGCGCTGCCGATCGGCAGCGGCCAGACCATCTCGCAGCCGCTGATCGTGGCGATGATGTCCGAGGCGGCGACCCTCGACGGCGACGAGCGCGTGCTGGAGATCGGGACGGGCTCGGGGTACCAGGCGGCGGTCCTGGCCCGGCTCGCGCGCGAGGTGGTCACGGTGGAGCGCGTCGGCGTGCTGCGGCGTCGCGCGCGAGTGACGCTGGCGCGGCTTGGGATCCGCAACGTGCGGTGCCGGGTGGCGGGGGCGCACCTCGGCTCCCCCGGCGACGCGCCGTTCGACGCGATCGTGGTGACGGCGGCCGCGCCCGAGGTGCCCGAGACCCTCGTCGGCCAGCTCGCGGACGGCGGGCGTCTCGTCGTGCCCGTGGGATCGCGGACGGAGCAGGAACTCCTCGTCGTTACCAGGCGCGGCGCCCGCCTGAGGCGCCGATCACTCGGCGGTTGCCGGTTCGTACCGCTGATCGGGGAGGGCGGATTCCCGGAAGAGGGCGGATCTCCCTCTTGACAATCGGCGAATCCGGGTTTCTTCCCGATCGTGATTCTTGCACGGCCCAGATCGCGTGCCTGTATACTCGCGCCTCGCGGCACAAAACGTGGCGAGCCTGGCGGGGGGCCCCGGTGGAGGACCGGATTGACGCGTTCCTGCACTACATGTCCGCCGAGCGCGGATCGTCCCGGAATACCATCGACGCCTACCGCAATGACCTCACCCGTTTCGCCTCCTTCGCCGCCGAGCGCGCCGGCAACGCCGACGTTCCCGCAGCCGGCTCCATCGACCGCGACCTGATCACCGGCTACGTCGGCTGGCTCGGCGAGCGGGGCTACGCGCCCGCCACCATCGCCCGCAAGGTCGCGGCCGTGAAGTCGTTCTGCGGCTACCTTCTCGACCACGGCGACCTCACCGAGAACCCCACCGCCTCGATCGACTCGCCGCGCGCGCCCAAGGCCACGCCCAAGCCACTCTCGACGCAGGAAGTCGACGCGCTCCTCCAGCAGCCGCTCACCTCCGACACGCCCGAGGCGATCCGCGACTCGAGCATGCTCGAGCTGATGTACGCCACCGGGATGCGCGTCACCGAGCTCGTCTCGCTCAACCTCGAGAGCCTGCACCTCACGCCGCGCCCCGGCTCCGTGCGCTGCATCGGCAAGGGCGACCGCGAGCGGACCATCCCCGTCTACGACAAGGCGATGGACGCCGTGGAGCGCTACCTCGATGAGTCGCGCCCGAGGCTGCTCAAGGGCCGGCCGCAGGAGGCGCTCTTCGTGAACCGGCGGGGCGAGCGCCTGACCCGCCAGGGCTTCTGGATGATCCTCAAGAACTACGCCCGAGCCGCCGAGATCGGCTCGCGCGTCACGCCGCACACCCTGCGCCACTCGTTTGCCACGCACATGCTGCGCGGCGGCGCCTCGGTCCGCGACGTGCAGGAGCTGCTCGGCCACGCCAACGTCTCGACGACGCAGATCTACACGCGCCTCGCCGACAGCCACCTGCGCGAGGTCTTCGAGCAGGCCCACCCGCGCGCCAACTAGCGCCAGACCGCTCACCCGCCTTGTCCGCGCCCGGACCTCGGCCGATGATCGGTCGTGCGGCATCGATCATCGAAGGGCGGGGCGGTGAACACGGCGATCGAGCAGGTGCGGGCGCGCGAGGTCCTCGACTCCCGCGGCAATCCCACGGTCGAGGCGGACGTGACGCTCGCCGACGGCTCGCTCGGCCGCGCCATCGTGCCCTCCGGCGCCAGCACCGGCGCGTACGAGGCCGTCGAGCTGCGCGACGGCGACCCCGCCCGCTACCGTGGTCGCGGCGTCCTGCGCGCGGTCGGCCACGTCGAGGGGGCCTTGCAGGCCGCCGTCCGTGGCATGGACGCCACGGAGCAGGAAGCGCTCGACCGCGCGCTGATCGAGGCCGACGGCACGCCCAACAAGGCGAACCTCGGCGCGAACGCCGTGCTCGCCGTCTCGCTCGCCGCGGCGAAGGCCGCCGCCGCGTCGGCCGGGCTCCCGCTCTACCGCTACCTCGGCGGCGACGACGCGAACCTGCTGCCCACGCCGATGTGCAACGTGCTCAACGGCGGGGCGCACGCCGAGAACTCGACCGACTTCCAGGAGTTCATGATCGTCCCCGTGGGCGCACCCACCTTCCGCGACGGCCTGCGCTGGTCGTCCGAGGTCTACCACGCCCTGCGCGGCCTGCTCAGCGAGCGGGGCCTCTCCACCAACGTCGGCGACGAGGGCGGCTTCGCGCCCTCGCTCGACACGAACGACGCCGCCGTCGAGCTGCTCGTCGAGGCGATCGAGCTGGCCGGCCGCCGCCCCGGCGACGAGATCGCGATCGCGCTCGACCCGGCCACCACCGAGCTCTACGAGGACGGCCGCTACGAGCTCGCGCGCGAGGGCCGCTCGCTCACCTCGGACGACCTCGCCGGGCTGTGGGCGGGGTGGGCCGGCCGCTACCCCATCGTCTCGATCGAGGACGGGATGGCCGAGGACGACTGGGCGGGCTGGAGCGGCCTGCAGGCGCGCCTCGGCGACCGCGTGCAGCTCGTCGGCGACGACGTATTCGTGACCAACATCGAGCGCCTCCAGCGCGGCATCGACGAGCGCGCGGCGAACGCGATCCTGATCAAGCTCAACCAGATCGGCACGCTCACCGAGACCCTCGACGCCATCAACCTCGCGCACTCGGCCGGCTTCGCCACGGTCATCTCGCACCGCTCGGGCGAGACCGAGGACACGACGATCGCCCACCTGGTGGTGGCGACGGGCTCGGGCCAGATCAAGACGGGTGCGCCCGCACGCTCGGACCGCACGGCGAAGTACAACGAGCTGCTCCGCATCGAGGAGCACCTCGGCCCCTCCGCCCGCTACGCCGGCGCTTCGACGTTCGCGGGGGCCTGAGCGGGCACTCGCACCAAGATCGGATCTGAGGCAGGCATGACTTCTAACAGCGCCGACCACGGGCGGTTCGATCTCTTCCCCAGGCTCTCGGAATTCAGCAGGGACCGCAGAATCTCCCTCCGGGATCCACAGACCATCGACGACTTCATGAAATTAGCCGCCGAGCAGCTAGGTGCCGATATCTCAAGCGATATTCGTATGTACGGACACCGAACCGAGGCGATGTTTCAGGACTTAGTGCTCAGCTTGGGGGAATACGAGCTCCTCAAAGTCGAGGATGCAGGGGACATCTATCCGCCAGATCTTTACAAGGTTCCAGACTTTAGAGTCGTCCTGCCGGGTGGCGAACAGTGGCTCATCGAGGTCAAGAATGTGCACATCGAGGAACCATTCGAACAAGTGCGGTCGATCATGACTGCGGACTACCGCCAAAAGCTAGAGAGATACGCGGCCGCCACCGGGGCCGATCTCAAGTTGGCGGTCTTTTGGAGTCGATGGAGAATCTGGACGCTCGTGGCGCTCGACGACTTCACCGCTGCCGATGGCACAGTCTCAGTCAAAATGACCGAAGCTGCGAAGGAGAACGATCTCGGACGCCTGGGTGACCGATGGATCGGGACACGCGCGCCTCTGCGGTTACGCTTCCTTGCCGATCCCGCGAAGACAAGACGAGTGTCAGACGATGGTACCGTCGAGTTCACGGTGGGCGGCGTCGAGATGTACTGCGGGGATGTCGAAATCACAGACTCTGTCGAACGGAACATCGTATGGCTATTCATGCAATATGGTTCTTGGGAAGAGACGGAGCACCCCATCGTGCAGGGAGACGCACTCTACGCCTTGGAGTTGCAATGGGAGCCGAGCGAGCGAAACGAGATCGGTTTCGATGTGATCGGCTCGCTGAGCACCATGTTCTCTCACTACTACCTAGAGCGGACTACAACGGATAGTGGTGAGGTCATTCGCACCCGAGCCCAGCCTCACCCGGACTGGTTTGAGCCGCTTGCGCAATGGGACTACGACAGCAAGACCCTGCCACTCTGGCTGCTCACGATGAGGCCAAGTTCGTCTTTCGGGTCCGATGAGGTTCGAGGGGGAATCACCCCAGACTGAACCACCGCGTGCGCGGGCACGCCACTCGCGATACCTACACCGAGAACGTGCCGCGCCGATCGGACAGAATGAGGGCATGACCTTCGAAGGTGACCTCTCGCCACTCGACGCCCCGCAGCGCGTCTCCGGCATGCGCGTGCCCGACTCGTGGGCGCTGACCGGCAAGCCCGAGGGCCTGTCGCCGGCCGCCGACGACGCGTGGCGGCAGACCGGCTTCCTGCTCGGCGACGACCTGCGGCTGCTCGAGGCCGGCCTCGACGTGCAGGCGCGCTTCGCCGCCTCCGGCTACACGCCCGCCGCGCGCACCATGACGATGGCCGCGCTCGCCTCGCTGTGGAGCAGGGCGTTCCTGTGCGCGTCGGACGCCGCGTCGCTGGTCCGGCGCGGCGCCTACCAGAGCGCCGTCCCGCTCATCCGCCAGGCCATCGAGCACGTCGCCGCGCAGTCGGCGTTGCCCGGGGAGATCGAGTCGTTCCTGGACTGGGCGCACCACGCCTACGGCCGCCACGAGCAGGCGCGCGCGGAGGACGTGGGGCTCGGGCACTACTTCAGCGGCGAGGCCATCGCCGGCGACGAGCACCTGCGCGCCATCTACCGCGCCGCGAGCGACCTCGGGCGACCCAACTTCGGGCCCACGGCGCTCTTCACCGCCAACGAGGCGTCCGGGCAGCGCTACCCGCTGATCTTCGCCGACGAGGCCTTCCACCTCGGGTGGGCGGAGCTGCTGCTCGGCTGGCTGCTGCGCATCGGCACGCGCCAACTGCACATCGCGATGCACGCCCCCGGCCACTTCCCCGCCTCGCGCGAGGTGCGCGACGAGGTCGTCGAGCACGTACGCGAGGTCGACCGCCACCTGCTGGAGGGCGCGCGTTGCCGCCTCGAGGAGCACCTCGACGAGTCGGGGCGTCGCCGGCACCTGCTGACGGACTTCCGGCGGCGGCCGGCGGACCAGTCGAAGCGTGTGCTGCTGTAGGCAAAATGTGTTGATACGCGGTCGTCCCCGAGCACGAGCGCGGTAGAATCTAGTTACAGCTTCCCTATCGAGAGGACAGTCGACGCCATGACCATGCGGGTGGGGATCAACGGCTTCGGCCGCACCGGGCGCCAGTTCCTGCGCGCCTGGTGGGAGCGCAACCGCGAGGACTTCGAGATCGTCGCCATCAACGGCCGCTCCCCCGTCGACGTGCATACCCACCTGCTGCGCTACGACTCCGACTACGGCCGCTTCCCCGCCGAGGTCGTCGACGGTGACGGCTGCTTCACCATCGACGGCCACGATGTGCGCGTCTTCGAGGGCTCCGACCCCGCCGCCATCGACTGGTCGTCGGCCGGCGTCGACGTCGTCGTGGAGTCGAGCGGGGCGTTCCGCGACCGCGAGGGCGCGGCGCTGCACCTCCGCGACGGCGTGAAGAAGGTGCTCATCTCCGCCCCCGGCAAGGGCGAGGACTGGATGGTCATCTACGGCGTCAACCACGACGAGTACGACCCGGCCAGCCACCACGTGATCAGCGCCGGCTCCTGCACTACCAACTGCGTCGTGCCCGTCGTGAAGGTGCTGCACGACGCCTTCGGGGTGGAGCGCGGGCTGATGACGACCATCCACGCCTACACGCGCGACCAGAACCTCGTCGACTCGAAGCACAAGGACCTGCGGCGCGCCCGCGCGGCCGCGCTGAACATCGTGCCGACCTCGACTGGTGCGGCGAGCGCGGTGTCGAAGATCATGCCGGACCTCGAGGGCAAGCTGACGGGCCTCGCCTACCGCGTGCCGACGCCGACCGTCTCGGTCGTCGACCTCGCCACGGACCTGGCGCAGAGCGCCTCGGTCGGGGAGATCAACGAGGCATTCCAGTCGGCGGCGTCGGGCCCCCTCGAAGGCGTGCTCTACGTCGAGCGCGACGAGCTGGTGTCGACGGACTTCAAGAGCCACCCCGGCTCCTCGATCTTCGACCTGCCGGCGACGATGGTGGTCGACGGCGGCCGGATGGTGAAGACGATGGCGTGGTACGACAACGAGTACGGCTACGCGTGTCGACTGGCGGACGTGTGCGCGCTGATAGCGGAGCGCGGCCTGGAGTAGCCCCTTCGAGGAGCCCTCGACGGACGCGAGTTGGCGTCGAGAGAGCTACGCGACGTCCTGGCGCGCGAGCGCGAGTCGGTACTGCGCCTCGAGCCCGACCCAGATGCTCGCCGCGATCCCGAGGGCCTGCTCGATCTCGATGGCCGTACGCGGGGTAATCGCCTTGCGGCCCCGGACGATCTGACTGATCACGCCAGGAGGGCGGCCCATGAGCGTCGCGAGGTCGCGCTGCGTCATGCCGCGCGCCTCCAGCTCCTCGGCGAGGAGCTCGCCGGGGGGAATGGCGACGTCTGGAACGATCTTCGTCTGGGTCACGCTAGTCATGATAGTCAACCACCTCCACGACCGTCACCGAGTGGTCCTCGGGTCCGGCCTCGATGATCAGCCGCATGCGGCCCGTGAGCCGCATCGCGAATTGTCCTCGGCGGTCACCACGTAGTGGGTGAAAGCCGAGAGTGCGGATGTCGTAGAGAGCCTCGATCCCCGGCAGCTCCTGGAGTAGCTGCACACGCTCGATATAGCGTCGACCGACCTCCGGGCCCCACGCCCGTACAGCCGCTCCCAGCTGCCCTGCGCACCGCTCGAGACGCCTCGTGCGGAAACGAACCTCCACGCGCGCGTACCTCTCGCGCACAGGTCTGTGGAGTCGTCAGGGCGTGCCGACCCACGGATCTGCGCAGCATGAGGTGGGAGCGGGAGGTTAGGGTAGCCTGCGTGCCGCATGGCGGCTATGACGGCTTCCTACACACGAGGGCTGGGACGCACTCAGCGATCGACGGGCAACCTGAGATCATGTATGGATCGCCCGATGAGCCCAGAGGACGATGAAGAGAGTGTGAATATGGCCCACACCGTTGTGATGCACGCGCCGGTCGATGCCGAGATGCGAATCGAGATCAAGTGCGATTCGGACAGAGACATAGTGGTGGCTCGAGTAGCAGGCGCAGCAATCGAGTCTCTCCCCGAGGAGGAAGATGGAGCTTTCGATCTCCCACCCGCAGCTGGTCCTCTGTTTGTAGACTGTGAGGAACCCGGCAAGTACTTGGGGTTCGTTCAAATACTCGAGACAACGGCCGAAGCAGGCTCGCAGCCGGTTTCGCTGTCCCTGATGTTGGTCCCGCTTCCAGGAATCGAGTATGTGAAGGTGAGTCCTCGAAGCGCGTGACCAGTGACCCCGAAGATTGGGGACATCGGCGCTTGATAGTTGGCGCTGCCTCCGCTGCTGATGAACGTTGCTCCGCGAGAGCGTCGTGCGACGCGCCCGTGTGTTAAGCGTGACCACTGTTACACTCCCCCGGCCATGCTTGACGCCCTCAGCGAACGACTCCAGTCCACCTTCGCCAGGCTCGGCAGAGGCGGTCGCATCACCGAGGCCGACCTCGATGCCGCGCTGCGCGAGGTGCGCGTGGCGCTGCTCGAGGCCGACGTCAACTTCCGCGTCGTCCGCGACTTCATCGCGCGTGTGCGCGAGCGGGCGAGCGGCGCCGAGGTGCTCCAGTCGATCACGCCCGGGCAGCAGGTCATCGGCATCGTCAACGACCAGCTGGTCGAGATCCTCGGGGGCAACGAGGAGCCGCTGCTGCGCGCCGAGAAGGGACCGACGAAGATCCTCGTCTGCGGCGTGCAGGGCTCCGGCAAGACCACGCTCGCCGGTCGGCTCGCGCTGCACCTGCAGGAGGAGGGCCTGCGCCCGCTCCTCGTCGCGACCGACTTCCAGCGCGCCGCCGCCTCCGAGCAACTGCGCGTGCTCGGCGACGAGATCGGCGTGCCCGTCTACGCCGAGGAGGCCGAGGCGCCCGCCCCCGAGATCGGCAAGCGCGCGCTCGCCGAGGCGCAGCGCAGCGGCGCCACCGCCGTCGTCGTCGACACCCGCGGCGCGGTCGCCCTCGACGACGACTTCGCCGACGAGCTCGCCGACCTGGCCGACGAGATCGACCCGACCGAGGTGCTCATCGTCGTCGACGCGATGACCGGCCAGGAGGCGGTCACGCTCGCGCAGGACTTCGACGACGCCGTCGAGGGCACAGGCATCGTCGTCACCAAGGTGGACTCCGACACGCGCGGCGGCGCCGTGCTCTCGGTGCGCGAGGTGACGGGGCTGCCCATCAAGTTCATCACCACCGGCGAGCGCCTGGACGCGCTCGAGGTCTTCCACCCGGACCGCTTCGCCTCGCGCATCCTCGGCATGGGCGACGTGGTCTCGCTGGTCGAGAAGGCGAAGGAGACGATCGGGGAGACCGAGGTCCGCGATGTCGCGCGGCGCATGCAGCGCGGCGAGTTCGACCTCGAGGACTTCCTGGTGCAGATGCAGCAGGTGCAGGAGATGGGCCCGCTCTCCGGCCTGCTCGACATGCTGCCTGGCGCGGGCCAGATGAAGCAGCAGCTCGCCATCCCGGAGATCGACGACCGGTTCTGGAAGCACAACGAGGCGATCATCCTCTCGATGACCCCCGCCGAGCGCCGCCGCCCCGAGATCATCGACGGCTCCAGGCGCCGTCGCATCGCCGCAGGCTGCGGGATGCAGCCGGCCGACGTGAACCGCCTCCTCAACCAGTACCGGGAGGCGAAGAAGCTGATGCAGGCCATGACCAGCGGCAAGGGGCCGGGAGGCCTCGGCAAGCTCCTCGGGCTGTAGCCCCGTACCCGCTCAGCACCGGTCCTCGCCTGACCCGCGCCGCATGCGTGCGGATGGCCAGGGAGCATCAGCGCCTGTCATGGAGTGAGAGCGAGTGCTCTCGACAGTGAGAGACGGCTCCCCCAGCCACGACGAGCGCTCGCCGTCCCCACACCCCGCCTGTTGCTGACGCTAGCAGGGCCGCGCGGTAGCCTGTCGGGGCGCGTCCCGCCCCTCGGCGATCACGACGCCGAGGAGTCACCTGGAGGTTCCGTGCTCCGCATCCGGCTACGCCGCACCGGCCGTTCCAAGGCCCCCTACTACCGCGTCGTCGTCGCCGACCAGCGCGCTCCGCGCGACGGCGACTTCGTCGAGATCGTCGGTCACTACAACCCCCGCTCCACCGAGAAGGAGCTGGTGCTCAAGGAAGAGCGCGTCCGGCACTGGCTGGACCAGGGCGCCCGGCCCAGCGAGACCGTGCATCGCCTGCTGCACAAGCAGGGACTCATCGAGGAGCCCCCGGTGCAGCGCTTCACGCACCCGAGCCGCGCCGAGCGCGAGGCCGCCGCGGCAGCAGCCGCTGCCGACGGCGAGGGCGAGGACTAGCCCGTGGTCTCGCTCATCGAATACCTCGTGCGCGCGATCGCCTCGCAGCCCGACGACGTGGTCGTCGAGGAAGAGGACCGCGGCGACCACATCGTGATCCACGTGCAGTGCCACGAGGACGACAAGGGCCGCATCATCGGCCGCGACGGGCGCGTCGCCAACGCGATGCGCTCGCTGCTCTACGTCGCGAGCACCCGCGCGGGCGTGCGCGCCTCCCTCAACATCGAGTAGCTCCCGTGCGCCGGATCGCCCCTCCGCGGCGCGCCCGGCGTGGCAACGGCCCCCGCAGCGGCGGGGCCGACCGCCGCACGCGCCAGCCCCGGGAGTCGCGCGGCCGCGTCGCCGTCGGCCGCATCAACGCGACGTGGGGGCTGCGCGGGCACGTGAAGGTGACCCCACTCACCTCGAACCCGCAACGCATCCAGCCCGGCGCGGTCCTGCTCGTGCGCGGTGAGCCGCGCGAGGTGCTGGACGTGCGCTACCCGAAGGGCTTCCCCTGCGTCGTCTTCGAAGGCTACGAGGACGCCACCGCCGCGAACGCACTGCGCGGCACCCTCATCGAGATCGAGGACGCCGACCTGCCGGCGCTCGACGCGGGCGAGTACTACGTCCACGACCTCGTCGGCCTCGAGGTGGTGACGACCGAGGGCGAGCGCCTCGGCAGGCTGGCGGAGGTGCTGCGCACCGGGGCGAATGACGTCTACATCGTGCGCCGCAAGGGTGAGCGCGACCTGCTCCTCCCCGCGATCGGCGACGTGATCGCCGAGGTTGACCTCGACGGCGGGCGGATGGTCGTCGAACTGCTGCCAGGGCTCCTCGACGGCGGGGCGCAGCAGGACTGACCGCGGGCCTGCGCGCTGCCCGACCGCGGCCGCGCCGTCCGGGAGGCCAGGGCCCAGCAGATCGCCCTCGATCCCGAAGGCGGCCCCGAGACCCACACCGCACCGTTCATCTTTGCGTCGCTTTTCGGGCACGGCATACCATGACGCCGTCCGCTGCACGCGTGGAGGCCCGCGAGCTCCCCGGCTGGGACGGCTCGCCGCTGCGTCGAGGATCCGGCGAGCGGCATCCGCTCGTGGCCCCGAGCTGCATCCTCCCCGGCCTTCACTCCGCGGGCGCGGACGCGGGAGGCAGGTGCGCGGGCCTGATGGAGCAGACCGACCTCTACAAGGTGCTGCAGGTGGACCCGTCGGCTGAGCCGGAGGTCATCCAGGCAGCCTACCGGCGTCTCGGGCGGCTCTACCATCCCGACACGAATCCCTCGCCGGACGCGCACGAGGTCATGTCCGCCCTGAACCGCGCCTACGAGGTGCTCGGCGATCCCACGAGGCGAGCCGAGTACGACAGGAGCAGGGGCACGCAGCCGCGGACCACCCGCCCGCAGGGCGGTCCCGGCCGCCCGCCGCCGTCCCGCCCTCGCGGTGCGCGACGACCGGCCGGACAGGGCGCCCGGCCGTCGGCATCCCCTCCTCGAGGCCCGTCGACGGGCGACGGATCGGGGGAAGCGGCTGCGCGACGCGCCGCGCCTTCGAGCTCCGGCGTTGGCACATCCGAAGGAAAGCTGGGCTGGCCCTACAAGGTCGCGATCGGCCTCGCAGTGGTCGGGGTGCTGTTCATCCTGTCCGGAGTGCTCGTGGGCGCGCCCTTCTACCACGCCCTGATGCAGGTGATGGAGTGGGCAGGCGCGCCGGACGATCGGGACTTCCTGCCGCTGCCCACGACGGAGCGGACACCCCTCCCCGGCGGTGGCGTGAGACTCCCCGTCGACGCGGGCGAGATGGGCGGCGGCATCCTGCGACAGGTCGGCTCACTGTTCTTCGCGCTCGCGATACTCCTCGCCCTCATCGCGGGCATGTGGAGGTTCGCCCGGCTGCTTGGTCCGCGAGCACCCACCCGGCAGGGCTGGGCCGGGCGGCGGGGGCGGATGGACCTGGCGGGGCTGCTCCTCGTACTGCTCTGGCTCGCCTGCGCGATCCTCGTCGGCACCCTGGACACCGTGCTCTACGAGCTGGAACCCGCGATGGATGGCGGGCTGTACGACTACCTGGACTTGCTGGTCTCGCCCACCTTCGTGGTCGGAAGCTACGTCGCTTTCCTTGGTGGGACGCTGCTCCTGCTGTTCGGTGGACCGCAGCGCCGGCACACCTTGCTGAGGCGCAACCCACAGTGGGCGGCCGTGGTAGTGGGGCTCTTCCTGTTCATGTTCTGCTACATGTTCATGGTCGACGTGCTCCCCGAGGCCCTGTCCAACTACGCGTGGTTCCTCGGTACCGAACCACTGCACTGGGCCGGGTGGTACGGGACGGTGTCGGAATGGGGCACGACCGCCGGCGTGCTCCTGATCGTGGCGGGCACGATCGCGTCGGTGTACTTCGCCGTTGCCGCCTCATCGCCCGCAAGCGACCCCGAGTGAGATGCACCGATGGCCATCAGAGCGCGGCGACGGACCGCACCGGGAGCCTCACGACTGAACACCACCGGGCGTGTCGAGGAGCAGTCGCAACGCTCTACTGCTCCCACGCAGCGAGCTCGTCCTCCGGCAACGGGTCGAAGAAGCTGTCGTCGATGGAGACGCGGCCTTTCCAGGAGCCCCGCTCACGCGGCCTGCTCCATTCGGCGCGCGCGATCAGGCGTGACAGGTGGGTCCTGGCCTCGCGGACGCTGAAGGTCGGCATGCTCGCACGTCGACTGCACCTGCGAGCGTACGCGCCTGGGTTCGGCACGTTCGACCCAGGTGGACTCCCGCCGCGCTGATCGGGTTCCGCACCTCGCGTTGCCGCTCCCGGTCGCGCGTTCCATACTCGATCGGCCTGCACCGGGCGCCGCGAGGGCGTGCCGGTGTAGCGCTGGTCGTGGGGGCGTAGCTCAGTTGGGAGAGCGCGGCGTTCGCAATGCCGAGGTCAGGGGTTCGAATCCCCTCGCCTCCACCACACACCGATCCGACCGGTCCACCGACCCGTCCGGCCCCGCGCCCGAGGGCGCGCTCGTTACCACGAAGGACGGCGTCGCGGCCATCGCCGAGGCAATCACCGCGGCGGGCTCCTTCACGCTCGACCTCGAATTCGTCCCCGAGAACCGCTACGTACCCGAGCTCGGCCTCGTCCAGGTCGGCTGGGACGGTGGCGGCGGGCTCGACGACCTCGACGTCGCCGCCATCGACCCGCTGGTGGTGGACCCCGCGCCGGTGCTCTTGCTCGTCGGCGACGAGGCGATCGAGACGATCACGCATGCGGCGCAGGGCGACCTGCAGATCCTCGCGCACCGGTTCTCGGTGCGAGCCCGCGGCCTGCGCGACACGCAGATCGCGGCGGCGTTCCTCGGCTACGGGGACCAGATCGGCTACGCGCCGCTCGTCGAGAGCACCATGGGCGTGCGCCTGGAGAAGGGCTCGCAGTACACCGAGTGGCTCAGGCGGCCGCTCACCGACGAGCAGCTCAGGTACGCGCTCGACGACGTGCGCTACCTCGGCAGGATCTGGGAGCAGCAGCGCGCTGCCCTCGACGCCGAGGGGCGGCTGCGGGCCGTGCTCGAGGAGTGCGACCGCCTCGCGGAGACGGCGTCGACGCGGCCACCGCCCGAGGAGGCGTACCGGCGGGTCAAGGGCTGGTCCGGGCTGCGGTCGCGGCCCCTTGGCGCGCTGCGACAGCTCGCCGCGTGGCGTGAGCGCGAGGCACTGCGCGCCAACCGCCCGCCCGCGCGCGTGCTCAACGACCGCTCGATGCTGGAACTCGCGCGCGCCGCGCCGACCTCCGAGGACGGCCTACGCTCGGTGCGTGGCGTCGACGCCGGCGTGGTGCGCCGTCACGGCGAGACGCTGATCCGAGCGATCCGCGACGGCCGCAACGACCCGCCTGAGCGCGACCAGGCCCGCAAGCCGCTCCCGCCGCAGGGCGAGGTGTGGGCCGCCGCCCTCCACGGCCTGGTCCGGGCGCGCGCGCTGGGCGCGAACGTCGCGCCGCGCTTTGTCGGGCCCCGCAGCGACATCGAGGCGGTCGTGCGGTGGTGGCTCGAGGGCGACCGCGACGCGCCACCCGACCTTCCGCTGCTCGGCGGCTGGCGCGGCGAGCTGGTCGGGACGGCGATCCTCACCTGGCTGCGCGGCGAGGCCGCGCTCGTCGTCGACCCCGACTCGCCCGGCGGCATCGAGCTCCAGCCGCGCTGATCCCTGTCCTCTCGATTGTGCTTCGATGCCTCCCGGAGGCCGCGCCGCCGTACACTGGATCGGGTCACACGGGGAGGGACCGAGGCATGACGACGACGCAGTACAACGAGCTCAACCCGATGGAGCGCCACGTCATCGAGCGCAAGGGCACCGAGCCCCCGTTCAGCGGCGAGTACGACAACTTCTACGAGGACGGGACGTACATCTGTCGCAAATGCAACGCCGAGCTCTACCGTTCCGAGGACAAGTTCGACGCGCACTGCGGCTGGCCGGCCTTCGACGACGAGGTCCCCGGCGCCGTGCGGCGCCTCCCGGACCCCGACGGCATGCGCACCGAGATCGAGTGCGTGAACTGCGGCGGCCACCTTGGTCACGTCTTCCTCGGCGAGCGGCTCACGGCGAAGAACACGCGGCACTGCGTGAACTCGCTGTCGATGCGCTTCGTACCGGCCTCGCAGGCCGGGGACAGCGCGGCCGGGTAGGCTTCGACGGACACGCCGGTGGGGTCGCCGGCCGCCCGCTCGACGGCGGCGCCCCGCCCGTCGCGATGCAGCCGGGCACGCCCCCGTAGCTCAGGGGACAGAGCAAGGGATTCCTAATCCCTGTGCGGAGGTTCGAATCCTCCCGGGGGCACCACGCTGCGGGCGGAATGCCGGGGACATCGGAGTAGTGGATCGCCCGGCGTAGCTCCGGCAGACTGTGGACGCGAAACAAGCACGGACGTACTCGGGAGACATGGGCATGGCGGTCGTCGCGGAGCTCCAGGAACAGATCATGGACGCGCTGGGAGACGGCGAGCAGAAGACGAAGCCGCAGCTCGCCAAGGAGATCGATGGTCTCAGCGGCGCGCACCTCGCCTCGGCGCTGCGCGTGCTCAAGCGCGAGGGCCGCATCATCGTCGGCAGCGACGGCAGCAAGCGGGTGTACCGCCTGCCCGGTGCGTCGCGCGGCTAGCGTTGCGCGCGCCCGCCGCCGCGCAGGCCCCGTCCCGACCCGTCGCAGTGACACGAGCCGGACCGCATGACCGCGCCGATCGATGAGGCGGCCTTGAACGCCGCGCGCGCGGCGCGCCGCGAGCGTATCCTCCGGCTGGTCCGGCCGTTCCAGGAGTTCGGCCAGACCGAGGCTGCCAGCGGCATCGTCATCGTCATCGCCGTCGTGGTGGCGCTGATCGCGGCGAACACCCCGCTCTCCGGCCGCTACCTGGACTTCATCCACTACCACATCGCGATCGATCTGGGCTTCTTCCACCTCGACACCGGGCTCCAGCACTGGGTCAACGACGGCCTGATGGTGATTTTCTTCTTCGTCGTCGGCCTCGAAATCAAGCGCGAGGTCGTCGCCGGAGAGCTGGCCGGCGGTCGCAAGGTGTGGGCGCCGGTGGCCGCCGCCGCCGGCGGCATGATCGTCCCGGTCCTCGTCTTCTTCGCGGTCGTCGACGACCCGACCGCCCGCCAGGGCTGGGCCATCCCGATGGCCACCGACATCGCCATCGCCGTCGGCGTCATCACCATCGTCGGGGCCCGGGTGCCGGCCGGGCTCAAAGTGCTGCTGCTCGCGCTCGCGATCGTCGACGACATTGGGGCGATCGCCGTGATCGCCGTCTTCTACACGGACGACATCAACTTGACCGCGCTGTGGCTCACCGGCGGGCTGCTCGTGCTCGTGTACCTGATGAACATCAACGGCATCAAGCAGGTGCCGCTCTACGCTGCGGTCGGGTTCGTCGCGTGGATGACCACCCACGAGTCCGGCGTCCACGCCACCATCCTCGGCGTCATGCTCGGGCTCATGACACCCATGCAGGCGTGGTACCGCAGCGCCGCCCTGCCCGACCTGATCGAGGCGCTCGTGCGTCGCATCCGCCAATCCGAGAGTGAGCCCGAGTCGGAGCACGCGCACCAGCGGCGCGTCGGTGACCTGCTCACGCTGAGCGACCTCAGCCAGGACTCCATCTCGCCGCTCGACCGGATCGAGCACCGCCTGCTGCCGTGGTCGGCGTTCCTCGTCGTCCCGCTCTTCGCCTTCACCAACGCCGGGGTCGACCTCCGGGGCGGCGCGCTCGAGGAGGCCGCGTCATCCTCGCTCGCGCTCGGGGTGGGGCTCGGCCTGCTCATCGGCAAGCCGATCGGTGTGACGATCGCGACGTACATCGCGGTGCGCCTCGGCGCCGAGCTGCCCGCGGGCGTGACCTGGCTCGGCGTGTTCGCCATCGGCCTCATCGCCGGCATCGGCTTCACGGTCGCGCTGTTCGTGACGGAGCTGTCATTCGAGGCAGAGCTGCTGCTCACGCAGGCAAAGGTCGGCATCTTCGTCGCCTCGGTCCTCGCCGGCGTCATCGGGCTGGTCATGCTGTACGCCGCGAGCGGGAGGCTCAGCGAACGATGATCACGGACGCGATCCCGGCCGAGACGTTCGAGCGACGCCGGTCGCGGCTGATGCGACGCCTCCGCGCCGGCAGCGCCGCCATCATCACCGCGGGCCACGACTCGCTGCGCAACGGCGACGTCGAGCACCCCTACCGTCAGCCCTCGACGTTCTACTACCTCACCGGCTTCGACGAGCCCGACGCCGTTGCCGTGCTGCGGCCCGGCCACGACGAGCCGTTCGTGCTCTTCGTGCGCCCCTTCGACCCGGCCATGGCGATCTGGGTCGGCGCCCGCCTGGGCGTGGACGGGGCCGTCGAGGAGCTCGGCGCGGACGCCGCCTACCCCATCGAGGAACTCGAACAACGCCTCCCGCAGCTCCTCGGGGACGCGAGCACCCTCTACTACTCGCTCGGCAGCGACGACCGCGTCGAGCGCCTGGTCTCGCGCACGGTCGCGCAGCGCCGCGCGGCTGCGCAGGGCGGTGCGCGGCCCATCGAGGCGATCATGGACCCCGCGCCGCTCGTGGCCGCGCAGCGCGTCATCAAGTCGCGCGAGGAGGTCGCCGCGCTGCAGAGCGCCATCGACATCACCGGCGCCGGCATCGAGGCGGCGATGCGCGCGACGCGCCCCGGCATGCACGAGTACGAGGTGCAGGCGATCCTCGAGTCCGAGTACCGCCGCCTCGGCTCCCCCCGCGACGGCTTCCCTTCGATCGTGGCGGCGGGCGAGAACGCCTGCACGCTCCACTACACCGCGAACCGCGCCGAGATGGCGCGCGACGAGCTGCTGCTGGTCGACACCGGCGCCGAGGTCGACTTCTACGGCGCCGACGTGACGCGCACGTACCCAGTCGACGGCCGCTTCCGCGCCGCCGCCCGCGACGTGTACGAGGTGGTGCTGGACGCGCAGGAGCAGGCGATCGCCCTCATCCAGCCTGGCGTCCGCTTCCACGACGTGCACGACAAGGCCGCCGAGGTGCTCACGCAGGGCCTCGTCGACCTCGGCGTGCTGTCCGGCGACCTGAGCAGCCTCATCGAGGAGCGGGCGTTCGGGCCCTTCTTCATGCACGGCACCTCGCACTGGCTCGGCATGGACGTCCACGACGTCGGGCGCTACCGCGAGGGCGAGGAGTCGGTGGAGCTGCGGCCGGGGATGGTGCTGACGGTGGAGCCGGGGCTGTACTTCGCCCGTGGCATCCGCGGGGTGCCCCGCCGCCTGCGCGGCATCGGCGTGCGCATCGAGGACGACGTGCTGGTGACGCGCGGTGGCTACCGCGTACTGTCCGGGGACATCCCGAAGCAGCCGGACGACCTCGAGGCCATCGTCGGCAGCGGGTAGTCACCAGCGGCCGCCGTTGCGCTGGATCCGCTGGCTCATTCCGGCCCCGCAGAAACCCACAGGCCGGTATTGTTAACCCGCGTCTACACGTTGACAAACCTGGCCCGTCGATCTAGCGTTGCATCCCCTGCGAGTTTACCGCGCACACGTACATGCGCGTGATCGTTTGACCCGCAGGAGCTGCCGCGGGGGATCGGGCAGAACACACCAATTCCAGACCGGCCCCCGCTGAGACCGAGGGGCTGCCATGCGCATCGACCGACACTTCACCACCGCCGGCCAGGACCCGTACGACGGCGTGCGGTTCGCCACGAGGGACTCGCGCATCGTCAACCCTGACGGGTCGGCCGTCTTCGAGGCGGCCGACGTCACCATGCCCGCCGACTGGTCGCAGGTGGCCGTCGACATCATGGCCCAGAAGTACTTCCGCAAGACCGGTGTCACCACCGACCTCGCGCCCGTCGAGGAGGACGGTGTGCCCGAGTGGCTGTGGCGCTCCGTGCCCGCCTCGGGCGACGCGGGCAACGAGGACGGGCCAGCTTCATCCGAAGCCGGGATACCCGGCTGGGGGGGCGAGATGGATGCCCGCCAGGTCTTCCACCGCCTCGCAGGCACCTGGGCCTACTGGGGCTGGAAGCACGGCTACTTCGACGGCGAGGACGACGTCCGCGCCTTCTACGACGAGCTCGTCTTCATGATGGCGACGCAGCGCGCCGCCCCCAACTCGCCGCAGTGGTTCAACACTGGCCTGCACTGGGCCTACGGCATCGCCGGCCCCGCGCAGGGCCACTCCTTCGTCGACCCCGACACCGGCAAGCTGTCGCGCTCGACCAGCGCGTACGAGCGGCCGCAGCCGCACGCGTGCTTCATCCAGTCGGTGGCCGACGACCTCGTCGGCGACGGCGGGATCATGGACCTGTGGACGCGCGAGGCGCGCATCTTCAAGTACGGCTCCGGCACCGGCTCCAACTTCTCCGACATCCGCGGCGAGAACGAGCCGCTCTCCGGCGGCGGCAAGTCGTCCGGGCTGATGTCGTTCCTCAAGATCGGCGACCGCGCCGCAGGCGCCATCAAGTCGGGCGGCACCACGCGCCGCGCCGCCAAGATGGTCATCGTCGACGCCGACCACCCCGACGTCGAGCAGTTCGTCGACTGGAAGGCCGCCGAGGAGCAGAAGGTCGCCGCCCTCGTCGCGGGCAGCAAGACCATCCGCAAGCGCCTGCGCGCGATCGTCGAGGCGACCGCTGACGGCCTCGACCCCGCCGACAACCGGCGGCTGCGCCGCGCCGTGAGCCGCGCGCGCCGCGACGCGGTGCCCGAGGGCTACGTGCAGCGCGTCCTCCAGCTCGTCGAGCAGGACGCGGAGGTGATCGACTTCACGGAGTTCGACACCGACTGGCAGGGCGAGGCGTACCAGACCGTCTCCGGCCAGAACGCCAACAACTCCGTGCGCGTCACCGCCGACTTCCTCGACGCCGTCCGCGAGGACCGCGAGTGGAACCTCGTGCGCCGCACGGACGGCGAGGTGGCGAAGACGCTCCCGGCGCGCGCGCTCTGGGACCGCATCGCCCTCGCCGCCTGGCAGTCCGCCGACCCCGGCGTGCAGTACGACACGACAATCAACGAGTGGCACACCGCCCCGGCCGGCGGCCGCATCCGCGGCTCCAACCCGTGCTCCGAGTACATGTTCCTCGACGACACCGCGTGCAACCTCGCCTCGCTGAACCTGCTGCGCTTCTACGACGAGGAGACGCGCACCTTCGACACCAAGGCGTACACGCACGCCTCGCGGCTGTGGACCATCGTGCTCGAGATCTCCGTGCTGATGGCGCAGTACCCCAGCCCGGCCATCGCGCAGCTCTCGTACGACTACCGCACGCTCGGCCTCGGCTACGCGAACCTCGGCGCGCTGCTCATGGTGCAGGGCATCCCCTACGACTCGCCCGAGGCGCTCGCGCAGACCGGCGCGTACACAGCGCTGCTCACCGGCGTCTCCTACGCCACCTCGGCGGAGATGGCCGGCGAGCTCGGCCCGTTCCCCGGGTACGAGCCGAACCGCGAGGCGATGCTGCGGGTGATCCGCAACCACCGCCGCGCCGCCCACGACGCCCCCGAGGGCGCCTACGAGGGCCTGACCGTGCTCCCGCGCGGCCTCGACGCGGCGAACTGCCCGGAGCCGCTGGTCGAGGCGGCCCGCGAGGCCTGGGACGACGCGCTCGCGCTGGGCGAGGCGCACGGCTACCGCAACGCGCAGACCACGCTCATCGCGCCCACGGGCACCATCGGGCTGCTCATGGACTGCGACACCACCGGTGTCGAGCCGGACTTCGCGCTCGTGAAGTTCAAGAAGCTCGCCGGCGGCGGCTACTTCCGCATCATCAACGAGTCCGTCCCGTCCGCGCTGCGCGCGCTCGGCTACGGCCCCCGCGAGGTCGACGACATCGTCGGCTACTGCGCCGGGACGGGCGGCCTCGAGGGCGCCCCGCACATCAACCGCCACACGCTGGCCGAGATGGGCTTCACGCGCCGCGTGCTCGACACCATCGACGGCTCGCTGGTGTCGGCGTTCGACATCACCTTCGCGTTCAACCGCTGGGTGCTGGGCGACGACTTCTGCCGCGAGACGCTCGGGCTGACCGACGAGCAGCTCGCCGACCCGTCACTCTCGATCCTCGAGGCGCTCGGCTTCACGCGCGCGCAGATCGAGGAGGCCAACGACTTCATCACCGGCCGCATGACCATCGAGGGCGCACCGCACCTGCGCGAGGAGCACTACGCGGTCTTCGACTGCGCCAACCGCTGCGGCCGCTACGGCACGCGCTACATCGAGCCGATGGCGCACGTGCGCGCCATGGCCGCTGCGCAGCCGTTCCTGTCGAGCGCGATCAGCAAGACCATCAACATGCCGGACACGGCCACCGTGCAAGAGGTGGCTGCGGTCTACGACGCCGGCGCCGACATGATGCTCAAGGCGCTCGCGCTCTACCGCGACGGCTCCAAGCTCTCGCAGCCCCTCGCCGCCACCGTCTTCGACGAGTGGGCCGAGGAGGACGAGGACTTCGACGACCTGGACGGCGCGCCGGCCGAGGCGGCCGCGCTCACGCCTGAGCTGGCCGTCGAGGAGGCCGAGCGCATCCTGCGCGCCCTGCCCACGCGCGACGCGCGCGAGGTGGTGCGGCGGGCCGTCGGGCTGCTGCGCGGCGAGCGCGTCTCGCTGCCCTCGCGCCGCAACGGCTTCGCGCAGAAGGCGCGGGTCGGCGGCCACACCATCTACCTGCACACCGGGGAGTTTGAGGACGGCTCGCTGGGCGAGCTCTTCATCTCGATGTCGAAGGACGGCGCGGCGTTCCGCTCGCTCATGAACTGCTTCGCGATCGCCGTCTCGATTGGGCTGCAGCACGGCGTGCCGCTCGAGGCCTACGTGGACTCGTTCCTGTTCACGAAGTTCGAGCCGAACGGGATGGTGACGGGCAACGACCGCATCCACATGGCAACGTCGATCATCGACTACGTCTTCCGCGAGCTGGCCATCACCTACCTCGGCCGCGACGACGTCGCGCACATGGGCCAGGTCGACCTCTCCAGCACGTCGACTGCCGAGGACGAGTTCGAGGCGCCCCCGTTCGCGGATGCCCCGGCCTCGAACGGCGCGAACGGAGCTGTCGAGGTGACGCCGGCGCTCCCCGCCCCGAACGCCGAACTCGTCGTCCCGATCCGTGGCGGCGCAGACGTGGCGGAGGCCGCGACGGCAGACCCGCCGGCCCCAACCGCGAGCGCCCCGGCGCCCGCCCCAACCCCGGAGCCGCCCGCCGCGACCGCGTCGACCTCGGCCCCGGCCGTCCAGCCGACCACGGCCACCTCGACGGTGCCGTTGCAGATGAGCGACACGGCGCAGCGGACGCTGCAGGCCAAGCAGATGGGCTTCGAGGGCGATCCGTGCCCGGAGTGCGGCCAGATGATGATGGTGCGCAACGGCACCTGCCTGAAGTGCGTGTCGTGCGGCGCGACAAGCGGGTGTAGTTAGACGAAGGACAGAGGACGATGGGACAGTCCAGAGACTACCGGAAGTACCAGTTCAAGCGGCCTGACGGAACGATCATCCGGAGTGGCATCACGAGGCGAGATCCCGCGATTCGCGAGCGCGAACTCCAGCGGACTGTGAGTCGCAGCGGGCACCTCGGACAAGTCGGTCGCGCGACTACCGAGGCGGGCGCGCGGGACTGGGAGAAGCGTCAGCGCAAAGGAACGCCGCCGGGCGGCCGGTAGCTTCCTACACCCCTTACGCCTCTTGGTCGTCGGCCTCCCAACGCCCCGGTTCTTCCCGCACGGCCATCAGAGCGGGACGTTCCCTCGGCGCGGGCCCAGGACCAGCCTGCGGACTGCCAAGGCCAACGTAGTAGCTGATCGCGGTCGCGAGGTAGCGATTCAGGCTCACGCCCTCGTGCTGCGCGAGCAGCGCTGCCCGCTCGTGGATGGAGGGAACCAGGCGCAAGGTGATGCGGCCCGAATACTCCACCGCCCGCGACGGCGGCGGGATGTCGTGGCCGTCTTCGATCTCGACCGCGACCCACAACTCGATAGCTTCATCGAGCATCTCCATCGCCTCCTCGGCAGTGTCACCTGAGGAGTAGCAGCCGGGGAGTTCGAGGACGCTCGTTGAGTACCCACCATCCTCCTCGCGCGTGAGCAGGCGTGTGTACGGCGCTGCAAGTGCCACACTCACGGCCTCGTTGATCGCCGCTTCGTCAGTCACGTTCCGCCTCCTCATCCGCCGCGATGTCCGCCAAGATGCTGTGTACGGTTCCGCGCTTGAGCCTGAACGGAACAGCAATCGGGCGCCGCCCTCGCTTGGAGAACATCCGGTGGCTCCCTTTCCCGCGTCGCGGGTCTCGCTCGACCCATCCCCGCGCCCTCAACTCGCGCGCGAGGTCGCGTGCCCTCAGGCTCCCGGCTCGTGCGCGTAGCTGCAGGAGCGGTGTTCCCGGCATGACGCCATTATAGACACCACGTCGTACTTAGCGTGACTACGACTGGCAGACCCCGATCAGAACGAGTCGGCTACCGGCTGGCTCGTCGATGCGCCCAGCCCAGCGCCACGCTCGCGCCGACGGCCATCACCCCCGCCAGCACGTTGAAGACGATGTCGACCGGGTCGTAGACGCGGTTGGGGAGGAACCACTGGACGCCCTCGTCGACGGCGCCGACGAAGGCCGTGGCGAGGATGGCGAGCAGCGGCGG
>DAOULE010000045.1:0-17779 GCA_034420575.1 Dehalococcoidia bacterium
CGGGCCGCCTGCAGCGGCGGCACCTCGCCGGCGTTGTTCTCGCCGTCGGTGAGCAGCACCACCACGCGGCTGCGCGCGGGCGAGTCGCGCAGCAGGTTGACCGCCTCGGACAGACCGAGCCCGATCGCCGTCCCGTCGGTCACGAGGCCAGGCTCGACACCCCACACCTGCCGCGCCAGCGCGACGCGGTCGAGCGTGAGCGGCGACATCAGCAGCGCGGTCGACTGGAACGTCACGAGGCCGACGCGGTCGCCCTCGAGGTCCCGCACGAACTCATCGATCGCCACCTTCGCAGCGATCAGCTTCGTGGTGCGCTCGCCGCGCGTGGCGCGCTGCTGCATGGAGCCCGAGACGTCGAGCGCGACGACCACGTCGATGCCCTCCTCGGGGACGGTGGTGACGGCGAGGCCGCGCTGCGGCCGTGCGAGGGCGAGGATGACCAGCGCGAGGGCCGCGACCCGCAGGGCCGTGGGCAGCCAGCGCAGCCGCAGCCGCCAGCTCGGCCGCGCCGCCTCGCGCAGCACACCGAGGTCGGCAAGGGCGAGCGCGGGACGCGCCGGCCGCGACCACCAGCGCCAGCCGAGCAGTGCCGCGCCGAGCGGCAGCAGCACGAGCAGCCAGGGATTCGCGAACATCATCGCCCGCCCCCGCTCCCGTTGCCCCTGCTGCCGTTGCCGCCGACGGTGCTGTCAGGGGGCCGCTCGAAGCTGACCGGGGCCTCCTCGGCGGGTCGCTCGCGCGAGAGCTCGACGATCTCGAATGCGACGGTGAGGTCGTGGTCGGCGGCGACGGGGTCCGGCACGTAGCCGGCGTAGACCGCGGCGTCGCAGCGGTCGAGCAGCCCCTCGGCCAGCCGGGACTGCCAGCGCTCGATGCCGGCGTCGTCCATGCGCGCGTCGAGCTCGGGCGTGGTGAGTGCGGTGGCAGGGAAGACGAACCGCGCCTCCAGGTAGCGCCGCATCACCACTGCGATCGTGCCGTAGAACGTCCCGAAGTCCCCCGACTGCAGCAGCCCGCTCGACGCGAGCTCCTCGAGGGCCCGCCGGGCGTCGGCCTCCGGCCCGGCGGCCACGACGACGGGCGCCGCCACGGGCTCGGGCGTTCGCCTGCGCCGCAGCCAGAGGGCGAGCCCGCCCACCAGCAGCAGCACTGCGACCGCGCCGGCCGCGATCGCCGCGCGCACCCATGCCGCGGGCGGCTCGCCGTACTCCGCCTGCGGCTTGAGCGGCCGCAGTGCGTCGACGTCGCCGACGGTGGCCGAGGCCACCTCGAACGGCGGTGGCAGCACCTGCGTGGAGCCGGAGCGGCCGTCCTCGTGCAGCCACAGGATGCGCACGGCCGCCGGCTGCATCACACCGAGCTCGAACGCCGCGAACGTGAAGCCGAACTCGCTGCGCAGCTGCCCGTCTGCCTGCACGACGGTCGTCACCGGCACGGTCTCGACGAGGGTGAGCCCCTCGCGCGGCTCGGGGGGCTCGGCGGTGATGAGCACGGCGTCGCCGTGCACCACGGTCACGGTCAGCCGCACGCGGTCGCCGAGGGTCGCACGACGCGGTTCGAGGTCCACGCGCACGTCGATAGGCGCCTCCTGCGCGACGGCGGTGCCGTGCGCTGCGAGCCCGGCGACCGCCATCGCGGCGATGGCGACGAGGGCGAGCAGCGAGGCGTGGGGCGACACGGGACTAGCTCCGGGCGCGAGCGCGGTACGCGCGGCGGCCCGGGGGGCGCTCACGCGGCTGCGCCCCGGCGGCGCGCCTGCGGAAGTAGGTCATCACCGGCTCCGCCGCGTCGCCGTCCGTGCGCATCTCGATCTCATCGACGCCCGCCGAGCGCAGCACCTCGCGTCGTGCCTCCGCGCGATCGCGGGCGACCGCGGCGAAGCGCTCGCGGAGCGCGGCGTCCGAGCTGTCGACGAGGACGCGACCGGCGCCCTCGATGTCCTCGATCTCCACGAGCCCGGCGTCGGGCAGCGCCTCGTCGAGGGGATCGACGACGGAGACGGCGATCACCTCGTGGCGCTGGGCGAGGTCGCGCAGCGCCCGCACGTACTCGTCGTCGAGGAAGTCGGAGATCAGGAACACGAGCGAGCGACGCCTGAGCACGCGGCCGAGGTAGTCGCACGCCGCGGCGATCGAGGTGCCCTCGCTGCCCGGCGGCGCGTGGTCGAGCACCTCGCGCACGATCCGCAGCGCGTGGCGCGTCCCCTTGTCGGGCGGGACGAAGCGCTCCGGTGCGCCGGCGAAGGTGAGCAGCCCGGCCCGGTCCTGGCTGGTCGCCGCCGACAGCGTGAGCAGCGCGCAGACCTCGGCGGCGGCGGCGCGGCGGCCCTGCTCGGGCCGGCCCGCGAGCTGCGAGGCGGAGATGTCGACCGCGCACACGACATGCAGCTCGCGCTCCTCGGTGTACTCCTTCACCCACGGCGAGCCCATGCGGGCGGACACGTTCCAGTCGATGAGCCGCACGTCGTCGCCGGGGACGTACTCGCGCGCCTCGGCGAACTCGATGCCGAAGCCGCGGAACACGCTCCGGTACTCGCCGGCCAGCTCGGTGGCGACGAGCCGCCGCGCGCGCAGCTCGAGGCGCCTCATCGAGGCGAGCAGCGGGGCGGGCAGCATCGGCGTGCGGCCGAGTGGGCGTGTGGTGGGGTCCTGAGCGTCGCCCCGGCCTCGCGCGCGCCCCGGCCACCGCAGCCAGGGGAAGCGAGGCATGGCTACGGGATCCCGACGCTCTCGAGCAGGCGCTCGATGATCTCGTCGGCGCTCACCCCCTGCGCCTCGGCCTCGTACGTGAGCACGAGCCGGTGGCGCAGCACGTCGGGCGTGAGGTCCTTCACGTCCTCGGGCAGCGCGTAGTCGCGGCCGGAGACGAAGGCGTGCGCCCGCACCGCCTGCGCGAGCATCGTCGCCGCGCGCGGCGAGGCGCCGAACTCGATGAGCGGCTCCAGCTCCGGCATGCGGTAGCGCGCCGGGTCCCGCGTCGCCTCGATGATCCGGACGATGTACTCGCGGAGCCGCTCGTTGACCTGCACGTTGGCCGCGTCGCGCACGACGTCCGCGAGGTCGGCGGAGTCGGCCGCCGGGCGGATCCTCGGCTCCTCACCGTCGAGCGAGCGCGCGAGGATCGTGCGCTCCTCGTCGCGCCGCGGGTAGCCGACGATGACCTTGAGCATGAAGCGGTCGAGCTGCGCCTCGGGCAGCGGGTAGGTGCCCTCGTGCTCGATTGGGTTCTGGGTGGCGAGCACGAAGAACGGCTGCGGGAGGCGGTGCGTCTCACCGCCGATCGTGACCTGGCGCTCCTGCATCGCCTCGAGCAGCGCCGATTGCACCTTGGCCGGGGCGCGGTTGATCTCGTCGGCGAGGATCACGTTCGCGAACAGCGGCCCTCGACGCAGCGTGAACTCGCCGGCGGTCTGGTTGTAGACCAGCGTGCCCGTGATGTCGGCGGGCAGCAGGTCGGGCGTGAACTGGATGCGCGCGAACGAGAGGTCGAGCGACTGCGCGAGCGTCGAGACCGTGAGCGTCTTCGCCAGCCCCGGGACGCCCTCGATCAGCGCGTGCTGCTCGCTGAGCAGCGCGACGAAGAGCCGGTCGATGAGCCGCTGCTGTCCGACGATGACGCGTGCGACCTGCGACTGGACGCGCTCGATGGTCGGGTTCGTGGCGGCTGACTCGCGCGCGCGCGGCGCCTCGGGCTCCGAGGTCTGCTGCGTCATGGCGGCGACTTCCTGACCTGCGTCGTGGTGGGGCGGCTTGAGGGCCTGCGATCAGTCTACCGAATCCGCGCCCGTGGCGAAGCCGGCGCGGGCGCGCCCTACCCGCCGACTGCGGCGAGGCGCGGCGCGGCCTCGACGGCCTCGCCCGCGCGCTCCGCGCGGCCGAGCACGCCGAGCAGCGGCCGCAGCGCCGCCACGAGCGCGTCGATGTCCGAGACGGGCGGAAGGCTGAGCAGGGTCTGCGTCCCGTCTCGCGCCACGACGACCAGCTCGGCCGGCTCGTCGCCGGGGAAGTCGGCGAGCAACCGCAGGATGCGCCCGACGCGTCGCCGGTCGGCTGCGACGTCGGTCGTTTCTTCCATGGCGATGAAGAGGCGAGCCGGGCCGTGCGCGGGCGTGGCCGGGAGGCCGCCCTGCGCGGCGCCGTTTGAGGTCGCCCCGTTTGCAGTCGCGTCGCCGTTCGTCGGCACGGCCTGCAGGCGTGGCCCGGGGCCGCCGCCGTTCGGGCCGCCGTTCGGTCCGTTCCCGTTCGGGCCACGGCCGTTGGCGCCGTTCGCGGCCGGGGCGCCGTCGCGTCGCCGACCGCGCCGGCGTGCGCCCGGCGTGACCGTGAACTTCGAGGGGTCGAAGTCCATCGGCCGCCCCCGCTCCTGGTCGTACGGCGCGAGCTCCTCGACGGCGACGGTCAACCGGTCGCCGCGCTCGCGTACCTCCACCTTGGCGAGCAGGACGTTGCCCTGCACCAGGCGATGCTGCTGCTCCCCGTAGCGGTCGGGCCAGATGGTCAGCTCCGCGGTGCCGCCGAGGTCCTCGACGGTGACGGCGGCGAAGGCCTTGCCCTGCCGGGTGGTGAGCCGCCGCACGCCCGTGACCATCCCGGCGACGATCGCCTGCTGGCCTGCAAGGTCGGCCGTCAGCTCGGTCGTCTGGTGCGTGATCCACCGCGCCAGCTCGCGCGCGGACTCGCGGAAGGGGTGCGACGAGACGTAGGTGCCGAGCAGCTCGCGCTCCCACGTCCCGATCTCGCGCTCCGGCGTCCGCACGGCCTCGAGCTCCAGTGCGGGCAGCGGCGTGTCCACCTGCGTGCCGAAGAGGTCGAACATCGAGGTCTGGCCGGTGTCGCGCTGGCGCTGCGCCTCCTGTGCGACGGTGAGGATCCGGTCGACGCCGAAGACGACCGAGGAGCGGTCCTCGCCCTCGTCGCGGCGCAACAGCGGGTCGAGCGCGCCCGCCTTCGCGAGCGACTCGAGGACGCGCCGGTTGCAGTCGCGCGGGTCGACGCGGCGCGCAAAGTCCTCGATTGACGTGAACGGGCCGTCCTTCTCGCGCACCGCGAGCAGGCCCTCGACGGCGCCCTGCCCGACGTTCTTGATCTGCGCGAGCCCGAACCGGATCGAGCCGCCGGCGCCCTCCGTGCCGCGCGAGCCGATCGCGAAGTTCTGCCCGGACTCGTTAATGTGCGGCGCGAGCACCTCGATCCCGAGGCGGCTGCACTCGGCGATCGCGGCCGCGATGCGGTCCTGCGCACCGGTCGGGTGCGCGCCGGCGGCCGCCAGCACGGCCGTCATGAACTCGACCGGGTAGTGCGCCTTCAGCCACGCCGTGCGGTACGCGATGACCGCGTACGAGAAGGCGTGCGCCTTGTTGAACGCGTACCCCGCGAACGGCTCGATGAGGTCGAAGAGCTGCTCGGCGAGCCGCTGGTCGTAGCCCTTCTCGATTGCTCCGCTGATGAAGCGCTCGCGCTCTGACAGCATGACGTCGGCGATCTTCTTGCCCATCGCCTTCCGCATCACGTCGGCCTGCCCGAGCGTGTAGCCGGCGAAGGTGCGCGCGATCTCCAGCACCTGGTCCTGGTACGTGATCACGCCGTACGTCTCGTCGAGCACGGGCGCCAGGTCTTCGTGCGGGTAGTGCGCCTCCGCGCGTCCGTACTTCACGTCGATGTAGCGCGGGATGTGTTCCATCGGGCCGGGGCGGTAGAGCGCGATCATCGCCGCGAGCTCGCGGATGTCGCTCGGCTGCAGCTCCTGCACCCAGCGACGCATCCCGCCGCCCTCCAGCTGGAAGACGCCGAACGTGCGCCCCTCGGCGAGCAGTTGCGCTGCGGCCGCATCGCCGTCCGGGATGGCTTCGAGGTCGAGCCCGCCCTCGATCAGTTCCGCGGCCTTGCCGAGGATGGTGAGGTTGGCGAGGCCAAGGAAGTCGAGCTTGAGCAGCCCGATCTTCGCCACGTCGTTCATGTCGTACTGCGTCGTCGGTAGCGTCTCCGCGTCGTCGCTGCGGTCGGAGGTGGCGCGCTGCAGCGGCGCCACCTCGACGAGCGGCTCGCGCGAGATGACGATGCCGGCGGCGTGCGTGCTCGCGTGGCGAGCGACGCCCTCCAGCGACCGTGCGGTGTCGAGCAGCTCCTTCGCGGCCGGGTCGCCCTCGTACGCGGCCTGCAGCTCCTCGACCTCGCCGAGGGCGCCGTCGAGCGTGACGCCGAGGGTGTTGGGCACGAGCCGCGCGACGCGGTCGACGTCGCCGTAGCTCATGCCGAGTGCGCGCCCGGTGTCGCGGATGGCGGCCTTCGCGCCCAGCGTCCCGAACGTCACGATCTGCGCGACGCGCTCGCGGCCGTACCGCTCGGCGGCGTAGCGGATGACCTCCTCGCGGCGGTCGTCGGCGAAGTCGAAGTCCACGTCCGGCATCTCGCGACGCTCGGGGTTGAGGAAGCGCTCGAACACCAGCCGGTACTGTGTCGGCTCGATGTCGGTGACGTCGAGGCAGTGCAGCACCATCGACGCGGCGGCCGAGCCGCGCACGCCCATGGGGATGCCGCGCTTGCGGGCGAACTGGGCGATGTCGCGCACGATCAGGATGTACTCGTTGAACCCGGTCTCCGCGATCACCGACAACTCGTAGTCGAGCCGCTCGCGCTGCTCGTCCGTGGCGTGCGGGTAGCGCTCCCGGAGGCCCTGCTCGCAGAGCTCGCGCAGGTGGCTCTCGGCCGTGGCGCCCTCGGGGATGCCGGGGTCGGGGAGCAGCGTGCGCCCGAAGTCGAGGCGGATGTCGACCTGCTCCGCGATGCGGGCGGTCTCGTCGGAAGCCTCGGGTAGCTCGGGCAGCAGGGCCCGCATCTCCTCCTCGGACTTGAGGTAGAACGAGCCGCCCTCGAGCTTCATGCGGTTCGTCTCGTGCACGGTCGCGTTCGTGCCGATGCACAGCAGCACGTCGTGAGGGTGCTCCTGGTCCTCCGAGGTGTAGTGCGAGTCGTTGGTCAGCACCATCGGCAGGTCGAGGCTGCGGGCGAGCTCGACGAGCTTCGGCGTGTAGCGCGAGAACTGGTCCTGCCCGTGGTCCTGGAGCTCGACGTAGTAGCGACCCTGGAAGAGGTCCCGATACCACCCGAGCGCCTCGCGCGCGGCGTCCTCGCGCTCCTCCTGCAACGCCGTCAACACCTCGCCCGACGGGCACGCGGAGAGCGCGATGATGCCCTCGTGGTGGGCGGCCAGCAGCTCGCGGTCGACGCGCGGGCGGTAGTAGAAGCCCTCGAGGTGCGAGGCGGAGGAGAGCCGCAGCAGGTTGCGGTAGCCGGTCTCGTTCTGCGCGAGCAGGGTGAGGTGGTACGGGGTGCGCTCGGACGGGTTGCGCTCCAGGCGGCTACCCGGCGCCACGTACGCCTCGAGGCCGATGATGGGGTTGAGGTCGTTTGCGCGGGCTTCCTCGTAGAACTTGAGCGCGCCGTAGAGCGCGCCGTGGTCGGTGATGGCGAGGGAGTCCTGCCCCAGCCCCTTCGCGCGCGCCACGAGGTCCGGGATCGTGCTCAGCCCGTCGAGCAGCGAGTATTCGGAGTGGGTGTGGAGGTGGGCGAACATCGGGCTTCCGGCTCGCTCCTGATTCGAGGAATCGGCTTACGTCATTACGCGAACGGGCGTACGGGGGATACTACACGGGCCGCCGAGGCTCCGCCACCAAGCTCTGTCACCCTCAAGCCGTGCTTGGTTCTACGCCTCCACCCACGGCGACCGCGTCGGCTTCGGCAGCCGGTCGACGATCTCCGCGCCCGCCGCGTCGAGCTCGGCCTCGTTGAGGTCCTCCTGCAGCGACTCGAAGAGCACGCGCTCTTCCCAGCGGATGTGCGCGCGCAGCGTCTCCCCGAACGTGGCGAGGGCGTCCCGGCGGTCCTCGTCGCCCAATGCGTCGCGCATGCGCGCGACCAGCGCCTCCATGCCGAGGTGGTCGCGCTGGATGCGCCGCACGCGGTCGTCGTCGTCCGGCACGTGGCGGACGAGGCGTGCGATCAGGCACTCGGTCTCGGCGTGGAAGTGGGGGAGCAGGCCGCGCGCCCAGAAGCGCAGCAGGTCGCCGTAGAGCGAGGCGAGTTCGGCATCGCCCGCCGCGGGTAGCTCGCGCTCGAGCCGCAGCGCGAAGACGAGGCCGTGGTGGTGCTCCTCGGAGAGCCGGACGAGTCTCGGGTCGCGCTTCATCGGCGACCACCCTTCCCGGAGCGGGCGAGGCTGCTCGCGGGGCTACTCCCGATCGAGGGCGAAACCGTCGTGGAGCGCCTGCACGGCGGCCTCCACCTGGCCCGACCGCACGATGCACGTGATGCGGATCTCCGAGGTGGAGATCAGCTCGATGTTGATCCCGTGCTCGAACAGCAGCTCGAACATGCGCGCCGCGTAACCAGGGCTGCTCGACATCCCGGTGCCGACGATCGAGACCGACCCGAAGTCAGGGTCGGAGATCACGTCGGCCGCGTTGATGCGCGGCAACACCTGCTCGACGACGTCGACCGCTCCGCGGAGCTCGCTGCGGTCGACCGTGAACGTCATGTCGGTGAGCTCCTCGACGCTCGCGTTCTGCACGATCGTGTCGACGGAGATGCCCGCCTCGGCCAGGGGCCCGAAGACCTGCGCGGCGACGCCCGGCTGGTCCGGGACACCGCGCACCGTGATCTTCGCGATGTTCGACTCGTGCGCGATCCCGCGCACCTTGTTGGCCTGCTCCATCGTCGTCTCCTCGTGGATCAGCGTACCGGGGGCCTCGACGTCGAACGTGCTCGCGACGAGGATGGCGACGCCGTACAGCTCGCCGATCTCGACTGCGCGCGCGTGCATGACCCGGGCGCCCGTGGTCGCGAGCTCCAGCATCTCCTCGTAGCCGACGTCACGCAGCGGGCGCGCCGCCGGGCAGATGCGAGGGTCGGCGGTGTAGATGCCGGCGACGTCGGTGTAGATCTCGCAGCGGTCGGCGTTGAGCGCCGCGGCCAGCGCGACGGCCGTCGTGTCGCTGCCACCGCGCCCGAGCGTGGTGATGTCGAAGTCGTCCGACGCTCCCTGGAACCCGGCCACGATCACGATCTGCCCGCGGTCGAGCTCGTGCTCCAGGCGCGCCGTGTCGATGCCCGAGATGCGCGCCCGCCCGAACACCGCGTCGGTGCGGATCCCGGCCTGCGGGCCGCTGAGGCTGATTGCCTCGGCGCCCAGCTCGTGCAGCGCCATCGAGAGCAGCGACGACGAGACCGCCTCGCCCGTCGACATCAGCATGTCCAGCTCGCGCGCACGGGGGGTCGAGGTGATCTGCTGGGTCAGCGCGATCAACTCGTCGGTCGTCTTGCCCATCGCCGAGACGACGGCGACGACGCGGTCACCCGCGGTGTGGCGCGCCATGATGCGTCGCGCGACGTGCTGGATCTTCTCCGCGTCGGCCACGGACGAGCCGCCGTACTTCTGGACGACGAGCGCCATCGCTCCGGCCCTACGCCTCGTCGGGCAGCAGCACGACGCCCTCGGCCCGTGCCGCGCAGATGCGCGTCACCGCCTCCACGCCGTGCGAGGCGGCCGCGGCGCGCATCGCCCCGGCGATCTCCTCGAAGTGGTCGGTGGCGAGCGCGGCGATCGTCGGGCCGCCGCCGGAGAGGTAGGCGCCGTGGGCGCCCGCGTCGCGGGCGGCCTGGAAGATCGGGTACATCGGCTCGAAGATCGTCGCGCGCGCCGGCTGGTGCAGCACGTCCTCTGTCGCCGCCTGCAACAGGTCGTAGCGACGCTCGTTGAGCGCGGCGACGAGCAGCGCGGCACGGCCGATGTTATGCACGGCGTGGTTGCGTGAGACGCGCTGCGGCAGTCGCTGCCGCGTCTCCTCGGTCGCCATCGTCAGGTCGGGCACGAGCAGCACGAACCGCAGCTCCTCGGGGGCCTCGATGCCGAGGTGCAGGACACCGTCGAGGTCGTGCTCAACCACCACCTGCAGGCCGCCGAACATCGCCGGCACGGCGTTGTCGGCGTGGCGTTCGAGCTGCACGGCGAGCGGGAGCAGCGTGTCGTGGTCGTAGTCGCTGCCGGTGAGCGCGTTCGCCGCGATCACGCCGGCCACGCGCGCGGCCGCTGACTGCCCGAGGCCCCGGCCGACCGGGGGGCCGTCGGGCTCGACGCTAACCTCGAGGCCCGAGGGGGCGGGGATGGCGGCCATGTTGTAGAGCGTAAGCGCGGCGCGCCCCGCCATGAGCGCGATCGGGTCGTCGGGCGCGGGCTGCGGGTCGTCGTGGACCGTGAAGCGCAGGCGCAGCGGCCAGTCGAGCGCGACGCCCACGCTGTCGAAACCCGATCCGAGGTTGGCGGAGGTCGCCGGGACCTCGACGGTGACGCTGGATGCGCTCATGGATCGAGTGTATGGGCGCGTCCGGGGGTGGGCAACGAGCAGCGCGGGCTCGGCGCGCATGATCCTCCGAAGCGCCGGGTCGGCGGCTGGATGGTCGGAAATTAAGGAAATTCCGCGATTGGCCACACACCCCGCTAGCGCCTCGCGACGTACACTTGTATACACGCGATAACGGGTTCCGGCGGTGGCCGAATGGCCAGCGAGGGCGACCGTAGGGGGCTTCCGATGGAAGACATTGTCCTGCTCAGCGGCGTGCGGACCGCGATCGGCACGATGAACGGATCGTTCAGCCAGACACCCGCCTCCGACCTCGGCGCGGCCGTCATCCGCGACTCGGTAGAGCGCGCCGGGCTTGAATCGGAGCAGATCGACCAGGTCATCCTGGGCTGCGTCGGTCAGGTGGCCGAGGACGGCTACATCGCCCGCGTCGCCACGCTGAAGGCCGGACTGCCGGTCGGCACCCCGGCCTACACGGTGAACCGCATCTGCGGCTCCGGCCTCGAGGCCATCAACACGGCGGCCCGCTGGCTGCAGACCGGGGACGCCGAGATCATCGTCGCTGGCGGCGCCGAGAACATGACGATGCAGCCCTACCTGCTGCGCCGCGGCCGCTCCGGCTACCGCCTGGGCCACGACGCGGTCGAGGACAACCTGCTGCACCTCATCTCCGACCCGTACGAGTCGTGCCACATGGGCATCACCGCCGAGAACCTCGCCGACGAGTTCGAGGTTTCGCGCGAAATGCAGGACGAGGTCTCCGTCCGCTCGCAGGAGCGCGCCCTCGCCGCCATCGAGGCGGGCTACTTCAAGGACCAGATCCTCCCGGTCGAGGTTCGCCAGGGCCGCAACACCGTGACCTTCGACACCGACGAGCACCCGCGCCGGACCGACATGGAGTCGCTCGGCCGCCTGCGCCCGGCGTTCAAGCCGGACGGCCAGGTGACGGCGGGGAACTCCTCGGGCATCAACGACGGCGCCGCCGCGGTCGTCGTGACCACCGCCAGCAAGGCCGCCGAGCTGGGCGTCACGCCGAAGTTCCGCCTGGTCGCGCGGGCGCAGGCCGGCGTCGAGCCGCGCATCATGGGCTCGGGCCCCATCCCGGCGATGCAGAGCGCGCTGGAGAAGGCCGGGCTGTCCGTGGACGACATGGACACGATCGAGCTGAACGAGGCGTTCGCCTCGGTGGCGGCTGCGTGCAGCAATGCGCTGAACCTGCCCGAGGAGAAGACCAACCCCAACGGCGGGGCGATCGCGCTCGGTCACCCGGTGGGCGCGAGCGGCACGATCCTGACGGTGAAGGCCATGTACGAGCTCGAGCGCATCGACGGGCAGTACGCGATGGTGTCGCTGTGCATCGGCGGCGGCCAGGGCATCGCCTCGATCTTCGAGCGCATCAACTAGCGAGGTTCACGATGGCCGGGGGCAAGACGGGCACGGACGGCGCGCCGCAAGGCGGCACTGTTGACGACCCGCCAAAGCAGGACGAGAAGCGAGCAGATCCGCCGCGTCCCCCTGGCTCCCCCGTCACGATCGAGCGGTGGGGTCGGTAGGCTCCCTCCGTTAGTCGAGGGCGGAGACGACCTGAACGATCACGACGAATACGGTCTGTAACGCCAGCGCGGCGACCATGGCAGTCAGCAGCTTTCCCCTGGCTGACGTGAGTTCGCGGTTTCGCTGGAAGCCCTGAACGGAGTACTCCAGCACGGCGTTCTTCATGCCACGCTTGCTCGCGCCCTCCCACCGCGCGAGCCATGTCACATCGGCTCCCGTCGACCAATCCCTGGGTAACAGCAGCAACAGCCCAATCGCTCCGACGGCAACAGCGCTTGCGATTGCGAGGCTTGAGGCGATCCCGAGCGGACTCGGCCCGAGGTGCAAGTCTCCAAAGATGCCCCCAACAGCGATGAGCAGGAATGACAAGCGCATCAAGGCGAGCGCCTGATCCTGTTGCTGACCTCCGAACGCGGTGATCTCCCGCAGGCGCGTGCTCGCTTCTTCGTACAGGTAGTCACGGGCGTCCTCGTCAAAGGCGTCAGGCCACCCCTCCGGCAGCTCCGGCTCACTCATGCGTCGACCCTCCGTGGGAGCGGTTGCGGGTCGGCTGTGATGTGGCGCACAAGTCTCGCACAGCACGCCGCTACGCGGCGCACGGGGCCGACGAGCAGCGACCGGTGAGCACGGCCTCGGGTGTTGCGCGGACCATGCGCGAGGCGGCCGGGGGGCCTCAGCTCGCGGCGACCCGCAACACCTCGGCCCACGCTGCGGTCGCCACGTCGCCCTCACCCATCGAGGCGTCGAGGACGCGCCAGCGCTCAGGCTCGGCCTGCGCGAGCGCGGTGAAACCGGCCCGCACGCGCTCATGGAACGCGAGGTCCTCGCGCTCCATGTAGTCGCCGGCCCGGCCGGCGCGGCGCAGGCCCTCGGCGGGCGGGAGGTCGAGGAGCAGCGTGAGGTCGGGCGTGAGCCCGCCCGTGGCCGCGGCGTTGACCGCGTCGACCGTCGCGCGAGGGAGCCCGCGGCCGAAGTGCTGGTAGGCGGTCGTGGAATCGGAGTAGCGGTCGCAGAGCACGAGGGCATCATCTTGAAGCGCCGGTCGGATCACCTCCGCGACGAGCTGTGCTCGCGCCGCCGCAAAGACGAGCAGCTCGGCGTGGGCGTCCGGCGCGTCGCCGCCGGCGCGCAGCAGCGCATCGCGCAACCGTTCGCCGAGCGCCGTGCCGCCCGGTTCGCGGCACACGACGACATCGAGGCCCGCCTCGCGCGCGCGGGCGGCGAGCGCGGCGAGGAGGGTCGTCTTCCCGACGCCCTCGCCGCCCTCGATCGTGACGAAGCAGCCGGAGCGTGTGGCCACGCGCGCTAGCCGCCCGGCGGGGGGTCCCCGCCCGCAGGTGAGTGGTCGGGCGAGTCGGCGAGGGCGGGCACGGCCCGGGCGGCGCGCGAGGAGCCGTCCCCGGCGGTCAGGGTGACGCGGCGGTACGGTTCGCGGCCACGCGAGACCGAGGTCGCGCCGTGGCGCGCGGCGAGCTCGTGCTGCAAGCGCCGGATGTACGCGTTCTGCGGCGAGAGCTCGATGCTGCTCTCACCGCTCAGGTTGACCGCCGCGATCGCCTCCTCGGCTTCCTTCAGCGCCGAGGTCGTCGGGTCGGGCTCGTTGCCGTCGCCGCGCATGCGCATCAGGGACTGCTCCATCTGGCTGATGGTGTTGTTGCGCAGCACGTAGACAGGGATGCCGCGCGAGGCGGCCTCGCGCAGCGGCCCGCTGCGACGGCGGTAGTACGGCCGCAGCGTCATGACCGCGTCCGCGTCGCCGACGCGGTCGACGACCTCGGCGTCCGAGCGCGTCTCGTGGATCGCCTGCTCCAGCCGCGACCGGCTCACGCCGAACGGCAGGATGCGGCGCAGCGGGCCGCCCGGGGCGGGCGGCAACTCGTGGCGCTCCCCCGCTGCGCGCTCGCGCGGCGGTACCAGGGTCTCGCTCTGCGTCGAGGGCACCGGGACGCGGGTGGCGGCGGAGACCTCGCCGCCGGGAGCGATGGTGCGCACCTCGGCCTCCGCGTCGAAGCCGCGCAGCAGCTTGTCGACAGTCGCGCCGATGTCCTCGTGCACCGCCACGCGGTCGAACGACTGGATCTCGACGAGCGACCCGAAGGTCGGCGGCGCACGGCGTTCGAGCACGGTCTTCTGCGTGCCGCGCCGGCGCGCCTCCTCGTCGCCGAGGGTGACCGACTCGATGCCGCCGATGAGGTCGGAGAGCGTCGGGTTCTGCATGAGGTTGTGCAGCGTGTTGCCGTGCGCGGTGCCGATCAGCTGCACGCAGCGCTCGGCGATGGTGCGCGCCGCGGTCGCTTCCAGGGCGGTGCCGATCTCGTCGATCACGATCACCTCGGGCATGTGGTTCTCGACGGCCTCGATCATGAGCTGGTGCTGCAGCTCGGGGTGCGGCACCTGCATGCGGCGGGCGCGGCCTACCGCGTGGTGCGGGATGTCGCCGTCGCCGCCGATCTCGTTCGAGGTGTCGACGATCACGACGCGGCGGTCGAGATCGTCGGCGAGCACGCGCGCCGCCTCGCGCAGCATCGTCGTCTTGCCCACCCCCGGCGCGCCGAGGAGCAGCACGCTCCGCCCGGCCTCGAAGAGGTCGCGGATGGCGCCGGCGGAGCCGGTGACGCTGCGGCCGACGCGGCACGTCAGCCCGACGATGCGGCCTCGGCGGTTCCGGATCGCGGAGATGCGGTGCAGCGTGCGCGGGATGCCGGCGCGGTTGTCGTCGGCGAACTCGGAGATCGCCGCGACCACGTGGTCGAGGTCCTGTGCGGTGACCTCGTCCTCGCTGAGCACGACCTCGCGGTCGGCGTGGCGCGCGGTCGGCTGGCGTCCGAGGTCGAGCACCACCTCGAGGAGGTCGTCGGCTGGAGACTCGCGGAGCGCGTTGGCGATGCGCACGGGGAGCGCCTCGAACAGCAGCTCGATCTCGCGTAAGTCGGCGAGGACCTCTTCGCCGGGCGCCGCGACCTGTTCGGTTGCCACCGCTACCCTCCCGGCACCGCGACGCCCGCGCTCACCGTCACCGTCTCCTCGACGGGGCGCGCGACGCGCTTGCTGAGCACCACGTACTCCTCGTCCGGCTCGAACCCCGTCGCGCGCAGCTCCCCGGCGGCAGGGCCGGCCACAGCCGGGGTGAGCACGAGCACCGGGTGCCCGCTCGCGACACGCTGCGCCGCGGCAGCGAGCAGCGCGCTCGCGGCGCCCGGCGCGTCGGGCGCGGCGAGCAGCTCGACGTGGGTGCTGCCGTGCGCGGACGAGAGCCGCGCCATCCCGACCACCACGCCGCCCGCGCGCGCGACGAGGGCGAGCGAGCGGCGGCCGAGCCAGTCATCCTCGCGCGTCGCGAGCCACTCGCGCTGCGTCATCGCGATCGCGCTGCGCGCAGTCACGGGCACGGCGCGGCAGTAGAGCAGGAACAGGTCGTGCGTGTCGGCCTCGGTCGCCTCCTCGACGGTCATCGAGCGGTCGGGCGCGGCCAGGCCGCGCAGCACCGGGGCGCGCCAGAGCTGCTCGCCCAGCGCCTGCGTGAACCCGGCGCGCATCGCGCCGACGACCGCCGGGGCGTTCGAGCGCAGTCGCGCCAGCAGGTGCGTGACCCCGTTGCGGCGGGCGTCCTCCTGGACCTGCTGTAGCAGCGAGCGGACCACGTTCGCCTCCGCGCCGGGTTCGCCGGCGTCCACGAGGGTGTCGAGCTCCCACGCGCTGGGGCCCGCAAGCGGGCGCGCAGTGGCGATGCCCTGGATGTGGCGGCCCTCGACGTCCATCCAGACGTGGCGGCGTCGCAGCCAGTGCGCGAGCGCGGCCTTGAGCGCGTGTGCCGGCTCGGGCGGCCGGCCAAGCCGCTCGCGCGTCACGGCCTGGTTGGCGTAGACGTGCCCGTCGAAGGTGACGAAGGCAATGAGGTCGTTCGGGCCGATCATGGCTACGCCCTCGCCGCCGCGAGCGCCTCCTCGGTCATCTCGAGGAAGTACGCGTGCAGTCTGCCGTCGGTGGTGAGCTCGGGGTGGAACGCCGTCGCCAGCATGTGGCCCTGCCGGCAGGCGGCGATCGAGCCGTCGTCGAGCCGTGCGAGGACCTCGACGCCGGGTCCGGGCTCGGCCAGCCGGGGCGCGCGGATGAACACCGCCCGCAGCGGCCCGTCGTCGAGCCCGGCGATGTCGAGGTCGACCTCGAAGGAGTCGACCTGGCGGCCGTAGGCATTGCGCTCGGCGACCATGTCCATGACGCCGAGCGTGGGGCGGTCGAGGTCGGCGCGCGTCGCCAGCAGGATGGCCCCGGCGCAGGTGCCCCACACGGGCATCCCGGCGGCGATGCGGTCGCGGAGCGGCTCATGCATCCCGAAGATCAGCAGCAGCCGCGCGATCGTCGTGCTCTCGCCGCCGGGGATGATCAGGCCGTCGACGGCGTCGAGCTGCGCGAGCGTGCGCACCTCCGCGCCGGGGATGCCGAGCGCGGCGAGCGCCTCGAGGTGCTCGCGCACGTCGCCCTGCAGCGCGAGCACGCCGATGCGCGGCGCGACGGCGGTGCGTTCCGGCGCTGTGGTCACGGTGCTCCCAATGGCGTGGTGGCGCTTTGCAGTGTGGCGCCCTCAGTTCCCCCGCACGGCGAGCTGCTCTTCGGCGGGCAGCGAGGCGGCCGAGCGGCCGCGCATGGGCTCGCCGATGTCGCGCGAGACGTCGGCCAGCACCATCGGGTCGGCGTAGTGCGTCACGGCGCGGACGATGGCCGCGGCCATCTTCGCGGGCTCGTCGGACTTGAAGATGCCGGAGCCGACGAACACCCCGTCCGCGCCGAGCTGCATCATCAGCGCGGCGTCGGCCGGCGTGGCGACGCCGCCTGCGGAGAAGTTCACGACCGGCAGGCGGCCGGTCTCCTTGATCTCGCGCACCAGCTCGATCGGCGCACCGAGCTCCTTGGCGTAGGTCGCGAGCTCGTCGTCGCGCATCGCGGTGATGTGGCGGATGCCGTCGTGGACGGCGCGCATGTGGCGCACGGCCTCGACGATATCGCCGGTGCCGGCCTCGCCCTTGGTGCGGATCATCGCCGCGCCCTCGGCAATGCGGCGCAGCGCCTCGCCCAGGTCCCGGCAGCCGCACACGAACGGCACGCGGTACGGGTGCTTGTTGATGTGGTGCGCCTCGTCGGCGGGCGTGAGCACCTCCGACTCGTCGATGTAGTCGACGCCGATGGCCTCGAGGATCTGCGCCTCGACGAAGTGGCCGATGCGGGCCTTCGCCATCACCGGGATGGTGACGGCGTTGCAGATCTCCTCGACGAGCGCGACGTGGCTCATGCGGGCCACGCCGCCGGCCGCGCGGATGTCGCTGGGGACGCGCTCCAGCGCCATCACGGCCACGGCGCCTGCCTCCTCGGCGATACGCGCGTGCTCGACGGTGACGACGTCCATGATCACGCCGCCCTTGAGCATCTGCGCGAGCCCGGCCTTGACGCGCCAGGTGGCGGTCTCGCCCTGTTCGCCCGAGCCGCTCGCCATGTTCCCGTTGGTCGTCATGACGCCTCCGACGTTCGTATCACGGCGCCTCGCGCCGCTTCGTGCACAGCCATTGTATCGCGTCCGGCCGGAGCCTCGATGGGGGTGAGGGAACCATTCGCGCGCGCCGAACGTACTGTAGGCATACCCTCGTGCAGGAGAGACGCATAGTCACGTAACTGGGGCTAGCGCTGTGGATGGACGACGCGCCATGAGGCCCGACGAGCGCGAGAAGCGCCCACCGGTGGTGCGCGTCGCTGCCATCGCCGCGTCCCTGGTGGTAGCCGCCGTGCTCGGTGGCCTGGTGGGTGCCCGCCTCGGTGGCGGCGACGCAGTAGAACGAGAAGGCGCGTGGCCTCCGCCGCTTGGCGGCTTCAGCGTCGACG
>DAOULE010000046.1:0-7899 GCA_034420575.1 Dehalococcoidia bacterium
GTCCCCTGCCACGGCCGTCACGATGTGCGCCATCTCGTGGCGCACGACGTCCGAGGTTGCCGTGAACACGAACAGCAGGTCGGCCCCGGTGCGCTGCCCACCCGTGGTGACGAGCGCGTCGAACAGCCGGCTGCGCGGCCTCATTGCGAGCTCGCCGTCGCTCTCGGACGCCCAGACCATGATGCGCACGTCGTACGGCACCGTGACCTGGAGCAGCGCCTCGGTCTCCTCCAGCGCCGACTCGCCGGCACGCAGCACGCGGTCCGCGAAGTCCTCGTTCCCGCCGTACCAGTAGACGGTCACCTGGCCGAGCTGGCGGTCGCGCCAGCGGTAGCGGCCGTCAAGGAAGAGGAAGGCCTGCTCCTCACTCTGGAACGCCTGACCCTCGGCGTCGACGAACTCCCAGTGGAAGCGGAACTGCGAGCCGACCGGGATATAGCGCATCGCGGTGCGAGTCTCCAGCGTGAACGAGACGTCGTTCTCCGGGCCCGGCCCGAATGTCGCCTCGCCACGACCGCCGACGTCGCCCTCCTTGGGGTTGAGCACGCGATAGACGAGTGTCGCGCTCTCCAGTCCGGCGGGTGCGGTCACCCGTGCGCCGAAGACGACGGACGTCGGGTCGCCCGACGTGGCCTGCACGTTCGTCACGCCGTTGTCGGCGGACGCGGGCGACGACCCCAGCGCGGCGAGCGCGCCGAGTGCGAGCGCCGCTATCGCGGCGAGCGCGTACACCCACCTCGTGGCGTTCAACTCGCCATCTCCGCCGCCTCGACGCCCACCTGGCTGCGCAGCCATGCGTAGACGAAGTCGTCGAACTCGCCGTCGAGGACGGCGGTCGTGTCGCTGGTCTCGTGACCCGTGCGGAGGTCTTTCACCATGCGGTAGGGATGCAGCACGTAGGAGCGGATCTGGCTGCCCCAGCCCGCCGAGACGTGCTCGCCCTTGAGTTCAGCCATCTCCGCCTCGCGCTGCTCAAGCTCCATCTCAAGCAACCGTGACTTCAGGACCTGCATCGCGGACTCGCGGTTGCGGAGCTGGGAGCGCTCGTTCTGGCACGTCACCACGATACCAGTGGGGAGGTGTGTGAGCCGCACGGCCGTGTCGTTCTTCTGCACGTTCTGACCGCCGTGCCCGCTCGCGCGGTACGTGTCGACACGCAGGTCCTCGGGGCGCACCTCGATCTCTATCTCGTCGTCCTGCACCTCAGGCATCACCTCCACGAGCGCGAAGCTCGTGTGCCGCGACCGCGAGGCGTCGAAGGGCGAGATACGCACGAGGCGATGCGTTCCGCGCTCGGAGCGCAGCAACCCGTAGGCGTCGTCGCCGCCGATGCGGATCGAGACGGACTTGATCCCCGCCTCCTCGCCCGAAGAGATCGAGACGATCTGCGTGCTGTAGCCGTGACGCTCCGCCCAGCGGAGGTACATGCGCAGCAGGATCTCCGTCCAGTCCTGCGCGTCGGTCCCTCCCTCGCGTGCGTGGATCGCGAGCACGGCGTCGTGGTCGTCGTAGGGGCCGCCGAGCATGATGGAGACCTCGATCTCCTCGAACTGGGCCTCGAGCGCGGCAAGCTCGCGCCTGATGTCCTCGGAGAGCGCGTCACGCTCCTCGCCCTCGGTCTCGTCGGCAAGCTCGGCAAGGTCCCCGAGCTCGGCCGTGCGGCGCTCGAGGCTGCGCCACGACTCGACCTGCCCCTCGAGGCGCGCGACGCGGCGCATCAGCGCCTGTGCGCGTTCGGGGTCGTCCCAGAGGTCGGGGGCGGCGGACTGTGCGCGAGCCTCGGTCAGCTCGCGCTCACGCGCGGGCAGGTCAAAGCCGCACCTGCACGTCGCGGACGCGTTCTAGCAGTTCGGCGAGGCGCTGTCGCAGGTCGTCCATGGATCGATGTTCGCACGAGCGGGGTCAGAACGCGACGGGGACAGCTGCCACTACAACGATCCGGATATTGCCTCCCACACGCTGGGTCAGCCCCCGGCGCGATACACTGGCTGCGCATCCGTCGTGGGTGAGGGAGCGAGCGATGGGCAAGAAGCGGCTCACGGTCAACGTCGACGCCGAGTTGATCACGGCGGCGAAGCGCCACGCCCGTGAGCAGGGCGTCTCGCTCTCCTCGCTGGTCGAGGAGTCACTGCGTGAGCTGGCAGGGAACGGCGCAGCGCCGGACGAGGCCGATGCTAGCGGCGACGACGAGGCATCGAGGTGGGTGGACCGGTGGGCCGGATTCGTGGGGGGCAAGCTGACACCGCCCACCGGCGACGACCCGCGCTACGAGTACCTCTGGTACAAGTACCGCCTATACGAATCGGACGAGAACGACCAGAGAAGCCCGGCCGAGCAAGAAGCTGCGCGTGAAGCGTTCTTGGCGCCCTGGCGCAGACAATCCAAGGTCGAACCCGCACGACCCCGGTTCACCTCAGACAGCGACTTTACGCCACACCCGCCGCCCGCAACGTATTCACCAGCAGCATCGCGATAGTCATCGGGCCGACGCCACCCGGCACGGGCGTGACGGCGCCCGCCACCGCCGCGACACCCTCGAACTCCACGTCCCCCGCCAGCCGCCATCCCCGCTTGCGCGACGCGTCGTCGACGCGGTTCGTGCCGACGTCGATGACCACGGCGCCGGGGCGCACCATCTCCGCCGTCACCGTGTTGGGCCGGCCCGCGGCGACCACAAGGATGTCGGCCTCGCGGGCGACGGCGGCGAGGTCCGTGGTGCCGGTGTGGGCGAGCGTGACCGTGGCGTTGGCGCCCTCCGCCTTCTGCCCGAGCAGCAGCGCGAGTGGCTTGCCGACGAGCGTCGAGCGGCCGATGACCACGACGCGCTTGCCGGCGAGGTCGTTGCCGGTGCGCAGCAGGATCTGCTGCACGCCCGCCGGCGTCGCCGGCACGAGGTGCGGCTGCCCCTGCACGAGCCGACCGAGGTTCACCGGGTGCAGGCCGTCGACGTCCTTGTCGGGGTCGACCGCCTCGGTGATGGCGCGTTCGTCGATGTGCGACGGGAGCGGGAGCTGGACGAGGATGCCGGAGACTGCGGGGTCCGCGTTGAGCCCCCGCACGATATCGAGCAGGTCGTCCTGCGTGATGTCGGCCGCGGGGGTCAGCGTCTGCGCGTCGATGCCCGCCTCGGCGCAGGCGCGCGCCTTGTTGCGGACGTAGGTGGCGGACGCCGGGTCGTCGCCGACGAGCACGGCGGTGAGGTGCGGGACAGCGCCCCCGGCGTCGACGTGAGCGCGCACGCGCGCGGCCACCTCACCCCGGATTTCGGCCGCGATCGCGTTGCCGTCGATGATGGTGGCGGGCACGGGCGGAGTATAGCCGGAGGCGCGTGCTAGAATCGCGCGCCGTGAGCACCCATGCCGTCGGGGTCGACATCATCGAGATACCGCGCGTAGCGCGCGTTCTCGAACGCCACCCCGAGCGCTTCCTGAGCCGCGTCTATACCCCCGAGGAAGCAGCGTTCTGCCGGGGGCGCGTGCGCGAGCTGGCCGCGCGCTTCGCGGCCAAGGAAGCCGTGATGAAGGCGCTCGGCACCGGGGCGCGCTCGGTCGCGTGGCGCGACATCGAGGTGCTGCCCGACCAACGTGGCAAGCCGCTGGTGTACCTCACCGGCGGGGCCGCGCGCCGCGCCGAGGTGATCGGCCTCGACGCCATCGACATCTCGCTGAGCCACCTCGACGAGTTCGCCATCGCCGTCGTGGTCTGCTCGCAGGAACGACGCGAGCAGGAGCCGGGGGCGGCGCGCAGGCGCCTGGTCGACTTCCTGAAACTGCGAGGACTACTGGGGTGAGGCCGTCATGAAACTCGTCACCGCCGAACAGATGCGAGCCATGGAGGCGGCCGCCGCCGAGCAGGGCATCAGCGAGGCGCAGCTCATGGAGAACGCCGGCGTCGCCGTGGCGCAGGAGGCGTGGATCAGCATGGGCGCGGCCGAGGGCCGGATCGCCGTCGTGCTGGTCGGGCCCGGCAACAACGGCGGCGACGGCCTTGCCGCCGCGCGCAACCTCAGGGAGTGGGGCGCCGAGCTCTCCGTCTTCCTGCTCACCCCCCGACCAGACGACGACCCGCAGTGGCAGGCGCTCCAGGCCGCCGGGATCGAGGCGTGGAGCGCCGAGGAGGACCCCGACCTCGAACGCCTCGAGGCGCGGCTCGCCGAGGCGCACGGAGTCGTGGACGCGCTCCTCGGCACGGGCCTCTCCCGGCCCATCGACGGCGTGCTCGAGGCCGTGCTCGACAAGGTGGCCGAGCGGCGCGCGCAGCGCATCTTCCGCCCCAGCCTGCTCTCCATCGACGTCCCCACGGGCGTCGACCCGGACACGGGCCGCGCGGACCCGGCCGTCGTACGCGCGGACACCACGGTCGCGCTCGGCTTCGCGAAGGTCGGGCTGTTCGCCATGCCCGGCCGCGCGATCGCCGGCGACGTGGCCGAGGCCGATATCGGGCTCCCCGAGGGCATCGGCGACGACCTCCCGTTCGAGGACATCAGACAGCGCGACCTGCAGGAGCGCATGCCATTCCGCTCCGACGACGCCCACAAGGGCACCTTCGGCACGACCGTCGTCGCGGCCGGGTCGCGCCGCTACCCCGGCGCGGCACGGCTCGCCTCGGAGGCCGCGCTGCGCGCGGGCGCGGGGCTCGTGGTGCTCGCCGCACCGGAGTCGGCGCAGGCGCTCGTCGCCGCCGCCATCCCGGAAGTCACGCACCAGCCGCTGCGCGACGCCGAGGGCGCGGTGACCGCCGACGCGGCCGCGGAGTTGCTGCGCGCGCTCGACGGGTGCGAGGCGCTGCTGCTCGGGCCAGGCCTCTCGCACACCCCCGAGACCGCCGCGTTCGTCGCGAACGTCCTCGCCGGCCTCGACGGCGTCGAGGGGTTGCGCGCGGCCGTCATCGACGCCGATGCGCTGAACGCGCTGGCCGAGCGGCCGGGCTGGCACGAGGGCCTGGACGTCGCACGCGTGCTGACACCACACCCGGGCGAGATGGCGCGCCTGCTCGGCACGACCGTCGAGGAGGTGCAAGACGACCGGCTGCGGCTCGCGGTCGAATACGCGCAGCGCACGGACAGCGTCGTGGTGCTCAAGGGGGCGAACACCGTGGTCGCCTCGCCCGATGGGCGCGCGCGGCTCTCGGAGTTCTCGAGCGCGGTGCTGGCGACGGCGGGGACGGGCGACGTGCTGGCGGGGTTCATCGCCTCGCTCATCGGGCAGGGCATGGAGCCGTTCGAAGCAGCGGCAGCGGCCGTGTACATGCACAGCGAGTGCGGCCGGGCGCTGGAGACGGCGATGGGGGCGGCGACCACGGTCGCCAGCGACCTCCTGCGCGTGCTGCCCGACGTGCGCAAGGCCCTGGACGGCTAGCCGCATTGTTATGTCGATCTACAGGCCATGTGGGGATCGGCGCATGCAGGCCGTAGCATTGCAGGGCTCCAGTCACGTACCATTGCGGGGTCGGCGCGCATGCCGCGCCGCCGCATGGGAGGCAGCCGCAGGGGGGATGAGCGGGCCTCCGTTGCACCGCATAGACACCTGCGTGCGAAACCTCACCTCCCACGGAGAACCAGCGCCGTGAGCGAAGGCACTCCCACTCCCGAGAGCGATCCCGTCGCAATCGTCTTCCCCGGCCAGGGCTCGCAGCAGCCCGGCATGGGCCGCCTCGTCTACGAGCACTCCGAGACCGCGCGCCTCGTCTACGAGGAAGCGAGCGACCTCGCCGGCATGGATGTCGCCGAGATCTGCATCGAGGAGGACGCCGAGGCGCTCGCCGAGACCACGTACACGCAGCCCGCCGTGCTCACCACCTCCGTCGCCTTCCTGGGCGCCATGCACGAGAAGCTGAGCGAGGTCGGTCGGTCGATCCGCCCGCGGCTCTTCGGCGGGCACTCGCTCGGGCTGTTCAGCGCCGCCGTGGCCGCCGAGGCGCTCACGTTCCGCGACGCGATGCTCGTCGTCCTCGAGCGCTCGAAGCTGATGAGCCGATTCAACGAGGGCCGCCCGGTCGGGATGGCCTCGATCATCGGGCTCAACGGCGAGGTCGTGCAGCAGATCTGCGAGGAGGCGACGCTCTCCACCGGGAGCCGCGTCGACATCGCGAACCACAACCTCGACACCCAGACCGTGATCAGCGGCGACGTCTCCGCGCTCGAACGCGCGATGGACCGCGCACGCGACCTGCAGGGGCGCGTGATCCGACTCAAGGTGAAGGTCTCCAGCCACACCCCGCTCCACGATGGGCAGGCCGAGGAGTTCGCGCACCTCATCCGCGAGATCCCGATGGTGGACCCGGCACGTCCGATCGTCTCCAACCGCACCTCGAAGCTGCTGCACACCGCCGACGATCTCCGCGAGGAGTTCTCCGAGCAACTCCGCGCTCCCGTCTACTGGTCCGACAACGTCCGCGAGATGACGAACCAGGGCGTGCGCACCTTCGTCGAGAGCGGGCCGGGCCACGTGCTCGCCCGCCTCGTGCGGCGCACCGACCGCAGCGTGACCGCGGTCTCGCTCAACGACGCCGAGGTCGAGCCGATCCCCATCTCCGTGCTGCCCCCGGAGTCGACGCAGGCAGCGCGTTCCTGATGACCGAACCTTCCGGGCGCCGCGTGGTGGTCACGGGCCTGGGGGCGCTCACCCCCCTCGGCCTCGACATGGAGTCGACGTGGGAGGGGCTGGTCGAGGGGCGGTCCGGCATCGCCCCCATCACGTTCTTCGACGCCTCCGAGTTCCCGTGCCCCATCGCAGGAGAGCTCAAGGGCTTCGAGCCCGCGAGCTACGTGGACTCCAAGCTGCTGCGACGCATCGACCGCTCCTCGGTGCTGGCGATGGCCGCATCACGGCAGGCCGTGGCCGACGCGCAGCTCGACCTCGAGCGCCAGCCCCCCGGCAGCGTCGGGATCGTGCTCGGCACGGGCATCGGCGGCGCCTACATGCTGGTCGAGAACCACGAGGTCATGGAGGAGCGCGGCGCGCGCCGCGTCAGCCCGTTCATGATCACCAACTCGCTGCCCGACACCGCCTCCGGCCTCGTCGCCATCGCACTCGGCGCGCGCGGCCCCAACATGGCCGTGACCGCCGCCTGCGCCACGGGTGGCGCCGCCGTCGGCGAGGCCGCCGAGCTGATCCGGCGCGGCGAGGCCGAGGTCATCATCGCCGGCGGCTTCGAGGCGCCACTGCGCCCGCTCTACTACGCCGGCTTCAACGCCATGCGCGCCCTTGCCGACCACGACGACCCCAAGCAGGCCTCGCGCCCCTTCGACGCCGACCGCAACGGCTTCGTGATCTCGGAAGGCGCGGCGGTGCTGATCCTCGAGGACCTCGACCACGCGCTGGCGCGCGACGCCCACATCTACGCCGAGTGGAAGGGCGCCGCCACGGCGAGCGACGCCTTCGACATGGTTGCCTCCGCCGACGACGGCCGCGGCATCACGCAGGCGATGCGCCGGAGCCTCGATGCGAGCGGCGTGGACCTCGACACCGTCGACTACATCAACGCGCACGGCACGAGCACGCCGATGAACGACCGGGTCGAGACACATGCGATCCGCGAGGTCTTCGGCGACCACGCCGAGCGCATCGCGATCTCCTCGACGAAGTCGATGCTCGGCCACATGATGGGCGCGGCGGGGGCCGTGGAGGCGGCGATCGCGGTGATGACCTGCGACCAGCAGCTCGCGCCGCCGACGATCAACTACCGCACGCCGGACCCCGACTGCGACCTCGACTACGTACCGAACGAGGCGCGGAGCACCGAGGTGCGCCACGCGATGAGTACGTCGGTCGGCCTTGGGGGGCATAATTCGGCCCTGTTATTCGGACGGTGGGAGGGCGGAGCATGACCCAGGACACCACGCAGCGCCGCGTCGTCGTGACCGGCGTCGGCATGATGACCGCGCTCGGCGTCGGCCGT
>DAOULE010000047.1:0-14669 GCA_034420575.1 Dehalococcoidia bacterium
TCCAGCAGCGTCCGTTGCGCCGAGATCTGGCGGTTGAACCCGGCCCGCACCGGCCGGTACTCGCGCATGAGGCCCTCGAACTCGGCCTTGCGCTCCCGCTCACGCTGGAAGGCCGTGACCTCGCGCAGCCCCTGCAGCGTGTCGACCATGTGCGCGTTCAGCGCGCCGAGGTGGTCCCGCGACCTCGAACCCAGCCGGTCGACGATGCGGCGCGTGAAGAGCGGGCTCAGCCCGGCCACGACGAGCAGCGGCGCGAGGCCGAGCCCGAGCCGCCAGTCGACGACGAAGAGCGTGACCAGCGCCGCGCCGGGGACGACGACGCTCACGAAGGCGTTGGCGATGGTGTGCGCGAAGAAGTACTCGACCGTCTCGACGTCCTGCGTCGCCATCGACACGAGGTCGCCGGTGCGCCGTCGCAGCAGGTAGGCGGGCGCGAGCTGGTCGAGCTTGCGGTAGAGGTCGATGCGCATGTCGGCGAGCAGGCGGAACGCCATGTCGTGGGAGATCCAGTTCTCGAGGAACCGGAAGACGCCGGTCAGCACTGCGACCACCATGAGCAGCACCGCGAGCACTCCGATCGGGTCGCCGTCGCGCACGTTCGCGACCATGAGTGCGCCGATCACGCCCACGGCGATCGCACCGAGGAAGTGCGACACGCCGGTGACGAATGTCAGGACCGTCTTCAGCCAGTAGGGGGCGGCGAGCGCGAGCAGGCGCGCCGAGGTCTCCCGCCACCCCATCCCCTCGGCGCGGATGATCGCCTCGGTCGGTCCGCCGACGTCGTCGCGCATCGCGAGGGCGCCCGCCCCCGCGCCGACCGGGGCCGCCTCGGTCGCCGGGTCGCCCTCGGCCCATGCGTCGAGGCTGGGGTCGGTCATCTGGCCGGCCATGAGCCAGTCGTAGACGCCGCCTTCCTTGAGCAGCGTCTCGTGGTCGCCACGCTCCACCAGCCGCCCCTCGTCCAGTACGAGGATCTCGTCGCAGGCGCGCACGCTGGACAGGCGGTGCGCCATGATCAGCGTCGTCCGGCCCTCCATCAGGCGGTCGAGGGCGGCCTGGATGGTCGCCTCGTTCTCGGCGTCCACGCTCGACAGCGCCTCGTCGAGGATCAGGATCGGCGCGTCGCGCAGCAGCGCGCGGGCGATCGCGATGCGCTGCCGCTCGCCGCCCGAGAGGCGGTGCCCGCGCTCACCGATGACAGTCGCGTAGCCCTCGGGCAGGTTGGTGATGAAGTCGTGCGCATTGGCGGCGCGGGCCGCCTCGCGGATCTCGTCGTCCGTCGCGTCCGGTTTCGCGAAGCGGAGGTTCGCGACCACTGAGCCGTGGAAGAGGTAGGTGTCCTGCAGCACGACTGCCATCTGCGCGCGGATGTCCTCGAACCGCAGTTCGTTGAGGTCGTGGCCGCCGAGGCGGATGGCGCCATGTTGTGGTGTGTAGAGCCGCTGTAGCAGCCACACCAGAGTCGACTTGCCCGAGCCCGAGCGCCCGACCACGCCGATGCGGCGGCCGGGCTCCACGGTGAACGAGACCCCGTTCAACGCCGGGCGTCGCCCGGCCGGGTAGCTGAACGTGACGTCGTCGAACTCGATGCGCGGCTCCAGTTCCCGTGCTGGTGGTGCGTCGGCGTCGGGCGTCAGCGGCTCGGCACGGTCCACGTCGAGCACGCTCTCCGCCGCGGCCACGCCGAGCAGCCCCTGGTGGAAGAGCTGGCTGAGCTCGCGCAGCGGCCGGAAGACCTCGACGCCGAGCATGAGCACGACGAGGAGTTCGGCGAGCTCCATCGCGCCGCTCTCGACGCGCAGCGCGCCGACGAACAGCGCCACGGCGGCCCCCACGGTGATCGCGAGGATGGTGAGGCCCTGCGCGAGCGCGTTGCTCACGAGCACGCCCATGGTTGAGCGGAAGACCTCGTGCGCGCGCTCGGCCAGCGCCTCGCCGCGCCTGCCGCTCTGGCCGAACGCCTTGAGCGTGGCGAGCCCCTGGACGGAGTCGAGGAAGTCGGCGGCGAAGGAGCCGTAGGCGTCGCGCCGCCGCATCGAGGCCTCGGCGTTGCGCTGCCGCAGCAGCGACGGGATGAAGAGCGTGACGAGGGCGAAGGCGAGGTAGACGGCCGCCACGGGCAGGTCGAGCCAGCCCATGAAGACGAAGATCCCGATCGGCGCCAGCGCGGCCACCATCAGCTGCGGCAGGTACTGCCCGAAGAACGTCTCCAGCAACTCGACGCCCTCGACGACGCCGACGGTCACGTCGCCCGTGCGCTGGCGGTCGAAGTGCGCCGGCCCGAGTCGCGCGACCTGGTCGAAGAGCCGCTGGCGGAGCGCGAACTGGACCTCCAGCGCGGTCCCGTTCGCGATCTCCTCCTTCACGTAGTGCGCGCCGGAGGTCGCCAGCACGGCGGCTGCCGCGGCCACGATCAGCGGGGCCAGCTCGGCGAGCCCGTCGCCCTCGAAGATGCGGGCGCCGATCCAGCCGAGGAGCGCCAGCCGCGCCACCCCGGCGGCGACGGCGAAGAGCCCCACCGCGACCGCGAGCGCGATCCGGCCGCGCACTCCCTCGGTGAAGCGCCACAACTCGCGGGAGAACGTCATCCCATCAACCCTGTCGCCCACCGGGGACGGTTCCACGCGCCGAAGCGCGCGGGTCGCGCCACTGTGGCACAGACGCCGCCGTTATCCCAGCGCCGATAGCCGCATGCGGGCCTGATCGGAGTGCAGCGTCGCGGTATCGTATTCCTCTAGCGTTCGGGCCGGTGCGATCCGGCTCCCAGACGAGTGGCCGGGGGGACGGATCATGGCGCTCAGTATCTACCTGCACTTCAACGGCAACTGCCGCGAGGCATTCGACTTCTATCGCTCCGTGTTCGGCGGCGAGTTCGCCGACCTCCAGACCTTCGGAGATGGCCCCGACGACTTCGTGGTCCCCGAGGAGGAGCGTGACCACGTCATGCACGTCTCGCTGCCGATCGGCGAGAGCATGCTGATGGGCAGCGACACGCCATCGTGGTCTCCCGAGCAGACGCAGGTGGGGAACAACTTCTCGGTCTCGTACGCACCCGCGAGCCGGGCGGAGACGGATGACCTGTTCACCCGCATCTCCGAGGGCGGGACCGTCACGATGCCCCTCGAGGACATGTTCTGGGGTGCATACTTTGGGAGCTGCACCGACCGTTTCGGCGTGAACTGGCAGTTCAACTGCGAGCCCGAGTAGCACGCGCAACAACGGGCGATGCGTGTTCGTGGCCGGGGCTGAGGGGCCGCGGTTGGGAGACCTGAAGTCGCCTAGCAGGTAGAATACGTTTATGAACGTGGTAGGCGCGTAGTCCAGAGGGAGCCAGCGACATGCTGCGGTTCGCGGAAGAGATCATCCTGCTCCTGCTCGGCGACGAGGACGGCAGGTTCGCGCACACGCGCAGCTGGACGCTGGACTATGCGCTGTCCGGCGCGGTTCTCATGGATCTCGCCATGGAGGACCGGATCGACACGGACCTCCAGAACCTGATCCTGCTGGATGCCACCCCCACCGGCGACGACCTGCTCGACCCGACGCTGCGCGAGATTGCAGCGGGCGGCCAGCAGGACATCCGGTACTGGGTGGAGCAGACCGCCCAGCGGGCCGCCACCATCCGCGAGGACGCCCTAGCGCGGCTCGTGGCCCGGGGCATCCTCGAGAGTCGCGACGACCGCCACCTCTGGGTCTTCCGCTCGCGCCGCTACCCGGCCGTCGACGGCACGGCCGAGCGCGAGGTGAAGCTCCGCATCATGGGCGTGCTGTTCAGCAACGAGATCCCGAGCCCGCGCGACGTGATGATCATCGCTCTCGCCGAGGCGTGCGGTATCTTCAGCGACCTGCTGTCACGCCAGGAGCTCGAGCGCGCCGCCCCGCGCATCGAGCAGGTCCGCAAGCTCGACCTCATCGGGCAGGCGATGACCCGCGCCATCATGGACATCGAGCTGTCCGTCGCGGCTTCGGTCCAGGCGCGGATGTACTACTAAGGGTGGACTGACCGCAGCGGTTGGTGACACCGGGGGCTGACCCGGGCCCGGATCGATCCGCGAGAGCGCCGGTAGCTACGGCTGGGCCACGATGCCTTCGAGGTGCTCGCGGAGGTTGCCCCACCATCCCCGGTCCACGCCGTGGTGGACGAAGTACCCGCCGTCCTCGTGCTTCCGGATGCGCCCGGCCAGGCTCACGGGCTCACCCACCTCGATCTGCTCGAAGACCGCATCGGGGCCGCGCACGAGCACCTGTAGCGTGTACTCGCCGCGATCCGCCTCGACGATCAGCTCGCCGCTGAGCCCCCGGCTGACCACGACGCCGTCGACGCCCACGCACGCATCCACGTAGAGGTCGGGGGCGGTCCGCCACACCTCGGCGTCCGGGATCGGCGGCGCGTCGAGCGGGCAGGGCTCCACAACGGGCGAGCCCAGGTGGAGGCCGGCGACGACGGCGCCGACGAGGAGCACCAGGAGGACGAACTGGCGGAGTAACCACAGCAGGCAGCCGCCGCACCCCGGCTGCTCCTCGCCGATTGCTTCGATCGGGAACTCGCCTGCGTCGGGCCCCTGCATCATGGCGGCCAGTCTACGTCAGCCAGTTCTCTCGCCGCCCTGCGTCCCGGGCCGCGGCCCGATGGTCCGCGGTCCCTGTGGCGTGCACGATAAACGGCGGCAACGCGACTCGGCGCTGCCGCCGTCCTGCGTGGCCGCCGGAGGCCCGCCGGAGCGGGCCCGGACCTATCCGCCGGCTACGATCGCCTTGAGCTTCGAGCTCGCCGTGAACTTCGGCGCCTTCGACGGGGGCACCACCACGGACTCGCCGGTGCGGGGGTTGCGCGCCATGCGCTGACCTCGCGATACCTGGCTGAACTTGCCGAGGCCCGGGTAGGAGACGTCCTCACCCGCGCTCACGTTCTCGGCGACGACGTCGCGGAACCCGTTGAGGACGCGCTCCGTCTCGGCGTTGGTCGATCCGGACTTCGCCGCGACCTCGGCGATCAGGTCTGCCTTGTTCATTCGTAACCCCTTCCAGTCGCGCCGGACCTCTCCGGCTGGGAAAAGATTACGCGCATATGCGCATTGATGGCTAGTCCCTCGCGCGCTGTTTCGGCGTGTTTTTCCAACAAAATCGCCGGATCCGGCGCCGAAACGCCCCAGGACGGGGAGATGCGCGGTCCGATCGCGCTCTCGGGGCCGGTGGACGTCATGACGCGGCCCCGGCGAAAGCCGGGGCCGCGTGTGCGTGCAACGTGCGCCCGAGCGGCGCGCAGGACTAGCTGCGAGGCAGTCCGAGGCCGCGCGTGGCGATGATGTTGCGCTGGATCTCGCTGCTGCCGCCGGCGATCGTCATCGGGATCGCGTCGACGTAGCCGTGCGTGAAGCGCGCGCGCATCGGCGTGAGCTCGTGCTCCTGGTCCCACAGGTTGGCGTAGAGGCCGAAGACGCGCGTACCGGTGCGTTGCAGCCGCTGCATCGTCTCCGTCCCGAACATCTTGACCATCGAGGCCTCGTAGTTCGGGATCAGCCCCGCGCCCTGCATCGAGGCCACGCGCAGCGAGAGGTTCGCCGCGACCTCGGTCGCGATCCACGCGTCCGCCAGGTCACCGCGCACGCTCGGGATGTCGAGGCGGTTGCGGACCGCGCCCTCCTCGGTCTTCACGTACGCCATCAGGTGCTCCATCGAGACGCGGTCGTTGACCGCGCTGTCGACCGAGGAGCGCTCGTAGTCGAGCAGGGTCATGCCGACGTACCAGCCGCGGTTCTCCTCGCCGACGATGTTGGTGGCGGGCGTGCGCACGTCCTCGAAGAACGTCTCGTTGAAGATGTGCTTCCACGACATGCTGATCAGCGGCCGCACCGTGAGCCCCGGCGACTTGATGTCGTCGAAGAGCAGGAACGAGATGCCGCGGTGCTTCGGCGCGTCGGGGTCGGTGCGCACGAGCGCGAACAGCTTGTCCGCGAACTGCGCGCCCGAGGTCCAGATCTTCTGCCCGTTGACGACCATCTCGTCACCGTCGCGCATGGCGCGGGTCTGCAGGCCCGCGAGGTCCGAGCCCGCGCCCGGCTCCGAGTAGCCCTGCGCCCAGGCGACCTCGCCGGAGAGGATGCCGGGCAGGTACTTCTCCTTCTGGTCGTCGGTGCCGTGCACGATGAGCGTGGGGCCGAGCAGCGAGACGCCGCCGCCGCCGACGACCGGGGCCGCGGCCTTCGCCAGCTCCTCCTTGTAGATGTACTGCTCCCACGAGCTCAGGCCCGCGCCGCCGTACTCCTTCGGCCAGTGGGGGGCGACCCAGCCGCGCTCGGCCAGGGCCCGCGACCAGTCCTCGGCCGCGCCGCGGCGCACCGGGTCGTCCGACTTGCGGTCGGCCTGCCAGCCCTCCTCGAACATCCCGCCGCCCTGCTTCGCGATCTCCTGGTAGTGCTCCGGCAGGCCGTCGTTGATGACCTGCTGCACCTCCGCCCGGAAGGCTGCCTGCTCTGCGTTGTCTGACCAGTCCATGGTGTCCTCGGTTTCTCACCAGCGGCCCGGCTCTCCCGCCGGGACGCGGCCATTCTACGTGTTACGTCACGCTCATGGGCGTGCGCTAATCGGTACCACCCGCCGCGCGCAGCTCCGCGATCTCCTCGTCGTTCCAGCCGTGCTCCTGCAGCAGCTCGTCGGTGTGCCGCCCGAGGGTCGGCGATGCCATGTTGTTGCCCGTCGGCGTCTTCGACATCTGGACGATCGGGCCGACCATCTGCTCGGGGCCGGTCAGCTCGTGGTCCAGGTCCACCATGTAGCCCATGGCCTGCACCTGCGGGTCGTCGGCCATCTCCTCGGGGTGGTTCACCTTCGAGGCGGGTGCGCCGACGGCGTCGAACGCCTCGATCCACTCGTCCATGGTCTTCGTGAGCATGATGTTGCGGATGCGATCCAGCATCGCCTCGGCGATCGCGTTGTTCTCCGGGTCGAGCGCGTTGAAGTCATCAGCCGCCGTCGGGTCGTCCTCGACACCGAGCGCGCGCCGGAACTGGTCGCGGTTCGCCGGGGTGAGTGCGCCGAGGATGACCGCGCCGTCCTTCACGCTATAGCCGCCGTAGTAGAGCCGGAACGCCTTGCCGAGCATGTCGAACATGCTCCCCTTGGCGGCGAGCTGGGCCTCGTAGCTTTCGCCGCGCTCGCGCGCCTCATGGAGGCGCTGCATCGCCGGGTCGGTGACCATCGCGTCGAACACCGGCAGCCGGCTCACCGAGCCGCTCGCGAGGTTGAGCCCGGCCGCGAGCAGCGAGCTCGCGATGTGCTGGCCCTCGCCGGTGCGCTCGCGGTGGAAGAGCGCGGCCACCACGCCGAGCGCGGCGCCGAGGCCGGCGTGGTAGTCGCCGGGTGCGGTTGCCGTGATCATCTCGGGCGCGCCGTACTCGTCGACCTTGCCGTCGGCGGCCATCAGGCCGCTGTAAGCCTGCGCGATGATGTCCGAGCCGGAGCGCTCCGCGCCCGGCCCACGGTCGCCGTAGCCGCTGTTCTCGATGTAGACCAGGTCCGGGCGGTACCGGATGAGCGTGTCGTAGTCGACGTTGAGCCGCTGCGGGACGCCGGGCCTCGAGTTGATCAGGAAGACGTCGAAGTCCGGGATGAGGCGATGCACCGCCGCCTGTCCGGCCTCGTTGCTCAGGTCCAGCACCAGGCTGCGCTTGCCGCGGTTGAGCGTGTGGAACGCCTTGCTCTCACCGGGCACGAACTCGCCCAGCACGCGCAGGCCCTCGCCGCCCGGCGGCTCGCACTTCACCACGTCGGCGCCGAAGTCCGCGAGCGTCTGGCCGGCGTATGGCCCGGCCACGATCTGCGATACCTCGAACACCTTGACACCGGCCAGTGGTCCCGGCATGCCGCACCTCGATTCTGCTGTGTTTCGTGTCCCGCACGATGTATAGCCCGGATCGATCCGCGCGTGAAGGGCCATGCGGGGTTTCGCGTGCCCGAGCAGGCCGGTTTCCGCCTGATGGGGTGCGTGGACGCGTGATTCGGCTCGCTCTGTCGCGGGCTACAGGACGGACACACCTGGTGACCGCGTGCCCGCCTCGCGCGTTGCGAGTGGGCCGGTGAGTGAACAGGGCGAGCGCCCTGGACATTCGGCCGGGCGGGCGCCGCCCGGCACCTCACGGCAGGGCGGCGATGATGCCCTCGTACTCGTCCTCGGTGAACGCGCGCAGCGTTGTGGTGCGGATCGAGCCGCCGCGGGCGATGCGAAGCAGCACGGTGGCGAGCGCCGCGTCGTCCGGAGCCTCGACGACAGCGACCGCGTCGTACTCACCGAGGGTCGTGTAGAACGCGACCAGTTGGCCGCCCGCCGCCTCGATGGCGGAGCGGGCGGCGACGAGGCGGTCCGGGCTTTCCTTGATCTGCTCGATGCCCTGGGCAGTCCAGTTCACCAGCACGACGTACGTGGGCATCCCTCACCCCTTCGCGTATTGCCGGGCAGGCCCTCCGAGGCGGGCCCGCCCCCCCACTACCACCAGTTACGACGCTGAGCGCGCTCGACGTGACGATGAGCTCCTACAGCCGCCCGGCGTCGAACTCGAACACGCCGCGCGCGATGTTGATGCGCAGGAGATCCGAGGCGCCCTCGCCCAGCCGCAGCGCACGCACGCGCCGGTAGAGGGCCTCCAGCGGGTGGCCGACGATCAGCGCCTGCCCGCCCGCGAGCTGGATCGCCGTATCCACGTGCCGGCCGACTGCCTCCGCCGCGAACATCTTCGTCGCCGCGATCTCGTTGATGGCGTCGTCGCCGGAGTCGCGCAGCCGCGCGCTGCGGTAGAGCATGCTGCGCGCCGCGTATGTCTCGACGCGCATGTCGGCGTAGCGCAGCCGCACGCCCTCGCGCTCACCGAGCGGGGTGCCGCTGCGGTGCGGCGCCTTGAGGTGCTCCGTGATGTAGTTCGTCGTCCACATCGAGAGGCCCGCGCACTCGGCGGCGACGCCGAGGCGCATGTCGTTGATGTTCCCGAGCGCGCGAGGCATCCCCTCGCCGATCGCGCCGATCACGTTCGCCATCGGCACGCGCGCCTCGTTGAACGACATCGAGACGTGCCCGCCGCCGTCCATCGAGACGAAGGAGTGGTCGATGTTGACCCCGGGCGTGCCGGCCTCGATGACCAGCATCGCGGTGCCGCCCGGCCCCTGGTCGCCGTCCTCGACGTTGATGAGCGCCGAGTAGAAGTCGGCGGTGGCCCCGCCGCTGACGTAGGCCTTGCGGCCGGTGACGAGCAGGTCATCGCCGTCGCGGACGGCCCACGTCGGCCTGAGCGCGTCGCCGGGCTCGGTGAAGGCGAACGATCCCTGCTTGTCGCCGCGCAGCACGGGCTCGAGGAAGCGGTCGCGGGCGTCGCCCTCGGCGGTGCGGAGCACGCCCGGCCCCGGCCCGAACACGCTGCGCCCGAGGCGCAGGTTGCCGGCCGCGACGGTCTCGCGCGCGACGGTCAGCTCCAGCGGCCCGGCGTTCGTGCCACCGAACTCGGCGGGCTGCGTCATGCCGAACAGGCCAGCCGCCTGCGAGCGCTCGCGCGCCTGCGCGGCGATCTCTGCGGGGATGGGGGCATCGAGGTCGTCGGGGAGGTCGGCTTCGAGCGCGCGCAGGTCGTCGACGAGCGCCTGCGTGCGGTCGCGGAGCTCGATCAGCTCGGGGGTCAGGGACTCGGGCATGTGGGCACCTCCGTGCGGGTACGGCGGGCAGGCTACCAGCCACGGGCCGCCGCGGCAGCCCGTCGGGGGCTCCTCGGGGCGTTCGAGGTTTGCCACGGCGGGCGCGGAGGCGCATCATCGGCGCACCACACCGCATCGGAGCGAGGACACACCATGAACTGGAACGACGACGCAGAACAGGCGGCCTTCCGCGACAAGGTCGCCACCTTCATCCGGGAACGCATGCCGGAGCGCTACCGGCAGCGCATCGAGACCGGCGAGGATGCCGACATGGACGGCTTCTTCGCCTGGTACGCCGACCGCGTGAGCGAAGACCAGTCGATCATCGACGCCGCCGCCGAGTGGGCGGGCGCGCTCTCCGAGAACGGCTGGATCGCCCCGCACTGGCCCGTCGAGTACGGCGGCGCCGGGCTCACGGCGATCGAGCAGGTCATCTTCAACGAGGAGATGGCGCGCGCGCAGGCGCCGTCCGTCGGTGGCTCCGGCGTGGCGTTGCTCGGCCCGACGGTGCTGGTACACGGCACCGACGAGCAGAAGGAGAAGTACGTCGGCGACATCCTCTCCGGCACGGTCGCGTGGGCGCAGGGCTACTCGGAGCCCGGCGCCGGCTCCGACCTCGGCAGCCTCCAGACCCGCGCCGTGCGCGACGGCGACGAGTACATCGTGAACGGCCAGAAGATCTGGACGTCCGGCGCCCACAAGGCGGACGCCATCTTCGCGCTGGTGCGCACGAACCCGGACGCGCCGAAGCACCGCGGCATCTCGTTCATCATGATCGACGACATCCGCCAGCCCGGCATCAACGTCCGCGCGCTCATCGACGCCGCATGGGGCCACCACATCAACGAGGTCTTCTTCGAGGATGTGCGCGTCCCCGTCGCCAACGTGCTCGGCGAAGAGAACCGCGGCTGGTACGTCGGCATGACCCTGCTGGACTTCGAGCGCTCCGGCATCGGCGCGCCGGTCGAGCAGCAGCTGCAGCTGACGGCGCTGCTGGACGCGGTCGTGAACGATGATCGCTCGCTGCTGAGCCGCAGCCAGGCCATCCGCGAGCGCATCGCGGAGCGGTACATCGCCACCGAGATCTCGTACAACCTCTCGCTCCGCGTCGCCTCGATGCAGGCGGCGGGCCTCGTGCCGAACTACGAGGCGTCGATGGGCAAGATGTTCGCGAGCGAGCAGGGCCAGGAGCTGCACCGCGTGGGCGTGCGCGCCTTCGGCCTGCACTCGCAGATCTGGCCGGGCGACGGCCGCGAGGTGCTCAAGGGTGAGCACATCCGCGGCTACATCCGCTCGATCCCGTCGACCATCGCCGGCGGCAGCTCCGAGGTGCAGCGCAACATCATCGCCACGCGCGGGCTGGGGCTGCCTCGCGGCTAGCTCCCACCTCGCAGGCAACGCACACACGCCGGCCCGCGACCACGCGGGCCGGCGCTTTGCATGGAGGCGCGAGATGGCTGTCGAGCACATGCGCGAGCGCGCGCTCTCGCGGCTGCGTGCCGCGACGTCGTACTGGGTCGCCACGACCCGGCCGGACGGGCGGCCGCACGCGATGCCGGTGTGGGGCGTCCTGCTGGGCGACGAGCTCTGGTTCGGCACCGGCGGGCAGAAGGTGCGCAACCTCCACCACCAGCCATATGCGGTCGCGCACCACGAGAGCGCCGAGGACGTCGCCATCATCGAGGGCGTCGTCGAGCGGCACGCGTTCGAGGATGCGCCGGAGGCGGTCGTGGCCGCGTTCGCCGCGAAGTATGTGGACCCTGAGACCGGCGAGCCGTTCGACCTGCTGGCGGGCGAGGCGCCCGAGGGCGAGGAGGTGTGGCTCTACTCGCTCCGCACACGCGTCGGCCACGCGTGGCTCGAGGGCGCGTTCGTCGAGACGCAGACGCGCTGGGAGGCCGGCGCCGAGGGGTAGACCTCGCATGGCTCCGCGGTCGGCGTCGTGCTACGGTGATCGTCGCGCAGCAGCTGGGGAAGCCGGTGCGAGTCCGGCGCTGTCCCGCAACTGTGAGCCGTGGCGCGGCGTGAGCCGCCGCCGGGCAAGCCAGAACACCGGCCTGCGCGATGTCGCGAACCTGCGAGGACAGGCGACGGCATGCCGTGCGGCCCCGCCGGACCGGCATCGCTGGACACCGCCCCTCGCACCGGAGGGGCGTTTTCGTGGCGCGCGAATCCGTCGGCGCACGCGTTGGGGAAGCGGTCGCGACCGCCCCGACACCGCGCGTCGCGTGGCTGCCTCGTGCCGTCCCTCGCGCGCCGGGGCCGGCGCTGGCCGGCGCCGGGCTGCTCGTGGTCGTCGCGCTCGTCGCGCTGACGCAGGGCGCGGCGGACATTCCACCCGCGACCGTGCTACGCATCCTCCTCGACCGGCTGCCGATGGTGACCGTCGACGTCACCGTGCCGGCCACGCAGGAGACGATCGTGCTGGACATCCGCCTGCCGCGCGTGATCGCGGCGGGGGCCGTCGGCGCGGCGCTCGCGATGTCCGGAGCCTCGTACCAGGGGGTCTTCCGCAACTCGCTCGCCGGGCCGTTCCTGCTCGGTGTCGCCTCGGGCGCCGCGCTCGGGGCGGCGATCGCGATCATCTCGCCGCTCTCGACCGACGCCTACGGCTTCGGCTGGGTGCCGGTCTTCGCCTTCGCGGGCGCGCTCGGCACGGTGGTCCTAGTCTACCTGCTCGCGACGGGAGGAGGGGGCGTGGACAGCACGACGCTGATCCTCGCCGGGGTCGCGCTCTCGGCCGTGTTCGGGGCGGCGACGGCGTTCATCCTGCTGACCGGCGGCGAGCAGGCGCGCCCGATCTTCGCGTTCCTCTTTGGCGGCTTCAACACCTCGAACTGGGAGCGCATCGGCTGGGCGATGCCCTACCTCGTCGTCGGCACGGTCATCGTCATGATGCACGCGAGGGTGCTCAACGTGCTCCAGCTCGACGAGGAGCAGGCGTCGCAGCTCGGCGTCCCGGTCACGCGCACCAAGCTCATCGTGCTCGCCGCCGCCTCGCTCACCGCGGCCACGGCCGTGGCGATCGCCGGGGTGATCGGCTTCGTCGGGCTGATCGTGCCGCACGCGGTGCGGCTGGCGTTCGGCGGCGACCACCGGCGGCTGCTGCCGCTGGCCGCGCTCTTCGGCGCCTCGTTCCTCATCCTCGTCGACCTGCTGGCGAGGACCATGCTGTCGCCGCAGGAGGTGCCGGTCGGGGTGCTCACGGCGCTGCTCGGCGGGCCGTTCTTCCTCTGGCTGCTGCGCACCCGACGGGCGGCCCCGCTGTGACCACCCTGACCACGTCCGCCCCCGACGCGGCGCAGCCCGCCACGACGCCCTCGACGGACCCGCTGCTGGGGGCATCCGGCATCCACGTCGAACTCGGCGGCCAGGCGATCCTGCGGGACGTCGAGGTGCGCGTCGGGCGCGGCGAGGTCGTCGGGCTGGTCGGACCGAACGGCGCGGGCAAGAGCACGCTGCTGCGCGTCGTCACCGGGCTCCTCGATCCCTCGGCCGGCGAGGTCGCGATCGGGGGCGACGCGCTCGACGCGCTCCCGCGCCGGGAGCTGGCGCGGCGGGTGGCCGTCGTGCAGCAGCTTCCCGAGGCGCCCGCGACGATGCGCGTCCGCGACCTCGTGGTGCTCGGGCGGCACCCGCACCTTGGGCTGCTCGCCAACGAGTCGCGCCACGACTTCGACGTGGCTGCCGAGGCGATGCGGCGCGCGGGCTGCGACCAGTTCGCCGACCGCGAGCTCGGCTCGCTCTCCGGCGGGGAGCGACGGCGCGCGTTCATCGCCCGCGCGCTCGCGCAGGAGGCGCCGCTGCTGCTGCTCGACGAGCCGACCTCGAACCTCGACGCACACGCGCAGGTCGAGATCCTCGAGCTGGTCACGGAGCTTGCCGCGGGTGGCTCGGGCGTGCTGCTCGTGGTTCACGACCTGACGCTGGCCGCCGCCTACTGCGACCGCGTTGTGCTGCTCGACCGCGGCGAGGTAGTCGCGGAGGGGCCGCCGTCGGAGGTGGTCACGTCGGACCGCGTGCAGCAGGTGTACGGCAGCGGCGTGACGGTGCTGCCGCATCCCGCGTCGGGCGCCCCGGTCGTCATCCCCTCGCGCCTGGAGTCGTGAGATGACGCAGAAGTGGCGCGAGCCCGACGACGACCTCGCACCCGCGGACGACGGGGAGAGCCCGGTCCCCAAGCGGCACCCGCTGGTGCTGCTCTACACCGGCGACGGCAAGGGCAAGACCACCTCGGCGCTTGGGGTCACGATGCGCGCGTGGGGGCGGGGCTGGAAGGTCTGCTGGTTGCAGTTCATCAAGTCCAAGACCGCCAACTACGGTGAGACGCGCGCCGCGCGGCGCATGGGCATCGAGATGATCCCGCTCGGCGACGGCTTCACCTGGCTCTCGAAGGACATCAACAAGGACATCGCGCTCGCCCGCGAGTGCTGGGCGCTGGCCCGCGAGAAGATCGAGTCGGCGGCGTACGACCTCGTCGTGCTCGACGAGATCACGTACCCCGTGACCTACGGCTGGCTCGAGGCCGGCGAGGTGATCGCGGTGCTGCGCGACCGCCCGGCCGACACGCACATCATCATGACCGGCCGCAACGCCGCGCCCGAGCTGGTGGAGTTCGCCGACCTGGTCTCGGAGATGACCGAGGTGAAGCACCCGTTCCAGCAGGGCATCAAGGCGCAGCGCGGCATCGACTTCTGAGATGCGGCGCGCGCTCACACTCGCACTCGCCGTAGCCATCGACGGCGTCGCCGGCGACCCGCCGACGCGGCTCCACCCCGTCGGAGCCATCGGCTCGCTCGCCCGCACCCTCGAGACGTTCGCTCCCGAGGCGGCGGTGGAGCGGCGGCGCTACGGCCGGGGCGTGGCCGCCGCGCTTCCGCTCGTCGCGGCGCTCGCGGCGTGGCAGCTCTCGGCTCGCCTTGGCCGCTCGGGTCCGCGGCGCGTGGCCCTCGACGCGAGCGCGCTCTCGCTGTCCTTCGCGCTGCGCACACTCC
>DAOULE010000048.1:0-10089 GCA_034420575.1 Dehalococcoidia bacterium
CCTCCGGCAGGACGCCGTTGAAGTGGCACGACGTGTCGTGCGAGAGCACCATCCGGTCGGCGTATCCGCGGCTGCACAGCTCGGCGATGGTCTCGATGCGCTCGGCGGTGCTCGCGCCGATCGGCGCGCCGAAGCGGTCCATGCCGATCGTGCTGCCCTGGTCCATCAGCCCGGACAGGTAGTCGACGTCCGTCGTGTCCCCGGAGTGGCCGATCACGACGCGTTCGAGGTCCACGCCCTCCTCCCGGAAGACACGCTGCTGGTCGGCTCCCGAACCGATCGTGGGGTTGCTGTGCGTCATGAGCGGGGTGCCGGTCGCGCGGTGCGCCATGGCGGCAACGCGCAGCTGGAACTCGTTCTCGGGCGTGCACTCCTCGGTCGCGATCTTGATCGCGCCCGCCCGGATGCCGGTCCCGGCGATGCCCTCGTTGAGGTCGCCCAGGTAGAGCTCGAGGATCGGATCCGGGTTGCGGCGCTGGAAGTACCCCGGCGGGTTGAGGTGCACCCCGGTCGCGACCACGATCTGCATCCGCGTTCGCTCCGCCGTGGCGGCGACGAGCCCGATGTCGCGGCCGAGGTCGACCGTCGTGAGGTCGACGATCGTGCGCACGCCGTGCTCGTACGCCTCGTCGAGCACGGCGGCGGCGCGCTCGATCTCGGCGTCGCGGTCGAAGAGCTGCGGGTAGCTCGCGTACAGGTCATGCGAGAGCAGGAAGACGTGCTCGTGCATGAGCGTGAAGCCGAGGTCGGCGGTGTCGAGGTCGCCTCGGACGGTGGGGATGAGCGTCATCGTGCACCTCGCAGGTGTCGCCGGCTCATCCTATTCGAACCCGGCGCAAGCGGTCGGCAAGCTGCGCTACGCCTTCCGGAATCCCGAGCCGTACATGATGCTGCCGTAGTAGTTGAACGACCGCCGCGCGGCGGGCTCGTCGAAGGGGTAGTCGGCCCCGAGCTGCCTCGCGGCGGCCAGCCCCGTCACGAAGCAGGTCTCCTGGCTGTTCACGAGCGTGTGGGCGCCGCAGTGCCACGTGCGGCGCTTGCCCTGGATGAGCCGGAACAGGGGCACGAGCAGCGCGACGTGGCGCACGTCGTGGACGATGTGCTGGAACCACGTGCGCTTCACGATCTTGCTCTCATCGATGGGGCTGATCGGGTTGTACGTCACCAGGCAGGGCTTGTCGGAGTCGTGAGCCCACGGCTGCTGGTTGTGCATGATGTACGTGAGCTCGTAGTTGTCCGGCCGCGCGCCGTACTGCTCGATGTGATTACTGCGGGTGGTCAGCGGCCGCACCTCGTTGTCCGGGAGCACCGACGCGTCCGAGTGGACGACCGCGTGGTTGTGGAGCTCACTCTCGTAGCGGACCGAGGACAGGAGGTGCCGCTCGAGCATCGTCGGCCGGTCGAGCATCATCAGCGTCTGGTTCGCGTTGGACGCGAAGATCACCTCGTCGAACGCCTCGCGCACCCCGTCCTCGTCCTCGACCACGACGCCCGTCGCGTACCGGTACACCTTCCGGACCGGCCTGCCGAGATGGATCTTGTCGCGGAACCCCGCGGACAGGTGCTCGTAGATGCGGCGCGTGCCCTGGTCCCAGGTCTGCATCGGTGTGGCCGACTCGATATCAAAGAACTCGAGGTACCGCGCGAAGAGCGCCGCGGGCATGTCGAAGACGTTTGTCGCCATCAGGAAGTTGACGAACATCGGCTTGAGGACCTTGTAGCGGAAGTCGGCGGAGAACCCGCCGAGGTTGAGCACCGTGCCCATGCTCACGTAGTTGAACGGGTTGAGGGCGTTGAGGAACTTCGACTGCGAGCGCGTCAGCCACCCGACGCGGTGGAGCCACTTCAGGAGCCGCTGGAACTTCGCGATCTCGGGTTGGAGCTGCCGCCTGATATCGGAGTCGTAGTCGTGGGCGTAGACCCCTCCGCGGTACCGCACGCTGTAGTTGAAGCTGGTGTCGTGGACCTCGATGCCGAAGCGCTCCAGCAGGATCAGGATGTGGTCGTACACCGACGGGATGAGCGCGGTGACGGAGATGTCGAAGGGGATCGAGCCCCCGCCGTCCTGTGGCATGTCGGCCGTGACGGCGTTCCCGCCAAGCTCGTCGCGAGCCTCGAAGAGCCGGAAGTCGAAGCGGTCCGGGTGGTGATGCAGCGCCCACGCGGCGCCGAGTCCGGAGATGCCTCCACCGATGATGGCGATCCGCCGTGGCGTCGTCCGGGCCTCGCTGGCTGCCATGGGGCCGCGTCCTGTCATCGCCGGTGGGAGTGCGAGCCCTCGCGTCGAAGCCCGGTGCAGACCGCGCCTACCGTGGCGCGGCGGCCGTCCGGGCCTACTGGTCTTCGGCGTACGTGAGCAGCCACTCCCCGTCGAACTCTTCCCAGATGAAGATCATCGCGATGGAGCCCAGCGGGAAGTGTCCCTCGTGTCTGACCTCCCACTTGCCCGGGGCGATCTCCGTGGGCGGCGACGTCTCCTCACCGCGGATCGAGATGCCGAACGTCCTGAACGGGCGCATGTTGTCCCGGACCGCTTCCTCCTGCTCCGCCCAGTAGTTCGGCTCGTAGAGCTCCTTGAGCTGGTCCGGGTCGTGGGTGTTGTAGACGTCCCAGACGTGCATCGTCCGCTCACTGAGGTACGCCGCGATGTCGATCGCGCTGCCGGAGTCGGCCTCCCCGGCAGCGTCCGAGGCCTCCTCGGTGGGCGACGGCGTCGCGGCAGCCTCGTCCTCGGCCCCCTCGTCGTCGGTTGCTTCTTCGGCAGGCGCCGGCGTCGCCGGGGCTTCGTCCTCCGCCCCTTCGTCGGCGGGTGCGGGTGTTGGCGGAGCCTCGTCGTCGGTTGCTTGCTCGGCGGTGGGCTCCGCACGGGGGGTCGCGGTGGGCGCCTGCGTCGACGCGGGCGCGGGCGAAGTCTCGCCCCCTGTCGTCTCCTCGCCCGACCCGCCGCACGCGGCCAGGACGAGCGACAGCGCCAGGATCACTCCCAGTGCGGTTCCCCGCTGCATCATGCCGTCCCCCTCGTGTCGCACATGCGTGGCCCTGTGGTGACCGTCTCATGGTGGGCCGGCACGTACTGTACCGCGAACGTTCTACCGGGCAGTGGGGCCTGGGAACGAGAAGGGGAGGTGCCCCTCAGCCCCGGACAGACACTCACCAGCCCTCCGCCCACCAGATCTGGGCTCTTCCAACTCCGGCCTGGCCGGTTCCATGCGTTCACCTACTCGTGCAAATGGCCGGAGAGATGCGCGCCTGCCAGCCTGGGGATCGCCTCTTGACATGCAATCGTTTGGTTGCGTATTGTCCGTATGCATGCAGACAGACCGCGTCTTCAATGCGCTCTCGAACCCAACACGAAGGTTGATGCTGGACGAGCTCTGTGAGCGCAACGAGCAGACGCTTTACGAGCTCACGGCGCGCTTGATCATGCGGCATGAGATCGCCATCTCCCGACAGGCCCTGGCCAAGCACATTGACCTCCTGGAAGAAGCAGGGCTCGTGAGCTCGGAGAAGCGTGGCAAGTATCGGATGCTTGTCTTCAACGATGAGCCCCTCAGGGCTGTCATGGATCGATGGCTCAAGTGACACCAGGAGAAGAAGAGGAGGCCAGATATGCGCATTGCACTCACGAGCGTGTTCGTCAGTGACCAGGACGAAGCTCTGGAGTTCTACACGGAGACCCTCGGCTTCGTGAAGAAGCACGACGTGCCTGTAGGCGAATTCAAGTGGCTTACCGTCGTATCGCCCGATGACCCGGACGGAACCGAGCTTCTGCTTGAACCAAATGACAACCCGGTAGCCCAGGAATATCAGAAAGGGATATTTGACCAGGGCATCCCGGCGGCGTCCTTTAGCGTTGCGGACATCCGTGCGGAGTATGAGAAACTGAAGTTGCTTGACGTATCTTTTCTTATCGAGCCAACAGAAATGGCCAACGTCACGATTGCAGTCTTTGACGACACCTGCGGCAACCTGATCCAGATCATGCAGACGTAGCTACGATCGACCAGACCGCCCCATGTTGGGTCGCGTCCACAGCTTGGGTCAGTCGGGCGCTTGGTGGGCCCGGTGGGACTCGAACCCACGCGCGACGGATTAAAAGTCCGCTGCTCTGCCACTGAGCTACGGGCCCGATCGCATTTGACGCCCGCCCCCGCACGCCTGTCCAGCCCTCGACGCACGGTGCCACCCGCACGTCCGAGGTCGTGCGCGAGCGCGCGCATCCTGTCCGGGCTCGCCCCGCATCGCGAGGCGGCACGCAGCTCGATGTGCGACAGCGAGGAGACACGATGGCCACGCCCACCCCACCGACCACCCAGCCGCTCGGCAAGCCGCCGGGGAGCGTGCGCGCGTACCTGGCGCTCGGGATCCTCTCCGCCTTCCTGCTCACGCACGCGCTCGCCGCGGGGTGGCTGCTGCACGTCGGGAACGTCGAGGCGGCCATCGGGCTCCTCGGCGCGCTCGCGCTCGAGGCCGGGACGGTGACCGGGTTCTACTTCGGCAGCCGCTCGACGCGGCGAGACGCGCCGACCGGGGACGCCGGCGCCTGAGGCCTCGTCGCTACGAGCCGGCGTCCGGCTTCGGTTTGCGACGGCGCGAGGGCGCGACGCGCGGGGGCTCGTTCGGCTGCTTGGCGTAGTGCGGCGGCCACGGCAGGTCCGGCAGGCCGCGCTCGTCGTCGGCGTCGGCGAGGGCGAGCAGGCCGTCGAGGCGGCCTGGCGCGTCGTCCATGCCGGCGGCGAGATCCCCGACCTCGTCCCACCGCTCCGCGAAGCCGCGCAGGTCCAGCGCGAGCGGGTCGATGGTCTTGAGCTCGTCCCAGCGGAAGGGCGCGGAGACGCGCCCGGTCTCGCGCACGCTGTAGGCGCTGGCGATGGTCTTGTCGCGGGCGTTCTGGTTGTAGTCCAGGAAGACGCCGTGGCGTTCCTCCTTCCACCACGAGGTGGTGGCGAGGCTAGGCGCGCGCCGCTCGACCTCGCGCGCGAAGGCGACGGCGGCGCGGCGCACGTCGTTGAACTCCCAGCGCGGCTCGATGCGGGCGTAGATGTGGATGCCGCGCGACCCCGAGGTCTTCGGCCAGCCCGTCAGGCCGTGCTCCTCCAGCAACTCATGGCACACCGCGGCGACCTCGCGCGCCTCGTCGAATGTCGAGCCCTCAGCGGGGTCGAGGTCGATGCGCAGCTCGTTGGGGTGGTCGAGGTCGTCGGTGGTGACGGGCCAGGGGTGGATGTCGATGCAGTTGAGGTGCGCCATCCAGATCACGTCGCGGAGTTCGCGCGCGACGGCCATACGGCCGGGGCGCGCGGCCGGGAAGCGGATCGGCGTGGTCTCGCGCGCGTCCTTCGGCGCGCGCTTCTGGTAGAACGGCGGCTCGCCCACGCCCTTCGTCCAACGCTTGAGCATGCATGGGCGTCCGCGCACCGCGTTGAGGATGCCCGGCCCGCAGCGCAAGTAGTGCTCGACGACGTCGAGCTTGGTCCAGCCCTGCTCGGGGAACATCACCTTGCCGGGGCTGGAGACGCGCACCGGCTTGCCGTCGGCGTCGACGTAGACCTCGTCCTTCGCCATCGTGCCGCTCCGGGTCGTCCTCGGGCTCGCCGTCAGCTCTGGAGCTGCGAGCGCCACGCGTCGATGGCGCCGCGCACGCCGAGGTCGCGCACGCTCTCCCGCATCGCCTCGACGTCCGGCGAGAAGTGGGCGATCGCGTCGAGTTCGGCGCCGGTGCGGAGGGCCGTGCGCATGCCGCGCAGCTCCTCAACGCGGTTCGCCGAGAGCTTGTGGATGGCGAGCACGTCCTTCGGGACCATCGAGATGCGCCGCACGTAGTCCTCGACGTGGTCGTCGAGGATCTCGGGGCGGACGGCCTCGTTGAACAGGCCGTACTCCGCGGCCTGCGAGCCGGTGATGAACTCGCCGGACGGGAAGGCGAACTGCTTCGCGCGCTTCGGGCCCATGTGCCACGCCCAGAATGCCGTGACATAACCGGCGCCGAGTGGGAGCTGCGGCCCGCTCCCGACGCGCGTGTCCTCGGCGACGAACGTCACATCGCAGATCGCCGCGAGCTGTGTCGCGCCCGCGATGCAGTAGCCGTGCACCTTGGCGACCACCGGCAGCCGCATCTCGGGGATGCGCAGCCACAGCCGCAGGCCGTCCTCGATGTTGTCGCGGTCGGAGGTCGGCGAGTACGGGCGGCCCGTGTCGGCCTCGCCGGGCGCGCCGAGCTGGTAGCCGGTGGAGAAGGCGCGGCCCGCGCCCTGGATGAGCGCCACGTGTACGCCGTGGTCGCGCTCCGCCTCCTCGAGCGCCTCGATGATCTCGCGCTGCATGCGGCGGCTGATGGCGTTGAGTCGTTCCGGCGCGTTGAGCGTGATGGTGGCCACGCGGCCATCGACGTCGTAGAGGATCTCCTCGGGCATCGCGCACCTCCTCGGGGAGCGGAGTATAGCGGGCGCGTCCGCATACACTCGCAGCGCCGCCGGGCCCGCGGGGTCCGTGATCGAGGGGGTGAGGCCATGCAGCTCGGCATCGTGGGGTTGGGTCGGATGGGCGCTGCGATGCGCGAGCGGCTGCGGCGAGGGGGTCACGAGGTCACCGGGTACGACCTCAACTCCGAGGTGAGCGACGTCGCCACGCTCGGCGACCTCGTCGACGGCCTCGACGCGCCTCGCGTGGTCTGGCTCATGGCGCCGGCGGGTGACGCGACCGAGGCGCTCGTGGAGGAGCTTGCGGGGCTGCTCGACGTGGGAGACACCCTGGTCGATGGTGGGAACAGCCTCTACAAGGACTCGATCCGTCGCGGCGAGATGCTGGGCGGGCGTGGCATCCGCTTCCTCGATGCCGGCGTGTCCGGCGGGATCTGGGGGCTGGAGAACGGCTTCTGCGTCATGGTCGGCGGCGACCGCGAGGCCTTCGAGGCGCTCGAGCCGGCGATCGCGACGCTGGCGCCGGAGGACGGCTACCTGCACGTCGGGCCGAGCGGCTCGGGGCACTACGTGAAGATGGTCCACAACGGCATCGAGTACGGCCTGATGCAGGCCTACGCCGAGGGATTCGACCTGCTCGGCGCCTACGACGAGGACCTCGACCTCCACGCCATCGCCGAGCTGTGGCAGCACGGGTCGGTGGTGCGGTCGTGGCTGCTGGAGCTCGCCGGGCGCGCGCTGGCCGACGACCCGGGACTGGAGCGGCTCCAGCCGTACGTCGAGGACTCGGGCGAGGGGCGCTGGACGGCGATCGAGGCGGTCGAGCGGGGGGTGCCGGCGGGCGTGATCACGGGCTCGCTGTTCGCGCGCTTCGCCTCCCGCGACCAGGGCTCGTTCGGACTGCGGATGCTGGCCGCGCTGCGGCAGCAGTTCGGCGGGCACGCTGTGCGCGAGGCGTGACGGGAGCCTGCCCGGGCGCGAGCGTCAGTCCGTGGTCACCTCACGGATCGCGTCGGGTCCTTCGATGTCGACGGTCCACCCGTCCAGGTGCGAGCAGTGGATCACCATGTGGTTGCGGACCGTCCGCAGCACCTCGACGCGGGCGTGGCGCTTGTTCTCGCCGGAGATGAGGACCCACGGCGCGTCGTCGGCGTGCGTGCGTTTGAACATCTCGTCGGCGGCCGCGACGTACTCATCCCAGCGGTCGCGGTTGCGCCAGTCCTCGTCGGTGAGCTTGTAGCGCTTGAACGGATCCTCGGAGCGCTGCTTGAAGCGCGCGAGTTGCTCCTCGCGGCTGACGTGCAGCCAGATCTTGATGATGGCGATGTGGTCGTCGGTGTAGTGCCGCTCGAACTCCTCGATCTCCCGGTACGCCCGCTCGTACTCCTCGGGCGAGGCGAACCCCTCGACGCGCTCGACGAGGACGCGGCCGTACCACGAGCGGTCGAAGATCACCATCTCGCCGCGCGCCGGCATCTTCGCGTGGAAGCGCTGCAGGTAGTGCTGCCTGGACTCCAGCTCCGTCGGCGCGCCCGTCGAGTAGACCCGGTAGCCGCGGGCGTCGAGGTGGCTTGTGAGGCGCGCGATCGCGCCCCCCTTCCCGGACGCGTCGAGCCCCTCGAAGACGACGGCGAGGCCGTACTCGGCCTCGTCACGGAGGTGCGACTGGATGTGGACGAGATCGAGTTGCAGGCGGGTGCGCTGCAGCTTGTAGTCGGAGCTGCGGACCCGCTTCGTGGGGGCGAAGTCGGCGATGCGCGGCGGGCGCGAAACCATGACCATCGGTTCGCTACTTTACGATCGTCATAGAAAGCCTGCACGGTCACGGGCCGGGCGGCAGCGGCGTGGAAGGACCGGAGTGCAGGGCTGAGCCGTCGGTCGGCGCCGTGCTGTTCCGGGTAGCAGACCATAATGCTACGATCCCGTCGCGGTTGGACGGCTCCCCTCGCTCCGGCCCCGTGCCGGACCCAGCGCGGCCGCCGCCAGGCCTTCGCCATGGCCACATCACGCCATGCCGCACTGTCGAGCGTTACGGCGGGGGACGCCGTCGCAGACCGGTGGAGCGTTGACATGGCCCAACAGATTGCCGACATCCGCGTGCGAAGCACCGTACCCCTCCCCACACCCCGCGAGCTCGAGGCCGAACTGCCGCTGTCGGACGAGGTCAAGGCGTCCGTCCTGAGCGGTCGCCGGGCCGTCCAGGACATCCTCGAGGGCCGCGACTCGCGGCTGCTGGTCATCACCGGCCCGTGCTCCATCCACGACGAGCAGGCAGCGCTCGAGTACGCCGAGCGCCTCACTGCGCTCAACGAGGAGCTTCGCGACCGCATCTGCATCGTGATGCGCGTCTACTTCGAGAAGCCGCGCACGACCGTCGGCTGGAAGGGGATGATCTACGACCCCGACCTCGACGGCTCGTTCGACATTCCAGGCGGCCTGCGCCGTGCCCGCCAGCTACTGATCACCATCGCCGGGATGGGGCTGCCGACGGCGACCGAGTTCCTGGACCCGATCGCCCCGCAGTACCTCGCCGACCTCATCTCGTGGACGGCCATCGGCGCCCGCACGACCGAGAGCCAGACGCACCGCCAGATGGCGAGCGGGCTCTCGATGCCTGTCGGCTTCAAGAACAGCACCGACGGCAACATCCAGATCGCCGTCGACGCGATGCTCTCCTCGCGCGAGCCGCACGCATTCCTGGGCATCGACGGCGACGGCCGCACATGTACGGTGCTGACCAACGGGAACCCACACGGCCACATCGTGCTGCGCGGCGGCGCGGCCGGGCCGAACTTCGGGGCGGACCATGTCGACGCCGTCTACGAGCGCCTCGAGGCCGGCGGGCTGCCGCGCCAGGTCCTCGTCGACTGTAGCCACGCCAACTCGTCGAAGGACCACAGGCGCCAGTCGATCGCGTTCCGCGACGTGCTGGCGCAGCGCGCGGGCGGCAACACCGGCGTGATCGGCCTGATGGTCGAGAGCCACCTCTTCGAGGGCAAGCAGTCGCTGGGCGATGACCCGAGTGAGCTGCGCTACGGCGTCTCGATCACCGATGCCTGTATCGGCTGGGACGAGACCGTCGAGCTGCTGCGCGAGGCCGCGGCCGTCGCGCGCGAGCCCGCCACCGCCCCGGCGTAGTCCCCGGCCCGACGCTGTCCCTTTATCGCGCCGTCCAGCGCGGCTCCTCGACGCCTGCGCGGGCGTTGACCGCGCGCGCCGCCACGAACAGGAAGTCCGACAGCCGGTTGAGGTAGCGCAGCGCCTCGCCCGAGACCTCCTCGGAGGCCGCGAGGGTGACCGCGCGCCGCTCCGCGCGCCGGCAGACCGTGCGCGCGTGATGCAGCGAGGCCGCGGCGGGCGCGCCGCCGGGCAGGATGAACTGCGTCAGCGGCTCGAGCTCCTCTTCCAGCGCGTCGATCCAACCCTCGAGCCGCTCGATCGCCTCCACGGGCACCTGCGGGGCGAGTTGCCCTGCGGCTGCGCGCTCGCGCACACCCGGCGTCGCGAGCTCGCCGCCGAGGTCGAAGAGCGTCGACTGCACCTCGAGCAGCATCGTGCGCAGGTCCGAGCCCTCGATGGTGGCGACGGCCGTGCCGAGGACGGCGTTCAGCTCGTCGACGGCGCCGTAGGCCTCGACGCGCATCGCGTCCTTGCGCACGCGCGGGCCGCC
>DAOULE010000049.1:0-21768 GCA_034420575.1 Dehalococcoidia bacterium
GCGAACGCCAGCGGCTGCCACACGATGTACGGGATGTGGCCCTGCTCGGCCACGATCACGCCGAGGTCCAGCGAGCCGCGGCCGGCGTCGGTGCTCACCACCATCGAGACGGCGATGAGCGAGAGGATCAGCGGCAGCTCGTAGGAGATGCCCTGCGCGGCGGCGCGCAGCGCGCCCAGCATCGCGTAGCGGTTGTCGGAGGCCCAGCCGGCCATGACCCAGCCCACGATGTTGATGGAGCTGATGGCCACGATGTAGAAGAGCCCGAGCTCCAGCACGCGCACGTTCCAGTCGAGCGCGAACGGCACGGCCACGAAGCCCATGAACACGGGCACGAAGACGAAGTAGACGGCCAGCTCGAACACCCACGGGTCCGCGCCGCGGGGCCGCAGATCCTCCTTGCCAACCAGCTTCAGCGCGTCGGCGAGGGACTGGAGGATGCCGAACGGGCCGGTGCGCATCGGGCCCAGGCGGCGCTGGAAGCGCCCGATGATCTTGCGCTCGCCGTAGATGAGCCCCATCACCACCACCGTCATGAGCACGACGATGAGCTGGAGCCGGATGAAGGCATCCACCCAGATGTTGACGTTGTCGATGCCGAAGAGGCCGACGTTCATCGGTCAACCTCGCAGAGCACGATGTCGAGCGAGCCGAGGATCACGACTGCGTCGGCGACGTAGCCGCCGATCGTCATGTCGCGCAGCGCCTGCAGGTTGGAGAGGCAGGCCGACCGGATCTTGAGGCGGTGGGGGCGGTTGCCGCCCTTGCTGACCAGGTAGATGCCGTACTCGCCGCGCGGCGCCTCGGTGCGGGTGTACACCTCGCCGGCCGGGGTGCGCAGCATGCGCGGCAGGCGGTCGGGCACGATCGGCCCGGGCTCCAGCCGCTCGAGGCACTGCTCGATGATCTTGATCGACTCGTGCGCCTCGCGGACGCGGTTGTAGAAGCGGTCGAAGACGTCGCCGTGGTCGCCGGTGATGACGTCGAAGTCGACCTGGTCGTAGTAGAGGTACGGCTCGTCCTTGCGGATGTCCATCGGCACGCCCGAGGCGCGCAGCGTCGGGCCGCTCGTGCCCCAGTCGATGGCGTCCTCGGCGGTGATGACGCCGACGCCCTCGGTGCGGGCGCGGAAGATCTCGTTCTGCGTCATCAGCCCGTCGAGCTCGTCCAGGCCCTCGCGCGAGTCGCGGAGTACCTCGCGCACGCGGGTCTCGAAGTTGTCCGGGACCTCCCACGCGAGCCCGCCGGCGCGGAAGTACGCGAACATCAGGCGGTCGCCGGTGATCTCCTCGAACAGGTCCTGGATCACCTCCCGGTTCTTGAACCCGTAGACGAAGGCCGTGCCGAACACGCCCACGTCCGTCCCGAACGCGCCGAGGAACATGAAGTGGCTGGAGAGGCGGTTGAGCTCGCACAGGATCATGCGGATCCACTGCGCGCGCTCCGGCACCTCGAGTTCCGCGAGCTGCTCCACGGCCATGACGTAGGAGAGCTCGGCGTTGAAGTTCGCCAGGTACTCGGTGCGGTCCATGTAGCCGATGCCCTGGCGGTAGTCCATGGTCTCGCAGAGCTTCTCGGCCCCGCGGTGCATGTACCCCAGGTACGGCACCACGTCGGTGATCATCTCGCCGTCGATCGTCAGCACCATGCGGAAGACGCCGTGCGTCGAGGGGTGCTGCGGTCCCATGTTGACGAAGATGTCTTCGGTCTCGAACTCGCTGCCGAGCACCGGGGGAGGCTGGGTCATTCGAACGCCTCCTCTGCGTAGGCGATGCCTTCGCCCTGCAGCACCTCGATCTCCGCGAGCGGGTGATCCTTGCGCAGCGGGAACGTGTCGTCCATGTCCTCGGGGAGCAGCAGCGGCCGCGGGTCCGGGTGGCCGTTGAAGCGCACGCCGAACATCTCCGCGGTCTCACGCTCCAGCCAGCCAGCCGCGCGCCACACCGTCGTCGCCGTGTCGACCGTGAGGTCGTCGTTGTCGAGGTGGCACTTCACGGTCAGGTTGTGGCGGTGCTCGGTGGAGTAGAGGTGGTACACCACGTCGATGCCCTCCTCCTCCCAGTCGATCGCGGTGAGGTTGCGCAGGTAGTCGAAGGAGAGCGTCTCGCTCGCCTTCAGCGCGCGCAGCCCGCGCTCAAGCTCGCCCCTCGGGATGAAGACGATGAGGTCCTGCGCGCCACGCTCGGGCTCGGCGGTGATGCCGGCGAGCGCGGTGTCCACGACATCCCAGATGGTGTCGTCGAAGGACTCGGGAGCGCCGTTGGCATCGTCGGTCGTCATCGACCGGTCGCCCCCCGCTCCTCCATGATCTTCTCCTGGAGGGCGACGAAGCCGTCGAGGAGCGCCTCCGGCCGCGGCGGGCAGCCCGGCACGTAGACGTCGACGGGAACGATCTTGTCGACGCCCTGGAGGACACGGTCGTAGCGGGTGTAGGGGCCGCCGTTGGTGGCGCACGCGCCCATCGAGATCACCCACTTGGGGTTCGGCATCTGCTCGTAGAGCAGCTTCACGGCTGGGGCCATCTTCTTGGTCACCGTGCCGGCGACGATCATCACGTCGGACTGGCGCGGCGAGGGCCACGGCACGATCCCGAAGCGGTCGAGGTCGTAGTGGGCCATGTAGGTGGCGATCATCTCGATCGCGCAGCACGCCAGGCCGAAGGTCATCGGCCAGAGCGAGGACTTGCGCGACGCCGCCAGCACGAGGTCGGCGGGCACCTGCATCACGCCCGGGAGCACGACGCGGTAGAGCGCCTTGCCCGGTGCGGGCTCGATCGGCACGAGGCGGGGCGCCTCGGCCGGGTGCTCCGTCGGCGGCATCTCCGGGACGAGCGGTACGGGCTCGACCGCCGGAGGTGCGGTCTCGGGTGCGCCGGGAGGCGCGGTGGTTCCGGTCACGTCAGGAGGTCTCAGCGCCACTGCAACGCTCCCTTCTTCCACGCGTAGACAAGGCCGACGGCGAGGATGGAGACGAACAGCACCATCTCCCAGTACGCCTGCGCGCCCACCTCCACGAAGGACAGCGCCCACGGGAAGATAAACACGGCCTCGACGTCAAAGATGATGAAGAGGATGGCGTAGAGGTAGAAGCGCACGCCCACGTTGGTGCTCGAACGCCGCACCGGCAGCATGCCGCACTCGTACGTCGTGCCCTTCTCGCGCTCCTCGGAGAAGGGCGCGAGCAGGCGCGAGCCGATGAGCGCGGTGATCACGAGGATGAAGCCCGTGACGGTCGCGAGCAGCACCGGGAGATAGTTGCCGAAGAGTTGATCCACGGCGGTTCGAGCCCCCTCACCGCACCAGTGGTACGCCGCGCAACGGCACGGCGCGCAGCCGAGGGGAACGTAGCAGCGGCCCCGTGCATGGTCAACGCCGCCGGGCCCCGTCGCCCCCTTTGAGCGACCTTCTACCACGCCCGTTGGTAGGATTCGCCGCGATGCCGCCTCAACGCCTGCTCGCGGCAGCTCCCGGGCGGGCGAGGAACTCGCGGCCTGTGTCATTCACTTGCATCGTCCGCACGCCCGCTAGCTGATCTCCGCCAGCGACTCCTCGAGGCCGCGCAGGCGGCCGCCGGCCGTCTGCAGGCGCTCCTCCTCCTTCGCGACCACCTCGGCGGGCGCGCGCGTGCGGAACTGCTCGTTGGCGAGCTTCCGCTCCAGCCGCTGCACCTCGTTCGTCGCGTCGTCGATCTGCTTCTGCAGCCGCGTCCGCTCGGCGTCGAGGTCGAAGAGCCCCGCCATCGGCAGCACGACGCGACCGACCGGCAGCACCGACGTCACCACGCCGTCCGAGGGCGCCTCGTCGGGCGCGTCGACGACGTGCAGCGGGCGCACCCGCGCCAGTTGGCCGAGCGCCTCCGCGGTGCCGCGCGCGGCCTCGGCCGCCTCGGCGCCGACGATGTACGCCTCGACCCAGCGGCCGGCGTCGACGCGGCGCTCGGCGCGGACGTTGCGGATCGCGCGCACGAAGTCCTGCACCGCCGCCAGCTCGCGCTCGGCCTCGTCGTCGAAGCGCGCGGCGTCGGGGACCGGGTAGCGCGCCACGATGAGCTGCGAGGCGTCCTCGGCCTCGGGACGGAGCGGCGTGAGCCGCTGCCACAGCTCCTCGGTGACGAACGGCATGAACGGGTGCAGCAGCCGCAGCACCGTGTCCAGCGCGTGCAGCATCACGGGCAGCGGCGTCGTGTCGCCCGTGCGGACGCGCACCTTCGCCAGCTCGAGGTACCAGTCGGCGAGCTCGTCCCAGAAGAAGTCGCGCGTCTGGCGCAGCGCCTCGGCCAGCTCGAACTTGCGCAGCAGCTCGTCGACGAGCGCGACGGTGCGCTCGAGGCGGGACAGCGCCCACCGGTCCTCGCGCAGCAGCCGCGGGTCGTCCACCGCCGGCAGGGCGAGGTCGTCGCGGGTGAGCCCCTCCTGCTCGATGAGCGTGAGCACCAGGCGGCTGGCGTTCCAGAGCTTGTTCGCGAAGTTGCGTCCCGCCTCGAGGCGGTCGTCCGTGATGCGCTGGTCGTTGCCGGGCGAGGTGCCGGAGATGAGCGCGTAGCGCAGCGCGTCGGTGCCGTACTGCCCGATCATGTCGAGCGGGTCGACCACGTTGCCGAGCGTCTTTGACATCTTGCGGCCGTCGGGGGCGCGCACCAGGCCGTGCAGGTAGACGGTCTCGAACGGGATCGCGTCGTCGCCGAGGTCGCGCATGTTGTAGAGCGAGAGCATCACCATGCGGGCGACCCAGAAGAAGATGATGTCGTAGCCGGTCTCCATGACCTGCGTCGGGTAGAACCGGCCGAGGTCGTCCGAGCCGTCGTCCGGCCAGCCGAGGGTCGAGTGCGGCCACAGCCCCGACGAGAACCACGTGTCGAGCGTGTCCTCGTCCTGGCGCACTTCGCCGCCACACTCGGGGCAGGCGTCGGGGTCCTCGACGGCGACGATGGTCTCGGAGCATGCGTCGCAGTACCACACGGGGATGCGGTGGCCCCACCAGATCTGGCGGCTGATGGTCCAGTCGCGGATGTTCTCCATCCAGTGGAAGTACGTCCGCTCGAAGCGGCGCGGCACGAACTCGATGCGGCCATCGCGCACCGCCTCGATCGCCGGCGTCGCCAGCGGCTCGGCCCGCACGAACCACTGCTCGGAGATGATCGGCTCGACGATCGTGCCCGAGCGCTGGCAGTGCCCGACCGAGTGCGTGTACTCCTCGGTACGCTCGAGCAGCCCCGCGGCGTCGAGGTCCTCGACCACGCGGTCGCGCGCCTCGAAGCGCTCCATGCCTGCGTACTTGCCGGCGTCCGCGGTGAGGTTGCCGTCGGCGTCGATGATGTTCAGCACGGGCAGGCCGTGGCGCTGGCCGATGTCGAAGTCGACCGGGTCGTGTCCGGGCGTGACCTTCAGCGCCCCCGACCCCGCCTCGATGCTGACGGCGTCGTCGGGAATGACCGGCACCGGCCGGTCCGAGGTCGGCACGAGCACGTTGCGCCCGAGCAGGTGCTGGTAGCGCTCGTCCTCGGGGTTCACGGCGACGCCGGTGTCGGCCGGGATCGTCTCGGGCCGCGTGGTGGCGATCACCAGGTACTCGTCGGTCGGCTGGTTGTCGTCGTCGAGCACCGGGTAGCGGAAGTGCCAGAACGCACCGGGCTCGTCGTCGTGCTCGACCTCGAGGTCCGAGAGCGCGGTGCCGCAGTCGACGCACCAGTTGATGATGCGCTCGCCGCGGTAGATCAGGCCGTCCTCGTAGAGGTTCACGAACGTCTGGCGGACGGCGCGCTGCCGCGCCTCGTCCATCGTGAACGCCTCGCGCTCCCAGTCCGCCGATGCGCCCAGCCGCCGGTGCTGCTCGGCGATGCGCGAGCGCGACCGCCCGACGAACTGCCAGACGCGCTCGAGGAACGCCTCGCGGCCGATGTCGTGCCGCGAGATGCCCTCGGCGGCGAGTTCGCGCTCGACGAGCGCGTTGACGGCGATGGCGGCGTGGTCGACGCCGGGCAGCCACAGCGTGTCGTCGCCAAGCATGCGGTGCCAGCGCACCAGCGCGTCCTCGACCGCGACGGTGAGCGCGTGGCCGATGTGCAGTTCACCGGTGAGGTTGGGCGGCGGCATGATCACGGTGAACGGCCGCTCGCCCCCCTGCGGGCGGAACGCGCCGGCCTGCTCCCAGGCGTCGTACACGCGCTCCTCGACCTGCGAGGGGTCGTAGGCGGTGGCCATCTCGGGAGCGGCGGGCGTCGCGGAATCTGGGGTCACGGGCGGGCTCCTCGTGGGGCGGTCCTCGGTGGTCGCGTGATGGCGGGCAAAGCGACGCCCCGCGGTTGCGGGGCGCAGGCGACCGGCGCGGCCCTCGATGCGTGGGCCGGGCTAGCCGCCGCCGGCTACTGCTACGTCGCGGTGCGGGTGTTGGTGCATGCAGCGATGGTAGGCAGGGGGTCGGGAGGGGTCAACGCGGCGAGGCGCTCACCATCAGTCGACTCTCAGTCGCCGCCGCACCTCCTCCACCACGCGCTCCACGTACCTCGCCCGCGTCCCGGCAGTCCTCGCGCGTTCGACGAAGGCGAGCATGCCCGCGCGCTGCGCCCCGGTGAGTGCGGCGAACGCCTCCACGCCGCCGTCGAGGGCGGACAGCGCTTCGCGCAGGTCGTCGGGAAGCGGCGTCTCGGGCGGGGCGTCGGCGCGGGCGACCTCGATCGTCACGTCGTCGCCGACGTCGATACCAGCGGCCGAGCGGACCTCGCCGTCGAGGAAGAGACGGTAAGCGCCGCCGCCACGCGGGGTGAGGCGCGTCGCGAACGGGTGGCCATTGGCGGCGCCTACGACACGGACGTAGCGCTCCGGCGGGTCGCCGGCGAGCGCGCGGCTCACGTCGAGTGGCACGTCGAGGCAGTAGTTCATCGCGAGCTTGCGGAGGGGCGGCTCGAAGCGCTGGGAATCGGGCGAGGCCGGCATGCACGGATGGTAGCGCCCGGCCCGCACGTGCCTAGCGCCGTCGAGGCTGCGCGGGTGGCCGTAACCGCCTAGAGTCGTGGCGGGGCGTGCGGAGCACGTCGGACCTCGAGCGAAAGGCGGACGGCATGGAGCTGCGCGGCCTCGGCTACCCGGCCATCATCTGCAAGGACATGCAGGCCAGCATCGACTTCTACGAGAAGCTCGGCATGCGGCGCCTCTTCATGGAGCCCAACCGTGACGACCAGGACTCGGTGCAGGTGCTCATGCACGCCGGCGGCGAGGACTACCTGCTCCTCGTCGGCCCCAGCCGCGAGGGCATCAACATCGCCGAGTCCAGCCCGGGCGTCGGCTCGATGCAGTACCTGACGCTGAACGTGAGCGGCGAGTTCATCGACCAGGCGTACTTCCGGCTCTCGTCGGCTGGCCTGCAGGCGAGCGAGGAGATCCGGCGCGGCTACGAGCGACTGGTGTTCCTCGAGGACCCCAACCAGGTGCTCATCGCGCTCATCGCGTGGACGACGGAGCCGCCGCCCGGCATGTCGCGGGCCGAGGTGCTGGCGAAGGCGGGGGAGCTCAAGGAGTCGCAGGGCGCGCCGTTCCTGGAGGACGACCACCTCCGCCGCGCCATCGCGCTGCTCAGCGCCTAGCGAGGAACCGCGTCAGCGCCCTCCCACGGGTTCACCAACTCGATCCCCAGGCCCTCGAACCCACCGACGTCGCGAGTCGCTATGGCGGCTCCGCGAGCCCGGGCGATCGCCGCAATGAGCGCGTCAAAGCCACCGATGGGACGGCCCGCAGTCTGACGCTCAGCCACGACGGCCGCGTATTCGAGCGCGGCTGCACTATCCAGGGGGAGGATCCGTCCGGCGAACACGCGGAACGCTCGCTCGGCTGCTTCGCCCAATTCGCGACGCCGCCGTCCCAAGGGAAGGCGCTCAACGCCCGCGCGGATCTCAGCCTCCGTGACGGCGGTGACGAACAGATATCGTTGCGGCTGTCGGTCGATCCAGGAGAGCACTCCAGGATCCATAGGATCACGCATGAGCTCCGAGACGACATTGGTGTCGAGAACGAGCTCCGCTTGCCGCATTCAGTCGAACGTCGGAGGTTCGCGCGCCGGCTCTCGCGGGGGAATGGGCAGTTCGACGTCGCCGCCGAACTCCTCCCAGTAATCGCGGAAGTGCTCTCGGAACGCCGTGGCTAGCCCCCCGGGCGGCAACTCCGGGGAGGCGTTCCCCTCCTCGACTCCCACGACGTCGCGCAGGATGGCGCACGCCTCCTGCTCCACGGAGCGGCCGTGCTTCTCGGCCCGCGCGCGCAGCGCCGCGGCGACGGCGTCGTCCAGGTTGTGGAGCGTGATGCTCGTCATCGGTCGCCTCCGCCTCGCGCCTACCTTGGCAGGCCGAGCCCGCGCTGGGCGATGATGTTGCGCTGGATCTCGGACGTGCCGGCCGCGATCGTGCTGCCGGCCGAGGTCAGGTAGTGGCGCGCGAAGGCGCCGCCCGCCGGGGCGCCATCCGTGCCGCGCTGGAGCAGCCCGGCCATGCCGAGCAGCCGCACGCCGGTGCCGGCGATGCGCTGTGTCATCTCCGAGCCGTAGACCTTCGAGACCGACGCCTCGTGGTTCGGAGAGATGCCCTGCGTCTGCAGCCACGGGATGCGCTGCGCCACGTTGAAGCCGACCTGCAGCTCGATCCAGCGGTCGGCCAGCTCGTACCTCACCGCCGCGCGCTGATCGGACAGCGTCGAGTTCTCCTTCACCAGGCCAACGAGTTGCTCGATGTGCCGCTTGCCGCGTGCGTACGAGGAGACGCCTGAGCGCTCGAAGTCGAGCGTCGAGGCGATGTGGTACCAGCCGCGGTTCTCGGGGCCGACGCGGTTCTCGATAGGCACGCGAACATCGTGAAGGATCACCTCGGAGAGCTGGCGCTCACCGGCGAGGTTCTCGACCGGGCGGATCTCGACGCCGGGGTCGTCCATCGGGACGGCGAAGGTGGAGAGGCCGCGGTGCTTGGGCGCGCTGGGGTCGGTGCGGGCGGCGAGCCACCCCATGGTGGCGCGGTCGGCGCCGGCGACCCACGTCTTGAGGCCGTTGATGACGTACTCGTCGCCGTCGCGGACGGCGCGCGTCTGGATCGAGGCGAGGTCGGATCCGGCGCCGGGCTCGGAGTAGAGCGCGGCCCAGCGGTCGTCGGCATTGGCGATGCGCGGCAGGTAGATGCGCTGTTGCTCCTCGTTGCCGTACATCATGATCGCGGGGCCGACGGACGTGACACCGACGCCGCCGCCGCCGGGCGCGTCGAGGTAGGCCATCTCCTCGTTGAAGAGGTACTGCATAAGGTAGGAGGCATCGAGGCCGCCGAACTTCTCCGGCCAGGCCATGGTGAGCCACTTGCGGTCGGCGAGCTGCTTCGAGATCACGTCGGCGAGGGCGTGGCGCTCCTCGGAGTCGATGGGCTCGGCCAGGCCGCGCTTCGCCCAGTCGCCGGGGAGGTTGGAGAGCAGCAGCTGGTGCAGCTCATCGCGGAAGCGTTCCTCGTCCGGCGTGAACTCAAAATCCATGGCGGCGGCCCACTTCCTCGGTCGTTGCGGCCCAGGCTCACCGCGAGCCTGCGGGGCCCTCATGGTACCATCGGAGCACCCCCGCCGAAGCGGGCCCGCGCGCGGCGTCACGGCGTCGCACCCCGGCGCCGTCAGCGTTCCGGCGACGCACGATACGCACGACGCAGCGCGGGTAGCGCAGAGTGGTTGGTGGAGGCATGAACGAGCCGGACAACCTTGGCGTCTATCGCGAGATGGCGGTGTTCAGCGGCAACGCGCACCGTGAGTTCGCCGAGGCCGTCTGCAAGCACCTCGAGATGCCCCTGGGGCGCAACGAGGTGTTCGAGTTCTCCAACGGCAACATCTTCGTGCGCTTCCTGGACAACATCCGTGAGCGCGACGTCTTCCTGATCCAGCCGATCGCACCGCCGGTGAACACCAGCCTGATGGAGCTGTTCATCATGATCGACGCCGCCAAGCGCGCCTCGGCGGGCCGCATCACGGCGGTGATCCCGTACTTCGCGTACGGGCGCTCCGACAAGAAGGACCAGCCGCGCGTCCCCATCACGGCGCGCCTCGTCGCCAACTTCATCGAGGTGGCCGGGGCGGACCGCGTGCTGACGATGGACCTGCACGCGGGCCAGATCCAGGGCTTCTTCAACATCCCGCTGGACGAGCTCCACGCCCAGCCGCACATCGCCGAGTACTTCCGCTCGCTCAACCTCCCGCGCCCGGTCATCGTCGCCACCGATGTCGGCGGCGCGAAGGGCGCGCGCGACGTCGCCGAGCGCCTCGGCGCCGAGCTCGCCATCGTCGACAAGCGCCGCACCTCCAACGACGAGCAGGCCGAGGCGATGACCATCATCGGCGAGGTCGAGGACCGCGACGCGATCATCGTCGACGACGAGATCCTGACCGGCGGCACCGTCGCGAGCGCGCTCGAGTTGCTGCGCCGCAACCGCGCTCGATCGGTCTATGTCGGCACCATCCACCCGCTGTTCGCGGGCGCCGCCTTCGAGCGCCTCGACACGACCGACATCTCCGAGCTGGTCTTCACCGACACCGTGCCCATCGCCGACGGCGCGTTCCAGCACGTGCCGACGCACGTGCTCTCGGTCGCTCCGTACTTCGGCGACGCGATGCACCGCATTCACACCGGGGGCTCCGTCGGCGAGCTGTTCCGCTAGCCGCGCCGCGCAGAGGCAACCATGGCCTTCAACCCGCTCCGCAAGATCATCGGCGACCCCAACGAGCGGGCGCTCAAGCACCTGCAGCCGATCGTCGACGATGTCAACGACCTCGAACCTTCGATCGAGGCGCTGAGCGACGCCCAGCTCGCCGCGCAGACGGTCGAGTTCCGCGAGCGCCTCGAGGACGGCGAGTCGCTGGACGACCTGCTCCCGGAGGCGCTGGCGGTCTGCCGCGAGGCGATCCGGCGCACCATCGGGGAGCGCGCCTACGACGTGCAGCTCACCGGGGCGATCGCGCTGCACCGCGGGATGATCGCCGAGATGCGCACCGGCGAGGGCAAGACCCTGGTCGCCACCCTCGCGCTCTACGCGAACGCGCTGACCGGCGAGGGCGCGCACCTCGTGACCGTCAACGACTACCTCGCCCGCCGCGAACCGCAGTGGTACGGGCCCGCGCTCGACCTGCTCGGGATGCGGCTCGGCGTGATCCAGGCCGGCGCCGCCGCCTACCTCTACTCGCGTGAGCCGGTTTCCGAGCAGCCGAGCATGGAGCACCTCATCGAGGTCTCGCGACGCGACGCCTACCAGGCCGACATCACGTACGGCACCAACAACGAGTTCGGCTTCGACTACCTCCGCGACAACATGGTGCAGACCGAGCCCGACCGCGTGCAGGGCCGGCGCCACTTCGCCATCGTCGACGAGGCCGACTCGGTGCTCATCGACGAGGCGCGCACGCCGCTCATCATCTCCGGGCGGCAAGCCGAGGACCTCTCGCTCTACCCGCGCTTCCGCGCGCTGGTGCCGCGGCTGGACCGCGACGTGCACTACACCATCGAGGAGCGCACGCGCTCGGTGCACCTCACCGAGGCCGGTATCGCGGTCCTCGAGCGCGGGCTCGGCGTGGACAACATCTTCTCGGAGGAGAACTTCCGCCTCACGCGCTACATGGAGGCCGCGCTCAAGGCGCACATCATCTTCCAGCGCGACCGCGACTACGTGGTGAAGGACGGCCAGGTCGTCATCGTCGACGAGTTCACGGGCCGGCTGATGGAGGGACGCCGCTGGTCGGACGGGCTGCACCAGGCCGTCGAGGCCAAGGAGGGCGTGCAGATCCAGCAGGAGTCCGTCACTTACGCGACGATCACCCTCCAGAACTTCTTCCGCCTCTACGAGAAGCTCGCCGGGATGACCGGCACCGCGGTCACCGACGCCGAGGAGTTCCACGAGATCTACAAGCTCGACGTGCTCGTCATCCCCACCCACCGCCCGATGGTGCGCGACGACGCGCCCGACCTCGTCTACCGCTCGCAGCGCGAGAAGTTCAACGCCGTCGTGGACGAGGTGATCGAGCGCAACAGGGAGGGGCGTCCGGTCCTGGTCGGCACGGTCTCGATCGAGGACTCGGAGCTGCTGGCCGACCAGCTGCGCCGCCGCGGCGTGGACCACGAGGTGCTCAACGCCAAGCAACACGCCCGCGAGGCGACGATCATCGCGCGCGCGGGCCAGCCCGGCGCCGTCACCATCGCGACGAACATGGCCGGGCGCGGTACCGACATCAAGCTCGGCGAGGGCGTCGCCGAGGCCGGGGGCCTGCACATCATCGGCACCGAGCGGCACGAGTCGCGGCGCGTCGACAACCAGCTGCGCGGTCGCTCCGGGCGCCAGGGCGACCCGGGCTCCTCGCGGTTCTTCGTCTCGTTCGAGGACGACATCATGCGCCGCTTCGCGCCTGACTGGCTGCCGGGCGTGATGAACAAGCTCGGCATGGAGGAGGGCATGCCCCTCGAGTCCAAGGCCGTCACCCGCGCCATCGAGACCGCCCAGAGCAAGGTCGAGGCGTACCACTTCGACATCCGCAAGCACGTCGTCGACTACGACGACGTGATGAACCAGCACCGCGACGTGATCTACGGCGAGCGCGACAAGGTCCTCGCCGGCGAGTCGCTGCGCGAGACCACCCTCGGCATGGTCGAGGATGAGCTGCGCGCCCTCGGCGACGAGCACCTCGGCGAGGCGAAGGACGCCGAGGCGTTCCGCGTCGCGGCCGACTCCGTCGCGCCGCTGGGAAACGCCTTCCCCGTGGACGAGATCGCCGAGCGGCCTGCCGAGGACGTGGTCGAGGAGCTCACCGACTTCGCCCTCGACTACTACGAGGAACTGGAGCGCTCGACCGGCGAGGAGCTCCAGCGCGTGATCGAACGCATGGTGCTGCTGCGCAGCATCGACGCGCTGTGGGTGCAGCACCTCACGGCCGTCGACGAGCTGCGCCAGGGCATCGGCCTGCGCGCCTACGGGCAGGCGAACCCGCTGGTCACCTACAAGCGCGAGGCCCACGACATGTGGGAGCAGCTCCTCGAGAACATCCGATCCACCGTCGCCCGCCAGCTCTTCCACGCGCGGCCCGTCGAGGTGCCGCGGCCGAGGCCCGCGGTCCCGGTGGGCGCACGCGTGAGCGGCCCGGGCGAGGAGAACGGCTCTGCCGCCGGCGCCGCGACGCGCGTCGTGCCCAAGGTGGGCCGCAACCAGCAGTGCCCGTGCGGCTCCGGGAAGAAGTACAAGCGCTGCCACGGACGGGCGGCGTGACCCCCGCCCGCGGCGGCACGACGAAGCGCGCACGCCGCGAGTCGAAGTCCCGCCGCAACGGCGCCCCCGCGCCCAGCGCCGCCGACGCTCACCCTGGCCTCGACGACCTCGATGACTTCGACCAGCCGCTCCTGCCCGCGCTCGACGCCGAGGAGGGCGTCGAGTCGTTCCTCGCTGCGTTGCGGGCCGGCGAGCCGTGGTATCCCGCGCTGCTCGCCGTCGTCGGGCGCTGGGTCACGCCCGAGGAGCGCGTCGACGACGCGACGTACCGCTACCTGCTGGGCGGCGAGGCGTTCGACTGGCGACGGCTGGCCGAGCGGCTGATCGACGCGGCGGGCGACCTCATCCCCGACGATGAGGCGGAGCGGCTGGTGTTCGAGGGCAAGCCGCCGATCGGCGAGGACCCCTCGGAGGAGGCGTTCGCGCGCGCCATCGGGCGGGAGAAGTACCGCGCGCACCTCAACTTCCAGTACGGCGTGACCGTGGAGGAGGCGCTGCTGCTCCAGGCCGAGCAGGACCTGCACAAGGCGCGCCACCTGGAAGGCCCGCGCGGCGAGCCCTCGGACGTGGCGGCGTACGAGCGCGTCTACGGCAAGGCGTTCGCCGACCTCGCGGCTGAGTACCGCATCGAGACGGGCGCCTCGCTCGGGTCGAACGTGAGCCAGGCGGAGATGGCGGCGTTCACGTACTGGTGCTCGAAGTACCGCTTCCGGCTGGCGGAGCCTGCGCGCGTCGCATCGGACACCCGCAAGGCGCTGGCGCTGCTCTCACGCCTCGAGGCCGCCCGGGCCCCGCGCGAGCGTCGCGTCCCCACGCCCGAGCCGGCGGAGATCATCGAGCTGTAGGACGGCGGTCGAGTGGATCAGCAAATGAACGGTCCCGGCTATAGCTCGTCGAGCGAGTACATCCGTGAACTGATCCGCAAGGATCAGGATCGGCAGCACCTGCGCGGGCTGTTGCTCGATGGCGCGGCGGCGCCGGCGGCGCTCACGGCCAATGCCGACTACTTCGGCCAGCTTCGCGATCGCATCCGCTCTAGCGGACCTCGACGACCGGGCGGGCGCTCGTAGCAGCCGCTTCGCGGGGGTACATCTCGCCCAGGCCGTGGGCCAGCAGCGAGACGATGAACTGGTTGAGGCTCACCCCTTCGCGCTCGGCGGCCCGAACCAGGTCGCGATGCAGCCATGGCGGCATGCGGACGAGCACCCGGCCGCTATGCGAGGGCTCCTCGTGCGGCTCGGGAATAGGGTCGCCTGCTTCCAGTGCGTCATCGATCCACGCGCTCATCGCGCGCTCGATATTCTTGAACAGCTCCTCGTACGAGCGTCCCTGGGCGATGCACCCCTCAAGTTCGCGCACGTCCGCAACCCAACCCGAGTCGCCATCGTCGCTCGTACTCGCGACTACCTCGATGTGGTAGGGCAGCTTGAGGTAATCCTCGAGCCTGAGACTCGTCATCCGAGCACCTCCTCAATCGCGCGGATTGCCTTCGTGACGTACACCGGAAGGAGCGGGTTACGTGGATCCACAACCAGGCTTCGACGGGGGACGTCCGGGTGCCTGTAGACCCAGTGATCGCCTCTCCCGAAACGCCGTGTGAACCCGGCCCGGGTGAGGAGTCGATGCAGCGCCTGGGGCCGCACGCTCCTGCGGCGCTGCTTCAGTCGCTCGATCTCCTCGCGCAGGTCCGCTCGGTCACGATAGCGCATACGATACTACACTGTCAGTCCGGGTAGCCCCGCGAGGACTCCTGGGACACCCTGCACGTTCCCAGCTACCCGGGCTCCCGCATCGCCGTCCGCGCCCAGCCCAGCAGCCGGCGCGCGTCGCGGCGCCGGCTCACGATCAGCACGAGCGCCAGCACGACGTAGATCACCGCGATCGCCAGCCGCACCTCGCTGATCGGGATGAGGAACTGGATCAGGAACAGGCCGAGCAGCACGCTCGCCTCGAGGCGCCCGAGGCTGAGGCTGACCAGCACCGCCACCGCGAACAGCGACTGCGCCGCCGTCAGGAAGACCTCCTCGGTCTGCCGGCCGTCGAGCGGCAGCCCACCCAGCGTCTCACCGGAGATGCTGTACGCCACCGGCAGCCCGCCGACCAGCAGCGTCCACTGGTTCACCTTCGACGACAGCAACGCGGCCAGCCCCATCGCCGCGCGGCCGCGGAACGCGAGGATGCCGGCCACGAGGAACTCGGGCGCCTCGGACGCCAGCGGCGCGAGCCACTGCACCAGCAGGAACTCGTCGATGCCCAGCTTCGTCCCGCTCTCGACGAGCCCCTCGGCGAAGGGCTCGGCGGAGACGAGGATCACCGCGGCCGAGAAGACGAACAGCCATGCGTTCGCCACGCGCCGGCCGCGCCGGGGCAGGCCGCCGAGCCATGCGGACGGTCCCACCAGGTGCGGCTCATCGCCCTCCTCGCGCGAGATGCCGTAGATGTACGCGACGAAGATGGCGAACAGGATCACCGTGTCGAAGAGGCTGATCGAGCCCTTCAGCGGGATCGTGAACGAGTAGAGCGTCGCGGACGCGAGAGCCACCACGTCCAGCGCGTTGCTCCGGTCCAGCGATAACACCCTGCCGCGCGTGCGCATCCAGAAGATGAGGAACACCACCGACCAGCCGAGGCCGATCAGCAGCCGGTTCGAGCCCGTCATGTTCGCCACCGCGAACGGGGCGAACTCCGGATCCTGGCCCGCCTTCCACGCGAAGGTCAGGTCGACCGCATACTCCGGCAGCACCGCGACGAACGCGATGAACGCCACGGCGAGCGCCTGCGAGATGTCGACCTCGGCGGCCTCGGCCGCCCACGCCAGCAGGAACGCCGCCGCGACGATCGCCAGCCCGTAGAGCATCGTGTCGGCGACCAGCTCGATGTGGCTGCCCGTCAGGCGCAGGTACAACGCCGGCGCCGTCACCAGCGTCGCGAGCGCGATCAGGCCCAGGGCCTGGCGCATGTCCTCCTCCGCGCCCGCGCACCGCAGGCGCGCGAGCCACCGTGTCCGTGTCGAGACACGGGCTCGCTACACGCAATGCTAACCGCGCGGGCGGTTGCGATCCCTTCGGATCGCCGGAGGGGCGCCCAGGCCCCGGGCGCCGGGGCTACTCGTCGCCCTCGTCGTCGGAGGGCTGGTTGAACTCGACAAAAACGTTGCCGTTGCTCAGCGGGTGCACCCACGCGCTGTTCGGCGACTCCTCCTCGAGGGTCACCGTGGCGCCCGCGTCCCGCGCGCGCTGGACGGCCTCGCCAATGTCCTCGACCTCCATGCCAATCAGGTAGAGGCCCTCGCCGTCCGGGTACGCCTCACCGGAGCGCATGTCCATGAAGCGCTTGAGCGCGGACTCGCCCTCGTTCGGCGAGACCAGCTCCAGCATGTGCCCGTCGTCGTTGCCCATCATCACGCCGCGGAAGCCCCAGCGCTGCTCGAAGATCTCACCGGTCTGCTTCAACCCGAACATCTCCTCGTAGCGCTTGATGCCCGCCTCGAGGTCGCGCACGGCCACGGAGAAGTACTGGAAATTCGGCACGGTCCACCTCCCTGATCCCGGTCTGCCGTGCGCGAGCATACGCCTGCCCCGGCGGGTACGTCGCGCCGCCGCACCGATGCGGTAGGCTGCGCGCCACAGCGCGCGCACGCACGCCCACGGGGAGCCGCCCATGCCGCAACGACGCATCACCATCGAGAGCGACGGGGCCAGCCTCGAGGGCGTGCTCACCCTCCCCGAGGGTGAGGGCCCCTTCCCGGCGGTCGTCATCTGCCACCCGCACCCCGAGTACGGCGGCTCGATGCACAACAACGTCGTCGCCGCCGTCGCATCGAGCGTCGTCGCGCGCGGCATCGCGGCCGTCATGTTCAACTTCCGCGGCGTCGGCGGCTCCGAAGGAGTACCCGGCGACCGCGACGAGGCCCGCGCCGACACCACCACTGTGCTGGCGTCCACCGCCGGCCTCGAGGAGATCGACGCCGACCGTGTCGGCCTCGCCGGGTACTCCTTCGGCGCGGGCACGGCGGTGGGCGTGGTGAGCGACGCGCTCCCGGCGCTGGCGCTGGTCTCGCTGCCCCTGATGATGGCGGAGGGCGCACACGACGCCCTCGCCGCTTACTCGGGGCCGCTCCTCCTCATCTCCGGCGGCGAGGACGAGGGCAGCAACGAGGCCGGGCTGCAGGCCCTGGCCGAGTCGTGCGCGGGCGAGGCGTCGGTGCGCGTCGTCGCCGGCGCCGACCACTTCTGGTGGGGCGACGAGTACGCGATCGAGCAGGCTGTTGGGCCGTTCTTTGCCTCCGCCCTTACGGGCTGAGGCGGGTGGGCCGTTCTTCGCCGAGGCGCTCGGCGCGTTGCGGCCGGGGATCCACGAGTAGTCGGGACACGCAGGGAGGCGACCATGAAGGTGCTGGTGATGGGCGGGACGCGCTTCAACGGGCTCGCGCTGGTCCACGAGCTGGTCCGGCACGGCCACGACGTGACGATCTTCAACCGCGGCCAGACCGAGGCGCAGCTGCCGCGCGGCGTGCGACGCCTCTACGGCGACCGCACCGACCACGACGGCATGCGCGAGGTCTTCGCGAACGAGGAGTTCGACGCCATCCAGGACATCTCCGGCTACACCCCGGAGGACGTCGAGATCATGGTCGAGATCTTCAAGGGCCGCACCGGCCACTACATCTTCGCCAGCTCGACGGTGATCTACGCCGCCACGAAGGTGCTGCCGATCCGCGAGAGCTCGCCCGTCGACGGCACCGAGCGGCAGTCGCAGTACGGCCTCGACAAGCTGGCCTGCGAGGCGATCCTGCTCCGTGAGCACCGCGAGCACGGCTTCCCGGCCACCATCGTGCCGTTCTCGATGGTGTTCGGCCCGCACAACATCATCCCCGTGCGCGAGCAGCGCATGTTCAGCCGCCTGCTGCAGGGCCGCCCCGTCATGATCCCCGGCGACGGCACCACGCTCAGCCAGATCGGCCACGTCGATGACGAGGCGGCGGCGCTGCGCATGCTCATGCAGCAGCCCCAGACCCACGGCAAGCGCTACAACCTGACGGGCCGCGACTACTGGAGCGACGAGGGCTACGTCGACACCTTCGCGGACATCCTCGGCGTCGAGGCGGAGAAGGTGTTCATTCCGCCCGCGACGATGGACGCCATCTACGACGGCGAGATCCCGCTCGCCGACGACCCGGAGGAGCCGGGCAACTTCGGCGCGGTCACCGCGCCGGACAGCCAGCGCAACCTGCCGTACCTGCAGCAGATGATCCAGCGCCTGGCCCCGTACATCCATCGCTGGAACGAGAGCACGGTCTTCTCGATCGAGCGCCTGCGCCGCGACGTCGGCTGGGAGCCCGCCTACACGTTCCGCACCGCCGTCGAGCAGACCTACGAGTGGTACCGCTCCGAGGGCCTCCACGAGTCGCTGGAGTTCGACTGGTCCTGGGAAGACCGCCTCCTCACGCGCCTCCGGGGGCCTTCGGCCCCTTAGAGCAGGAGGGGGCGCGGGCGTGTTGGAGGCTGCGGCGCTTGTGATCCGCGTCGCACGAGTGTCCTCGTGTCGTCCGGGCCTGCGGATCGGTCGCGTCGACAAGCGGGACCCGGACCCGGATCTGCTCGCGCACCCGAACCGTGTGCTTCACGCAAGCCGGTCCGTCACCGACACGCCGACGCCACATGACTGTCGCCTGCCATCGCAAGCAAGGCCGGCAACCTCCTGCAAAGTCCGGCGAACGCCGGTGGCGGGAGTGCGTGGGGGTCGAACCCACCCGGGACTGCGACGCAGCCCCACAACGGTTTTGAAGACCGCGGGCGCCACCGGACACCATCCACTCCCGCGCTGATTCTACGGCTCTTCCCGCCGAGGGGCCGACCCACGCGCATATCCTCGGGGCCGGACGCCCTGTTGGCCTCGCTCCGGGAGCGATCAGCAGACTCGAGCGAACCACAACACTCAGGGGAAGCGTGACTGCCGCCACACGACCACAGACGAGCCGGAAATCACTCCTGCAAGGAGGCGGGACACCGCCCGCAGACTCGAGCGTGCGCTAACAAGCGGGCGCAGCATGACTGCCGCCGGAACACCGCAGACGAGCCCGAAGCTACTCCTGCAAAGAGGCGGGACACCGCCCTCCTGCTAAGAGGCAGGACACCGCCCGCAGCCGCCGCGGTTGCACCAGAGATCCTGGAGGTGGAGGAGGCCCTGCGCGTGCTGGGCGCCCGCCCCGCGCGGGGGAGGGCCGAGGAGGTCCGAGAGGGCGCGCGTGCGGCCGTAGGGGCGAGGCGCGGGCCAGCGTTCGGCGAGGTCCGCGGTGGCGCGTGCGAGGGTGGGGTCATCGAATGCGGCGGCTGAGGCGGCCAGCAGGGGCAGTGCGGCGTTCCAGCCCACCTCGGCGGCGCGGCCCGGGCCGATGGCGTCGCCGCCGCGGAGCGCCGCGATCAGCGTGCGTGGTCGCGAGCCGCCGTCCACGGCGAGCGAGCGCAGGGAGCGGAGGATGTCAGGGCCGAGCGACGCAGTGATGAGCGCCGCCAGGGCGGCGCGCTGCTCCGGTGTCTCGCGGCGACGCCCGGCGCTGCCGCGCAGCGCACCGTCCAGCAGCACCTCCCACGCGCCGTCCCAGCCGTGCTCCGCGGCGAGCGCGGCGGCGTGCCACGCGCGCTCCGCGAGGCGCTTGCGGCCCTCGGCGCGGACGAGCTTCGCCGTGGCGGCGGAGCCGCGAGCGCGTGCGGTAGCCGCGCAGGGCTCCGTGCCGCGCGGGCCCCTGCGCAGCAGCCGCCGCAGCCGCGCAGGCTCCAGCCCGAGCGCCGGGCCGACCTCGACGGTGGGCGCGACGCCGCCGCCCGGCAGCGGTTGCAGCCCCCCGGCCCCCGAGGGTCCGCCCGGCGGGCGGTCGTCCCGCCAGACCAGGTGCAGCACCACGTCCGCGTACGCGGGGTCAGCGAGGTGGCCGTGGTGGACGAAGTCCGTGGCGGCGAGGTGGACCTCGACGTCCCCGCAGAGCACGACGCCGTCCGGGCCGGCGAACGCGGCCTCGCGCACGTCCGGGCCCGGCCCGCGCCCGGCGCGGCCCGCGCGCAGCAGCGGCCACGGCAGGAGCTCAGCCGGCACGCGTCCGAGCAGCCACAGCGCGACCAGCTCCCGCTCCTGCAGCGGCGCGGCGGGGGTGGCGGTGCGCGGCGCGGTCACCGTGGGGATCATGCTGCTACCGGCCCCCGTCCCCGTCACCATCCGCCTCCGGGGCGTCGATGTCCGTGGCGTCGTAGTAGCCGGCCTGCTCGGCGACCAGGTGGAGCAGGCGCCGGGCCATGCGCCGCGGACGGCGCGCGCCCCGCTCCCACTCCGAGACCGTCTGCTGGTTCGTGCCGAGGCGGTCCGCGAAGGCCGCCTGCGTCTCGCCGAGGTGACGGCGCAGCCGCCGCACCCCGCGCCCGCTCTCCCACTCGGCGTCCCCCGCCAGGTACCGGCCGCTCTCCTCCGCCATGCCTCCATGATACACGAATTCATGTATCACTCAGCCCCTCGCTCGACGCGACGCGGGCGCTAGCACTCTCCCATATAGAGTGCTAAGCTACCGTTCGCCGCAGCGGTCCGGGCACGAACGTGCGCCCCCGCCGGCGAGCGAACGCGAGCACTCCGGCCGGGTTCCGCTGTGTAGCGGACCGCGCCGGACCAGGCAGGCATCAGGCAATGGGGTGGTAACCGAACTTGGCTACATCAGTCGTCCCGCTCACCGATCACATCGTGCTGCAGGCCATCGAGGAGGAAGAGTTGACGGCCTCCGGGCTCGTCATCCCCGACTCCGCGAAGGAGAAGCCCCAGCACGGCAACGTCGTCTCCGTCGGCCCCGGCAAGATGAACGACGCCGGCGTGGTCGAGACCATCGACCTCGGCGAGGGTGACCGGGTCCTCTACCAGAAGTACACGGGCCAGGAGATCAACGTCGAGAACGAGGACTACATCATCATCCGCTTCCAGGACGTCCTCGCGAAGCTCGTCGACGGCTAGGAGCTGCCAGGCATGCCCAACACCAAGGAGCTGAAGTTCGACGAGGAAGCGCGGCACGCCCTCAAGGACGGCGTCGACATCCTCGCGAACGCCGTCGGCGTGACGCTCGGCCCGCGCGGCCGCAACGTCGTGCTCGACAAGAACTACGGGCCCGCCGTCATCACCAAGGACGGCGTCACGGTCGCCAAGGAGATCGAGCTCAAGGACCGCTTCGAGAACATGGGCGCGCAGCTCGTGAAGCAGGTGGCGGTCCGCACCAACGAGATGGCCGGCGACGGCACCACCACGGCCACCGTGCTGGCCCAGGCGATCTTCTCCGACGGCATGCGCGTCATCGCCGCCGGCGCCAACCCGATGGCGATCCGCCGCGGCCTCGAGTACGGCCAGCAGGTGGTCACCCGCGAGCTGCGCGGCCTCTCCTCGCCCGTCGAGGGCAAGGACACCGTGGCCGCCGTGGCCGGCATCGCCGGCAACGACCGCCGCATCGGCGACCTCATCGCCGACGTCATGGAGAAGGTCGGCAAGGACGGC
>DAOULE010000050.1:0-10042 GCA_034420575.1 Dehalococcoidia bacterium
GCCGAGTTCGAGTGGCCCGATGAGGTCAGCGTGCGCGGCTACCACATCCCGGGCGCCGCGCCGCAGGAGGACATCGACGCCGCCGCCCGCCTCCTCGACGAGGCCGAGCGGCCACTGATCATCGCCGGCCACGGCGTGATCCTCGGCAACGCCTCCGAGGAGCTGCGCGCCTTCGCCGAGCACAGCGGCATCCCCGTGCTGAACACGCTGCTCGGCCTGGGCAGCATCCCGCGCACGCACGTCCTCTCCTACGGGATGATGGGCATGCACGGCTCGTACGAGGCGAACATGGCCGCATCCAACGCCGACGTCGTGATCGGCATCGGCAACCGCATGGACGACCGTGCGATCGGGCGCTTCAACGACTTCAACCACCACGCGAAGCTCATCCACGTCGACATCGACCCCGGCGAGCATGGCAAGAACCTGCCAACCGCCGTGCCGATCCTCGGCGATGTGAAGCAGGTGCTGCCGCAGCTCACGGCGGCCGTCCGCCAGCGCTCGCACATGGACTGGATCCGCTGGATCGACGAGGAGCGCGACGCACATGCGCGCTCGATGGCGATCCCGAGCGGGCCGGAGCTGACCACGCAGCATGTGATCAAGCGCATCTCCGACCTCAACGACGACGAGACGATCATCGTGACGGGCGTGGGGCAGCACCAGATGTGGGCTGCGCAGCACATGCGCATCACGGAGCCGAACCAGCTCATCACCTCGGGCGGCCTCGGGACCATGGGCTTCGAGGTGCCCGCCGCGATGGGCGCGCAGGCCGCGCTGCGCGACCGCACCGTGTGGTCGATCTGCGGCGACGGCGGCTTCCAGATGACGCTGCAGGAGATCGCCACGATGGTCGACGAGCAGCTCCCGGTGAAGCTCGCCATCATCAACAACGGCTTCCTCGGCATGGTCCGCCAGTGGCAGGAGCTGTTCTACGAGGACAACTACGTCTCCGTCGCCATCAGCCAGCCGGACTTCGTGAAGCTCGCCGACGCCTACGGCATCAAGGCCATCCGCGTCACCGAGCGGGACGAGGTCGACGCCGCCATCGAGGAGGCCAACGCCCACAACGGCCCCGTCCTGATCGACTTCCACGTCGAGGCCGAGACCAACGTGTGGCCGATGGTGCCCGCCGGCGCGGCGCTCTCCGAGACCGTCGAGGCGCCCGAGCCGGAGACGGCGACCGAGGTGGCGTCATCGTGACCGCGGAGACGACGCCGACCACGAAGCACACCGTCGTCGCGCTGGTCGAGGACCGCCCCGGCGTCCTCAACCGCGTCGCGTCGCTGTTCCGTCGCCGCGGCTTCAACATCGACTCGCTCGCCGTCGGGACCACGGAGGAGACGGGCATCTCGCGCATGACGATCGTCGTCGAGAGCGAGAACGGCATCGTCGACCAGGTCGAGAAGCAGCTCGGCAAGCTCATCGACGTGATCTCGGTGTCGGACCTCACGGACGAGGACGCGGTCTCGCGCGAGCTCGCGCTGATCAAGGTTGCGTGCACCACCGAGCAACGCCGCGAGGTGCTGGACCTGGTCGACATCTTCCGGGGCCGCGCCATCGACGTGGCGCCGGGCAGCATGATCATCCAGATGGTGGCGGACGAGCGGCAGCTCGACTCGCTGCTGGAGAACCTCGAGCCCTACGGCGTGATGGAGATGACCCGCACCGGGCGCATCGCGATGCTGCGGGGCGAGTCGACCACAGCGCTGCATGAGCCGGATCCGGAGCGGGCCGAGCACGTCCAGCGGCAACTCGGACGGCGGCTCCAGGGCGAGCTGCCATACGTCAGCGACTAACGCGTTACCGGCGGAGCCGGTAGAGGGAGAGACGATCGCGTGGCCAGGATCTACTACGACGAGGACGCCGATCTCGGACTGCTCGAGGGCAAGACGATCGGGGTCATCGGCTACGGCTCGCAGGGCCACGCGCATGCGCTGAACCTGCACGACTCCGGCCTGCAGGTCGCCGTGGGGCTCTACCCCGGCTCGCCCTCGTGGGAGAAGGCGCAGCGCGATGGCCTCCAGGTGGGCAGCGTCACCGACGTCGCGCGCGACGCCGACGTGATCATGATGCTCGTACCCGACCAGGTGCAGCGCCAGGTCTACGAGGACCACGTCGCCCCGCACATCGAGGGCAAGACCCTGATGTTCGCGCACGGCTTCAACGTGCACTTCAACCAGATCAACGCCCCCGCGGACGTCGACGTGACGATGATCGCGCCGAAGGGCCCGGGCCACCTCGTGCGCCGCGAGTACACGAACGGCATCGGCGTGCCCGCGCTGGTCGCCGTCCACCAGGACGCCAGCGAGTCGGCGCTGCAGGTCGCGCTCGCCTACGGCAAGGGCATCGGCAGCACGCGCGCCGGGATCCTGCAGACCACGTTCCTGGAGGAGACCGAGACGGACCTCTTCGGCGAGCAGGTCATCCTCTGCGGCGGCATCACCTCGCTGATCAAGGCTGCCTACGAGACGCTCGTCGAGGCCGGCTACCAGCCCGAGTCCGCCTACTTCGAGACCTTCCACGAGCTCAAGCTGATCGTTGACCTGCTGTACGAGGGCGGCATGGAGTACATGCGCTACTCGATCAGCGACACCGCCGAGTTCGGCGACTACACCCGCGGCCCGCGCGTCATCGACGACGGCGTGAAGGACCGCATGCGGGAGATCCTCGGCGAGATCCGCTCGGGGCAGTTCGCACAGGAGTGGATCGCCGAGAACCAGGCCGGCCGCCCGCGCTTCCTCGCGCTGCGCCGCGTCAACGCCGAGCACCCCGTGGAGGCCGTCGGCAAGGAAGTGCGCGCGATGATGGCCTGGCTGGGACAGTCCTAGACGTGAACACGACCGCACGCTCCCGCCGCGCGGAAAGCGCATCCGCCGTCGCTGTACGCGGCGACCGGGGGAGCGTGTCGGTTGCGGGCGCACCACTGATTGGGGTGCGCCCGCGTCGTGTTGCCCGTGAGCGCCTCGAGCTGCTTCGGCTAGCGCTCGTGCTTATGGGGCCCTCCACTGCGTGAGCGGGCGGGGGGCCAGCCGGAACCACCAGGCGGGACACATCACGGGGACGAACGACACATGAGTGACAGCGAGAAGGTCTACATATTCGATACGACGCTCCGCGACGGCGAGCAGTCCGCGGGCGTCGGCTTCACCATCGAGGACAAGCTCGAGGTCGCGCGCCAGCTCGCGCGCCTCAACGTCGACATCATCGAGGCGGGCTTCCCGTTCTCCTCGCCCGGCGACTTCGAGGCCGTCTCGCTGATCGCGCGCGAGGTGAAGGGCCCGATCATCGCCGGGCTCGCCCGCGCGAACTTCGACGACGTCGACTCGTGCTGGAACGCGGTGGCGCACGCGGAGACGCCGCGCATCCACGTCTTCATCTCGGCCAGCGAGATCCACATGGCGCACCAGCTGCGCAAGAACCGTGAGGACGTGATGGAGATGGCGCGCGCCGCCGTCGCCCGCGCGAAGAGCTACTGCGAGGACGTCGAGTTCTCGCCCATGGACGCCACCCGCTCCGACGCCGAGTTCACGTACCAGCTCCTCCAGGCCGCCATCGAGGAGGGCGCGACGACGGTCAACATCCCGGACACCGTCGGCTACGCCCTGCCGCAGGAGTTCGGCGCGCTCATCGCCAGCGTCCGCGAGAACGTGCCGAACATCGACAGGGCCCGCATCTCCGTGCACTGCCACAACGACCTCGGCATGGCGACCGCCAACTCGCTCTCGGGCGTGCTCAACGGCGCACGCCAGGTCGAAGGCGCCATCAACGGCATCGGCGAGCGTGCCGGGAACACCTCGATCGAAGAGGTGATCATGGCGATCAGCACGCGCGGCGACTTCGGCCACGTCCACACCGACGTGAAGACCGACGAGCTCTACCGCGCCAGCCGCATCGTGGAGCGCGTCTCGGGGATGGCCGTGCAGTCCAACAAGGCGGTGGTGGGACGCAACGCGTTCCGGCACTCCTCGGGCATCCACCAGGACGGCGTGCTCAAGCTGCGCGAGACCTACGAGATCATGGACCCCGCGTCGATCGGCATCCCCGTCGGCGACTCGATCGTGCTCACGAAGGTCTCCGGCCGTCACGGCCTGCGCGCGCGCATCGCCGACCTCGGCGTGGAGCTCGACGAAGAGGCGCTGGGGCGCGTGTACGACGCGTTCAAGGACGTCGCCGACCGCAAGGACGAGGTCGACGACCGCGACCTGCAGGCGATCCTCGCCGAGCAGGCCTCGGTGCAGCTCCACGACCAGTGGCAGCTCGACCTCGTGCAGGTCTCGGCCGGCGACCACTCGGCCCCGACGGCGACGGTGCGGCTCATCGACCGCGACGGCGCCGAGCACCAGGACGCCGCGATTGGCACCGGCCCGGTGGACGCCATCTACCAGGCCATCAACCGCGTCGTCGGCATCGAGAACGAGCTGACGGAGTTCAGCGTGAAGTCCGTCACCGAGGGCATCGACGCCGTCGGCGAGGTGACGATCCGCATCGAGGCGGACGGGCGCACCTACACGGGCCGCGCCGCCGACACGGACATCCTCGTGGCGTCGGCGCGCGCGTACCTGCACGCGCTCAACCGTCTGACCAACGTAACAGCCCCGCCGCAGCCCGTGACGGCCGCGCCGTAGCAACCACGCAGCGACCAGGTAGGGACACAGCATGACCGCACCGAAGACGCTCGCAGAGAAGATCTGGGACGCGCACGTCGTCGACAGCCCGCTGGCCGACGCCGCGCGCCGGGCGGCGCTCGGAGACGACGCCGACGACGGCGTCCCGACCGACCTGCTCTACATCGACCTCCACCTCGTGCACGAGGTCACCTCGCCCCAGGCGTTCGAGGGCCTGCGCCTCGCCGGCAACTCCGTGCGACGGCCCGACCTCACGCTCGCGACCATCGACCACAACGTGCCGACCATCGGCCGTGACCTGCCGAACCCGGACCCGCTGTCGGCGCAGCAGATCGACGTGATGCGCAAGAACGCCGAGGAGTTCGGCATCCCGCTCTACGACGTCTTCGACATGCGGCAGGGCATCGTCCACGTGATCGGGCCGGAGCAGGGCCTCACCCAGCCCGGCATGACCATCGTCTGCGGCGACAGCCACACCTCCACGCACGGCGCCTTTGGCGCCCTAGCGTTCGGCATCGGCACCTCCGAGGTCGAGCATGTGCTCGCCACGCAGACGATGCGGCAGGTGCGCCCGCGCACCATGTCCGTCGAGGTCACCGGCGAACTCGGGCCCGGCGTGATGGCGAAGGACGTGATCCTCGCCATCATCAACGAGATCGGCGTCGACGGCGGCGTCGGTCACGTCATCGAGTACCGCGGCGAGGTCATCCGCAACCTCTCGATGGAGGGGCGGATGACGGTCTGCAACATGTCCATCGAGGGCGGCGCGCGGGCAGGCCTCGTCGCGCCGGACGAGACGACGTTCGCCTACATGCAGGGCCGCCGCCACGTCCCGCAGGGCGAGGACTGGGACCGCGCCGTCGAGTACTGGCGCTCGCTGCCGACCGACGAGGGCGCGACCTTCGACAAGGAGGTCGTCCTCGACGGCGCCAACATCCCGCCGTTCGTCACGTGGGGCACCAACCCCGGCCAGAGCGTGACGGTCAACGACGCGATCCCGCACCCCGACAGCTTCGAGGAGGCGACCAAGCGCGAGGCCGCCGAGCGCGCGCTCGAGTACCAGGCGCTGGAGGCCGGCACCCCGATCCGCGACATCCGCATCGACCGCGTGTTCCTCGGCTCCTGCACCAACGGGCGCATCGAGGACCTGCGCTCCGCCGCGAGCGTCATCGAGGGCAAGCGCGTCGCCGACGGCGTCAACGCGATGGTCGTGCCCGGCTCGGGCCTGGTGAAGATCCAGGCCGAGCAGGAGGGCCTGGACCAGGTCTTCCTCGACGCGGGCTTCGAGTGGCGCGACGCCGGGTGCTCGATGTGCCTGGGGATGAACCCCGACATCCTCGCGCCGGGCGAGCGCTGCGCATCGACGTCGAACCGCAACTTCGAGGGCCGGCAGGGCCCGGGTGGCCGCACCCACCTCGTGAGCCCGGCGATGGCCGCTGCGGCCGCGATCGCCGGCCACTTCGTGGACGTCCGGGAGGTGATCTAGTGGAAGCAGTCAGCAGCGTCACCGGCCGGGCGATCCCGATGGACCGCTCGAACGTCGACACCGACCAGATCATCCCGGCGAAGTACCTCAAGCGCATCGAGCGCACGGGGTACGGGCCGTTCGCGTTCGAGGCGTGGCGCAAGGACCCGGACTTCGTCCTCAACAACTCGGCCTACGACGGAGCGGCGATCATGCTCGCCAAGCACAACTTCGGCTCCGGCTCCAGCCGCGAGCACGCCGTGTGGGCCATCGAGGGCCTCGGCGTGCGCGCGCTCATCGCCCCGTCGTTCGCGGACATCTTCCGCAACAACTGCTTCCAGGGCGGCATCCTCACCGTCGAGCTGCCCGAGGAGGACGTGGACGAGCTGATGCAGCGCGCCACGGACGACCCCACGACGGAGATCGAGATCGACCTCGAGACCCAGACCGTGCGCGCGGCCGAGTGGGAGCGCACGTTCGAGATCGACCCGTTCCGCAAGTACCGCCTGCAGCGCGGCCTCGACGACATCTCGATGACGCTCGAGTACGACGCCGACGTGGCAGCGTTCGAGGGGCAGCGCTCGCCGCTCCTCCCGACGACGGGCTAGCGACGACGGACCTCGCGGTACTCCTCGCACGCGCCGTCCCCAGGGCCGACCTCGCGGACGCGCCCGTTATCGGCGAGGGCTGGGGCGCGACCGCCTACCGGCTTCGTGACCGCACGGTCCGCGTGCTCAAGCCCAACGCCTACGCGTGGGGCATCGACGCTGGTTACGCGCGCGAGCCCGCGCTGCTGGCGCTCCTCGCCGCTCGCGGCATCCCCGCGCCCGCCAACGCCGAGACGATCCGCGCCGACGACGGCCGCGTACGTGCGATCGCGTACGACTACGTCGAGGGCGTCATGGTCGGAGCCCTCGGTCGCGGCGCGCGCACGACGCTCGCGCATGAGCTGGGCGCCGCGCTCACCGCGCTGCACGCGACGCCCGTCGAGGATGCGCGCGCCATCGGCGTCCCCGAGCTCGACCTCGGCGAGGAGCTGTACCGCCCGATGGTCGAGGCGTGCCTGCCTCACCTCGGGCCGCGCGGGCGGGCGTGGCTGGAGCAGCGCTTCGCCACGTTCATCGACGGCGGGGGCTCGCGCGACGCCCCGCACGCACTCGTCCACGGCGACCTCGGCTGCGGCCACGTGCTCGCCGACGATGCGGGCCGCCTCGCCGGCATCATCGACTGGGGTGACGCGCTCATCGCCGACCCGGCGTACGACCTCGCCGCGCTGCTCGCGAACTGCCCGCGGAGCTTCGCAGAGCGCGTGATCGAAGCGTACGAGGGTCCTGCGAGCCGCGACCCGGACGCGCGCCGCCGCGTCGCCTTCTACGTCGACGCGCTCCCGATCTGGCAGGTCTACTTCGGCGGTGACATCAACGGAGGCGCGGAGCGCCGCGTGGGGGTGCGACGCGTCGCCGCACGCGCCGCCGCCGCTGCACGAGCCTCGTAGCACCCGACGAGGCGGCGTGGACGCAAGGCGCGCCCGCGCTACACTCCGCGCGGTCCGGCGCGTCCCGAATGCGCCGCCCACTGAAGGAGGCAACGGTGGCCGAGTTCGACATCCTGGTGCTGGCCGGCGACGGGATCGGCCCCGAGGTGACCGGGGAAGGCGTGCGCGCGCTCGACGCCATCGGTGAGCGCTTCGGCCACACGTTCAACCGCAGCGAGGACCTCGTCGGCGGCGCCTGCATCGATGCGCACGGCGTCGCCATCCAGCCCCACACCATCGAGGCCGCACGGAACGCCGACGCCATCCTGTGGGGCGCCGTCGGGGGACCGAAGTGGAGCGACCCGCGCGCGCCCGTGCGCCCCGAGCAGGGCCTGCTCGCGCTGCGCTCCGAGCTGGGGTTGTGGGCCAACCTGCGCCCGGTCGTCGTGGACCCGCAGCTCGCCGACAACACCTCGCTCAAGCCGGAGGTGCTCGAAGGCGTCGACATCCTCGTGATCCGCGAGCTGACGAGCGGCGTCTACTTCGGCCGGCCGCAGGAGCGGCGCACCGTGGACGGCGGCCGCGCCGCCGTGGACACGATGTACTACCACGAGGAGGAGGTGGCGCGTGTCGCGCACCTCGGCTTCCAGCTCGCGCGCGACCGGCGCGGCAAGCTCACCAGCGTGGACAAGGCCAACGTGCTGGAGTCGTCGCGGCTCTGGCGCGAGGTCGTCGAGGAGGTCCGCCCCGAGTACCCGGACGTGGACCTGGAGCACATCCTCGTCGACGCGGCGGCGATGCACCTCATCCGCCGCCCCTCTGACTTCGACGTGGTAATCACCACCAACCTCTTCGGCGACATCCTCACCGACGAGGCCTCGATGCTCGCGGGGTCGCTGGGCATGCTGCCTTCGGCGTCGCTCGGCGAGCTACGGGAGGACGGCCTCGGGCTCGGCATGTACGAGCCGATCCACGGCTCCGCGCCGGACATCGCCGGCCAGGGCATCGCCAACCCCGTGGCGATGTTCCTGTGTACCGCGATGCTGCTGCGCCACTCGTGCGGCCTCGAGGCGGAGGCGCAGGCGCTGGAGGAGGCGGTCGCCGCCGCCATCGGCGACGGGCTGCGCACGGCGGACATCGCTGTGGGTGACGAGCAGGCGCTGAGCACGCGCGAGATGGCCGACGCGGTCCTCGAGCGGCTGGCTGGCTAGTGCCGGCCCGTCTAGCTCAGGACGAGCCTGCCTCGGAGAGTTCTGGGAAGTAGGTCGAATAGAAGCGCTCGTCGCGTGTCAGCAACGCGTCGGCGGCGATCGCCGCGTGCGCGCCGATGAGGAAGTCGGCGAGGATGCGCTGCCGTGTCCCGCCGGCTCGACGGTACTGCCCCCAACGCGCCCCCGCTTCCCACGCGATCGCCGTGTCGATTGACGACACTTCGGCACCGATGTCCCTGAGCGCTGCGTCGAGCGCACGCCTGGCAACGAATCTGGGCGCTAACTCCGCATAGACGATGTCGCAGACAACAATCGAGCCCCGCTGGTAGGCCTGAGCCAATCTCTCCCGCGACTGCGGTTCGTGCGCGGGATCCCCAAGCAGCAGGTCCAGCAGGACGTTCGTGTCGACTGCTGTTATCACCTGCCGCGGATTTCCGCCATGTACTCGTCTGTGTTTCCACCAGTCCCGAGGAGCCCAACGATACGGTCGACGGGGTGCATTCCCTGCTCGCGTCGCTCGCGGAGGACACGCTCGACATCGGCAGCGTCGATGGCGGCGTCGGCCTGAACGCCGTCGGAGCCATCGGGGGGGTCGTTGTCGGTGCGGCACGCTCGAACGAGCAGTCCTTCCTCGGTAGGTACGACTTCCACCTCGACATCAGGGTGCATGCCGAAGCGGTCCCGCAGCTTCTTCGGGATGGTGATCTGGCCTCGTTGGGAGATGCGCATGATGTGCTCCGCGCCAGGTTCGTGGCTCAAACAATCGTAGCACTGACAACCAACGATCGGGGCGCTCTTGCCAGACTCGATCGAGGGGCGAGAGGCCTCGTTTGTTCGTGTTTGCCACCCGCACCTACAATGCCTCCATGACGCATTACGCGATCACACGCACGAGGGCGAGGCGCGCCGACCGGCCGGCAGGGCCGGCGGCGTCCATCATCGCGCGCGGCTAGCGCATCCCACCCAACACTCCACGGCGCTCACCGGCCTGCGAGGCGGCTTCGACACGCCCCACGACCCGTTGAGCGCGCCGGCCAGGACGGCGGTACACGATGACCAACAGCGCGGCTGAGCCGAATCGCGTCACCCTCTACGACACCACCCTCCGCGACGGCCTCGGGATGGAGGGCCTCTCCCTCTCCGTCGAGGACAAGGTCGCCATCGCACAGCGCCTCGACGAGCTCGGCGTCGAGTACGTCGAGGGCGGCTACCCGGGCTCCAACCCCAAGGACGCCGAGTTCTTCGACCGCATGCGCGAGACGCC
>DAOULE010000051.1:0-1718 GCA_034420575.1 Dehalococcoidia bacterium
GTCGACGTGGTGGTACTCGTTGCCGAACGCGTCCACAAGTCGCTGCGGGTGGGCTTGCGGCTGGAGGTCGAGCGAGGCGCTCAGGCGGCGCTGCCCGAAGCCGTCGGCAGGCAGCACACGCAACTCCGTGTGCAGCAATCGCACCGGCTGCGAGTAGCGGTAGAGCGAATCCCAGCGAACCCCGACGTACACGAGGCGAGCTTACGCGACCGAGGGGACAACGCGGAATATGTGCTCGTGGATCAGCCGGTCGACATCGATCAGCCGCCCCTGGAAGCCGTCCATGAACTCGTGCAGCCCCTGCCGGACCAGCGCCGCCTCATCGATCGACCGGAGGTCGAGGTCGAGCAGGGCAAGCTCACGCGCGACGTTGAGCGTCTGGGTCGCGGGAGTGTGGTCCGTTGCGGCCTCGAAGTGGCGGCGGAACGCGCGGACGCAGAAGTAGAGGCTGCGCGGGAACTGCTCGCTGCGGACGAGCATCGTGGCGACGCGCGGGCCGGTGATCGCACCTCGATGCGTCATGCGGAAGGCCTGCCACGCGCTCGCCGAGCGCAGCACGGAGACCCACTGCGCGCGGTCGACCGCGCCGCCGACGTCCTGCGAGGACGGCAGCAGCACGAAGTACTTCGTGTCGACGATCCGGCTCGTCATGTCGGCGCGTTCGAGGTACACGCCGCAGCGGAACCAGTCCCGGCCCTCGTCCATGAGCACGGTGTTGTCGAAGAGGCCGAGGATGGAGGCGACGCCGCTGCGCACCTGGTCGCAGAAGGCGTGCATGCCGTTGCGGAAGTCGCTGAAGTCGCTGCGGGTGGCGTAGACGTCCAGGTAGATGCTGTTCACCTCCTCCCACACCTCGCGCGAGAGCTGCTCCCGCAGCTCGCGAGCGAGCGTGCGGGCGATGACCAGCGTGCGCCGCAGCGAGTTGGGGTTCGCCGAGGAGAGCAGCAGGAACTCGGCCGGCGTCAGCAGCGGGTCATCCTCGCTGGCCGCGGCGTAGAGCTCCAGCGAGCCGGTAGCGGCGAGGACGGCGTCCCACGCCTGCTGCTCACCGTTCTCGCCGCCCGTCTCGATGGCGACGGCGTGCGAGACCTCGGCCATGCGCGCGATGTTCTCGACGCGCTCGAGGTCGCGGCCCAGCCAGTAGAGGTTCTCGGCGACGCGGCTCAGCATCGTCAGGCCTCCGAGGCGCGCGGGGGCCGCAGCACCCACGTGTCCTTGCTGCCGCCGCCCTGCGACGAGTTAACGACGTAGGACCCCTCGACAAGCGCGACGCGCGTGAGGCCGCCGGGCAGCACCCACGTGTCGCTGCCGGTGAGCGCGAACGGGCGCAGGTCGGCGCGACGCGCCCGCAGGCCGCCGTCGAGGAGCGTGGGGATCGAGCTGAACTCCTGCAGCGGCTGCGCAATCCAGTTGCGCGGGTTGTCGCGGATGCGCTCCTCGGCGGCCCGCAGCTCGGCGTCGGACGCCTGCGGGCCGACGACGAGGCCGTAGCCGCCGGACTCGCCGGCCGGCTTCACCACGAGCTGGTCGAGGTTCGCGCACATCTCCTCGAGGTCTTCGGGGAGCACCGCAGCGAACGTGTCGATGTTGCGGAGGATCGGCTCCTCGCCCAGGTAGTAGCGGATGAAGTCCGGGACGAAGCGGTAGACGACCTTGTCGTCGGCGACGCCCACGCCCATCGCGTTGGCGAGCGTGACCTTCCCTGCGCGGTACGCATC
>DAOULE010000052.1:0-26602 GCA_034420575.1 Dehalococcoidia bacterium
GTCGGGAGCGCCGTCGGCGGCGCTCACGGCGTCGTCGACGGCTGCAAGGGGCTGTTCGGCGTCGTCGGGGAGCAGTGTCGTGACCTTTCGGTGTGCGGTGGCGGGGCGGGAGCGCCTAGCTCTCGACCTCCTGCAGGAGGTCCGAGATGAGCGAGGAGAAGTAGCGGACGCGCGGGATCGTGCGCCCGTAGCGCATGCGCGTCGGCCCGAGGACGGCGACGGTGCCCGTGGCGCCCTCGGGACCGTCGAAGGCCGAGACCACCAGCGTCCACTCCTGCAGCCACTCGTCGGGGTTCTCGTCACCGATGACGATGCGCGCTCCCGCATCGGGCGCGTCGGTGGCGCGCAGCGCACCGCGGAGGTGGTACGCCTCCAGGTGCTGCACCGCGTCCAGGATGCGCTCCGTCGAGTCGAACTCCGGCTGCTCGAGCGCGGGACGGACGCCGGCGATGTACAGCTCGGTGTCCTCGTCGTGCTCGTCGAGCAGCTCCGCGATGTCGAGCCCGAGGATGCGGTCCTGCTCGTCATCGATGTCGGCGACCAGCTCGCGCAGCGTCGCGGCGCCTGCCTCCGCGCAGCGGGCGTTGAGGCGCTCGGCGCGGGCGTTGAGGCGGTCCTGGGTCTCCGGCTCGGGCACGCCGACGATGCGCTGGCGCACGCTGCCGTCGTCGAGGACGGCCACGAGCAGCGCGGCGCCGGGACGCAGGTGGACGAGCTGTGCGTGGCGCAGCGTCGGCAGCCGCCGCTGCGGCCGCGTCACGACCGCGACGTTGCCGACGGCGGCCGAGAGGATCGAGGCGGCCAGCCGCAGCCAGTCGTCGTAGCCGGGTGACGCCTGGTGGAACTGGTGCTCGATCATGCGCTGCTCGGCCAGCGTCACGGGCTCCTCGGACATCAGCCGCTCGACGTAGAAGCGGTAGCCGACGTTCGAGGGCACCCGGCCGGCGGAGGTGTAGGGGTGCGTGATGTATCCCTCGTCCTCGAGGCGTGCGAGCTCGTTGCGGATGGTCGCTGTCGAGAACTCGAGATGGTGACGGTCGACGAGCGCGCGCGAACTCACGGGTACGGCCGTGTCGATGTACTCATCGACGACGAGGTTCAGGATGTCGGCCCGGCGATCGCTCAGCACGCGCCCCTCCAGGCGGTTCGTGTTCACGGGGTGTGGATTAGCACTCTCCCGGCGAGAGTGCTAACTGGTACGATTGTAGCGACCGGCAGGCAGCCCGGTCAACGCTCCGAGACCCCTCGGACGAGGGCTTCCGGAGCCGCTGCAAAGGTGGTGCCAGGGGCGTGGAAGAGACCACGGCTACGGATGACGCGGCGGCGCCCGGCCGCGCCGCGGCGCGTGACGACGACGCGTTCTCCGCGCTCTACGAGGCGCACGCGGACCGCGTCCACCGCTACCTGCTGGCCCGCACGCCGAGCGCCGCCGATGCCGAGGAGCTGACCTCGCGCACCTTCGTCAACGCCTTCACGAACCTCGGCAGCTTCCGCGGGCGTGGCTCGTTCGAGTCGTGGCTGATGACGATCGCCCACAACCTGCTCGCCAACTGGTACCGCGACCGCGGGCGCCGCCTGCCCACCGCCCCGCTGGATGAGGCGATGAGCATCGCCTCGGACGTACCGGGGCCGGACTCCGAGCTGGAGATGCAGGAGCTCGCGACCCGCATCCGCGAGGCGACGGCGGAGCTCGCGCCCGACCGGCGTCAGCTGATCGCGCTCAAGTACGTCGACGGGCTGACCAACGCGGAGATCGGCCGCCGGATGGGCCGCAGCGAGGGCGCGATCAAGGCGCTGCACCACCGCACGCTCCGGCAACTGGAGAAGGTGCTGGGCTCGGCGTCGCCATAGCCGGCGGGCGGTGGCAGGTGCGGCGGCGTCTCGCTACGATCGAGGCAAGACGAGACCCTCCCCGCTCCCCTCGAGGACGGTACCGCGTGGACATCAGCTGGCTCGGGCATGCCTGCGTGCGCGTCCGCACGCGTCACGCGGCCGTGGTCATGGACCCGGCCAACCGCTCGGCGGGCTTCGACATGGGCCGCCCCACCGCCGACATCGTGACGGTCAGCCGCCACCATCCGCACCACGACCACAGTGGCGGCGTGCGCGGCCAGCCGGTGGTGATCGACGGGCCCGGCGAGTACGAGATCAGCGGCGTCCAGGTCTTCGGCATCGCCAACCCGCTGCCGCGGGGCGACGAGGAGACAGCGGCTCCCGATCCGGCGGCACGGCGCAACACCGCCTTCCTGGTGGAGGCCGAGGGGTTGCACCTCGCCCACCTGGGGAGCGGCTGCCAGCCGCCGGCGGCCGACGCCGAGCTGCTGAGCAACGTCGACATCCTCGTCATCGCCATCAGCGGCGAGGAGCACGCCGAGCCCGCGGTCGCCGCGCGCACGGTGCGCGACCTCGAGCCGAAGATCGTCATCCCCGTGTGCCACGCCGGGCAGAATGGCCTCGGGAAGCAGAGCCCGCTCGGCGCGTTCCTCGAGGCCACCGGGCTGAGCGTCGAGGATCCGCAGGCGCGGCTGAACATCCAGCGGCGCGGGCTGGGCGAGCAGCAGCGCGTCGTGCTGCTGGAGGCGAGCCGGCAGTAGCGGCGCGCCGGGCCCCGGCCTACGGCAGGAAGTTCAGCGGGTTCTGCGGGGTGCCGTTACGCCGGATCTCGAAGTGCAGGTGGGGCCCCGTCGACGCGCCCGTGGAGCCGCTGTAGCCGATCAGGTCGCCCTGCTCGACCCACTCGCCGAGCGTCACCGCGAAGCGGCTGAAGTGGCCGTAGCGGGTGGTGAAGCTCTGGTCGTGCCTGATGATGACGTGGTAGCCGTATGAGCAGCATGGATGGCCGCCTACGAACGTCACCTGGCCGGCAGCCGACGCCGCGATGGGTGTGCCGACCGGCATCCCGATGTCGATGCCGAGCGGGTGGGTGGGTCCGAACCACGACGTGATACGCCCTGGCCCCGGCCAGATGAACCCGAAGGTCGACACCGTCGCCGGCGTCGCCTCCACTTCGTCCTCCGCGTCCTGCGCATCGGGGTCAGGCGGGTCCGGAGGCGGCGGAGGCGGCGGGGGCGGCTGGGCAACGACGCGACCGCCGGGCACGAGGATCGTCGAGCCCTCGCGCACCGTGTTGGCGTCCGGGAGATCGTTCGCGGCGAACGCCACGATGTCATTGACGTCCGCTTCGTACAGGTCGGCGATCTCGATCAGCGTCTCGTGCAGGCGCACGTTGTGGATGATGCCCTCGACGCTCGGAACCTGGAGCGTCTGGCCCGGGCTGAGCACGTCGGCGTCCGGCACGATGTCGATGTTGTTCCACAGGATGTACTGCGTGCCGATGCCGAACCGCAACGCGATCCCGCTGAGCGTGTCGCCCTGCTGGATCTCGTAGCGGTAGAAGATCGGCTGTTGCTGCTCGACGCGCTCAGCCTCGCCCTCGTCGGGATCCTCCGTCGGCGTCGCGTCCACGCCGGGTGCAGCGCCCGGCCCGGGCGTCGGCGTACCCGGCGCCGCGGTCGACGCCGGCGCCACGGGCGTCGAGGCCGGCGTGGGCGCCGGGTCGGGCTTCTGCGGCTTGGCAACGCCGGCCAGGCCGGGGAACGACATCACCTCGGCGCGCAGCACGGGCTCCCGCGGCGCCGAGCGCACGGTGCGCGGGAAGAACCCCGCGACGATCACCACGACGAGGATCGCGAGCACGACGCCGCCCTGGACGAGCGCGTCGCTGGGCAGCGCCCGGCGCACGGTCTCGAGACGCCGTGCGCGCAGGAGCGCGCGCTGACGCCGGCCGTTCGGCGGAGGGGTCACCAGGCCGCTGATAGGCCGTGCTCCCGGAGCGGACCGCTCGCCGCGCGGCGGACGCGGCGTCTGGCCCAGAACTCACCGGCTGCCAGCCGGCGCAACCTCAGTCTACCAACGCGCCGCGTGCATGAACGACGCCTCCGGCCGCGCATCCGGATCCGGAGTGTCTGGAACCCGGAAGAACCCGTCATCCGTGGGAGCTGAGTGCCCCCTCCATGTGGTCGGCTGCTTCGGGAAGGTGTCGAGGAGAAGTCGCTGTCCGAGGTAGCGGGATCGGGACCACGGTCGGACTTCACGAGTATCCGGCGGCTATTGTCCCGGACGGGGGAGCCCATCACCCGCACACGCGTGAGGCGGGCCCCATGCGTGTGCAGGTGATGGCGTTGTCGCTATTGCTCGGCGGGATCGTCCTCGAGAGGTAGTGCGTCACCCCAACAGGCCATCAGAGTCTCGTTGCCGCGGATGACATCCTCAAGACTCGCGGCGAAGAACACGGCATCCTGGCCATTGGCGATCGCCACCGTGTAGGAGCCCGCCTCCAGGAAGTTCCGCATGAACTCCATCGGATCCGCCTGACGAAGCATGGTGTGTCCGCCGTTCAGCGCGACCAGGAACGTCACATCCCCCCACGCCCCCATGCCGAACCGCTCGTATCCAGTCACGGTCGCGAGCGCTGGGAGATTATCGTGGACCAGCCAGTGGGTACCGATGCGCCTGACCTGGTGGCCGGATTCGCTCGGTGGAGGGCATGAGACGGCGATCTCCGCGCTCCCGTCGACTGATATCGCCCGCAGCGGCGGCAGGAATCCGAGGTCGATCAGTCCGTATCTGAACCACGGATCGCCCACGGGGACGTCCCTGACCGTCGGCGCCACCGCCGAGACCTCAGCGCTGTACACGATCTCGAACGAGCCACCTACCTCGCTCTGGCCGGCCACGCGGAAGTAGTACCGCCTGCCCGCCTCAAGGTCGTCGTAATTGAAGGTGTTGACTCCCGATGTCACCGTCCACGTTGTTCGGGAGCTCCCTTCGCTTCGTATTCCGACCCAGTGAATCGTGTGCAGCTCCACGTCGCCCTGCTCTGTCCACGACACAATGAGCGTGTTGGGACGGTTCCCTGCCACGACCTTCGCTGTGATTGCCTGCTCGTCCTCCGGGGCGTCCTCGGCGCGTCCCTCGCTCGCCAGCGCGAGCATGAGAACGACGAAGAGCGCCGCGAGTGCCCCTCCAACCAGGCCGATTCTGGTCATGGCCTTCACCTCCTTTACCTGTTCATGGTTTGTACTCTACACGTAATATCCTGGGACGCTGTCTCGATGACCGGTCGAGGGATTGGCTTCCGATCGCGGTGTGGCGATGGTGACGACTGCAGCGTGCGGCCACGGGTCCGACGGCAGCTGTGTGCGGGGACTCTTGTGGTGGGGACAGGCGTCGGACCACTCTTCGAGCACGGTGCGGTAGACCGTGGAGGCGCGCATCCTGAGGCGGAAGCCGACGCGCGCGGAACCCGGTTTCGCGCCGGGGCGGAGGCGCTCGGCCGCACGTTCGAGCTAGACCGGGCGCGCGCCGGGGGAGCGCCGCGTGCTGCCGGACCGGTAATCAGGCCGCTGACAGGCCGTGCTCCCGGAGCGAACCGCTCGCCGCGCTGGGGACGCGGGGTCTGGCCCAGGACTCACTGGCTGCCGGTCGGCGCAACCTCAGTCTTACCAACGCGCCGCGTGCAGGAACGACACCTCTCCGCGGCGCATCCCGTATCCGGATTGTCTTGAGCCGGAGGGGCCGGGTGGCTAGATGACCTCGGACTTGAGGGTCATCAGGAACTCCGAGTTGGACTCGGTCTTCGCGACGCGCTCGATGACGCGCTCGGTTGCGTCGGTGCCCTGGTCGCCGACCATCGCGGCCATGCGACGCAGCAGCCACACCTGGCGCAACTCCTCTTCGGTGAAGAGCAGGTCCTCGCGCCGCGTGGAGGAAGCAAAGATGTCGATCGCCGGGTAGATGCGCTTCTCCGCCAGGCGGCGGTCGAGGCGGATCTCCATGTTCCCGGTGCCCTTGAACTCCTCGAAGATCACGTCGTCCATGCGCGAACCGGTCTCGATCAGGCACGTCGCGATGATCGTCAGCGACCCGCCGTCCTCGATGTTGCGCGCCGAGCCGAAGAAGCGCTTCGGCGGGTAGAGCGCGATCGGGTCGATACCGCCCGAGAGCGTCCGGCCGCTGGTGGGCACCGCGAGGTTGTAGGCGCGCGCGAGCCGCGTGATCGAGTCGAGCAGGATCACCACGTCGCGGCCGGTCTCGACCAGCCTGCGGGCGCGCTCGATGGCGATCTCGGCCACGCGCGTGTGGTCCTCGACCGGCTCGTCGAACGTCGAGGCGATCACCTCGCCGCGCACGGAGCGCCGCATGTCCGTGACCTCCTCCGGCCGCTCACCGACGAGCAGCACCATGAGGTCGACTTCGGGGTTGTTCTGCGTGATCCCGTGGGCGATCGACTTGAGCAGCATGGTCTTGCCGGCCTTGGGCGGCGAGACGATGAGGCCGCGCTGGCCGCGCCCGACCGGCGCGAACAGGTCGACGAGGCGCTGGCTGAGCTCAATGCTCTCGGTCTCCAGCGTGAGCATATTGTCGGGGAAGATCGGGGTGAGTTCCTCGAAGTTGGGGCGGCGCTTCGCGGTCTCGGGGTCGACGCCGTTGATCGCCTCGACACGCAGCAGGCCGTAGTACTTCTCGGAATCCTTGGGCTGGCGCACCTGCCCGGTCACGTAGTCGCCGTTGCGGAGCGCGAAGCGGCGAATCTGCGACTGCGAGACGTAGACATCGTTCGGGCCCGGGACCAGGCGGTCGCCTCGCAGGAACCCGAATCCGTCATCGACCACGGAGAGGACCCCGCCGGAGAAGATCGTGCCCTGGCGCTCGGCCTGGTCGCGGAGGATGCGGTAGAGCAGGTCCTGGCGCGCGAGACCCTCGGGGTTCTCGATGCCGCGCTCGGACGCGTCGGCGACCAGGTCCTCGCGCGGCTTGGCCTCCAGCACGGCGATATCGAGGCTGGGCGGCGCGGGACCCTCCACGCGAGGGGCTCGCGAGCGGCCATTACCGCCGTCGCGCCGTTCGTCGCGTCGCTGTTCGTCTGCTACTCGTGCGGAGCCGTCTCTGCGGCCCCGAGCGGGCGTACGTGCCATGAGCCTACTTGTATCGTCGCATCGTCGTGCGAACTGGAAGGGGATACGGTGTGGACAAGATCTGTCCGGGCCGCAGTGTAGCGCACCACCCGGTACGTGAACACCCCCCGTTGTCACGCGCACGCATCACGCCCTCAGACATCCGCTCTCTGCGCGGTCCGTCCGGCCGCCGTCCATCGCTCACGAGCGGGCCCAGACCCGGCCCTCGCTGTCCGGAAGCGCGATGACCGCGATCCCTTCGTCCGTGCAGGTATCGAGCAGCGGCCTGTCGGCGGTCGCGAGTGAGGCGTCGAGGCGCCGGGCCGTCTCGGCAGCCACGCAGTCCGCGAGGCTGAGCGAGCGGGTCCGCCGCTGGTAGGAGCGCGCCCGCAGCAATCCCGCGCTCGTCGCCAGCGGCTCATCCAGGGCGGGCGGCTCGGCTAACGCGAGCCGCTCGAGACTGAGCATGGCATTCCGTTCGCTGAGGCCATCCAGGCGCACCAGGCGGTCAAGCACCTCGGCCACGCCCAGCAGCGTGAGCGTCGCCTCCTCATCGCGCTCGATCATGTTCTGGACCTGCGCCGCCGCGGGCTCATTCCGCAGCAGGGCCAGTGCCGCGAATGCGTCGAGGACGATCACCACCCGCGCTCGCGCTCGCGTTCCGCCTCCTCGGCGCGCTCTTCCCGCCGCATCTCATCGGTGCTCGGACCTCGCCCGGCGTATATGCCCCGAAGGGTCGCGGCGGGGTCGACGAGGGCTGGTCCCACAACGACGTAGTCTTCGAAGTCGATCACGATCATCTCGTCGGCCAGCAGTGTCTCGTCGGCACGCCAGCGGTCGCGGACCGCCGCCGGGATCGAGACCTGCCCGTTCGATGAGAGCTTCATCCTGTAGCTGAGCTTCATGAGCCTATTCCGTTCGTTGTATGAATGGCACGATCCATTGTATGACATCTGGCCGTCATGAGCTGTGGGCCGGGACGCCCTCGAGGCGGCCAGCCCAGGCGACAAGGCGTTACCGGGGCGGGAGAGCGTTCCTAGACGGGCGTGTACTTCGCGGCGTCCTGGAGGAAGCGCTCGATCCCGGCGTCGGTGAGCGGGTGCTGGATCAGCTGGAACAGCACCTTCGGCGGCACCGTCGCGATGTGCGAGCCGGCCAGCGCCGCCTCCGTCACGTGGCGCGTGTGCCGCACCGAGGCCGCGAGGACCTGGCTGGGCAGGTGGTATGTCTCCATGATCCGCACGGACTCGCGCACCACCTCCATGCCGTCCTGCCCGGCGTCGTCGATGCGCCCGATGAACGGCGAGATGAGCGTCGCGCCGGCGCGCGCCGCGAGCAGCGCCTGGTTCGCGGAGAACACGAGCGTGCAGTTCGTGCTGATGCCTTCCGCCGAGAGCCGGCTGATGGCGGCCAGGCCCGCCTCCGACATCGCCACCTTCACGACGACGTTCTCGTGCCACGAGGCGATGCGACGCCCCTCCTCGACCAGCTCGTCGGCCGTCTCCGAGATCGTCTCGGCAGAGATGGGGCCATCGACGACCTCGCAGATCTCAAGCACGCGGTCGCGATACTCGACGCCCTCGGCGGCGACGAGCGAGGGGTTGGTCGTGACCCCGTCAACGACGCCCATGGCGGCGCCGCGGCGGATGTCGTCGATGTTCGCGGTGTCCAGGAAGATGCGCATTCGGTCGGGCTCCTCGGTGTGCTACGCGCAGTCTCGCATGCTCGCCGCCGACGGTCGCGAGGACCCTCCCGGCGGCATCAGAACGGCTTGGCGATCGCGAGCCACGTCATCACCGGCACGCTGATCACCATCAGCGTCCCAAAGACCACGGGCACGCGGTCGTTGAGGGCGTCCTGCAGCGCCTCACTCATCTCGCCGCGCTTGCGCGCCTGCAGCGCGAGCAGGCGGACGCGGCGCAGTCCGACGCCCATCAGCGGCAGGAAGATGAAGACATCGACGATGAACAGCACCTCCAGGGCCAGCAGCCACCCGGTGGTGATCAGGTTCGTGTTGTCCGAGGCAGCCCACGCGAACCCCGTGAGCCCCGTCGCGAGCAGCCCCGAGAGCAGCCAGCGCGTCTCGGCCTGCGCCGCCTCGGTGAGCATGACCGCGCGCGTCTCCAGGTCCTCGGCGCTCCACGCGCGCCAGATCGGCACCATCACGGCGCCGAGGCCGGCCATGAGCCAGAACAGGGCGAGCACGTGCAGCAGGCGTAACAGGTCCATCGGCTACCGCTTCGTCTCTCGCGCGTGGTTGGTCGTGGGGCCCCGCAGCCTCAGGCCGAGGCCGTCCCGACTGCCTCGGCGCGCCGCTCGTGCTCGGCCACGGCCGCGCCGACGAAGTCCCGGAACAGCGGCTGCGGGCGGTGCGGACGCGAGGTGAACTCGGGGTGGAACTGCGCGCCCACCATCCACGGGTGGTCGGTCAGCTCCATGATCTCGACGAGCTCACCGTCCATCGTCCAGCCGGATGGCACAAGCCCGTGCTCCCTGAAGGCGGGCAGGTAGACGTTGTTGACCTCGTAACGGTGGCGGTGGCGCTCGCGCACCGTCGCGCTGCCGTAGGCCTCGGCGGCCCTCGTCCCCGGCACCAGCCGGCAGTCGTAACCGCCGAGCCGCATGGTGCCGCCGTAGTCGAGGATGCCGCGCTGCTCGGAGAGCAGCGAGATCACCGGGAACGGCGTCGAGGTGTCGACCTCGGTCGTGTTCGCCTCGGGCATGCCCGCGACGTTGCGGGCGAACTCGCAGACCATCATCTGCAGGCCCAGGCAGACGCCGAGGAACGGGATACGGCGCTCGCGCGCGTAGCGGACCGCCTCGATCTTGCCTTCGAGGCCTCGGTCGCCGAAGCCCGGGCAGAGGACGATGCCGTCGACCTCCCCGATGACCTCCTCGGGCGGGCGATCCTCGAGGTGCTCCGAGTGGACCCAGTCGAGCTCGAGCCGCGCGCCGTGGAAGACCGACGAGTGGATCAGCGCCTCCTTGATCGACAGGTACGCGTCGTGCAGCTCGACGTACTTGCCGACCACAGCAATCCGCACCTCGCGCCGCGGGTTGTTGAGCCGCTCGACGAAGTCGCGCCACTCGGCGAGCTCGGCCTTGTTGCCATCGAGCCCCGCCAGGCGCGCGACGATCTCCGGCAGCCCGCGCACCTCGAGGAGCAGTGGCACCTCGTAGATCGAGTCGGCGGTCTCCAGCGGGATCACGGCTTCGCGCTCGACGTTGCAGAACAGGCCGATCTTCTCGCGCAGCGCCTCGGCGACTGGGTAGTCGGAGCGCGTCACGATCACGTCGGGCTGGATGCCGAAGGAGCGCAGCTCGCGGACCGAGTGCTGCGTCGGCTTGGTCTTGAGCTCCTGCGTCGAGCCGATGTACGGCAGGAGTGTGACATGGATGGCGACGGTGTCGCCGGGCCCCAGCGTGTGGCGCATCTGGCTGATGGCCTCGAGGAACGGCTGCCCCTCGATGTCACCCACGGTGCCGCCGACCTCGACGAGGACCACGTCGGCGTCGAGCGCCGTGCCGGCCTCGACGATGCGCTTGCGGATCTCGCCGGTGACGTGGGGGATGGGCTGGATGGTGCCGCCGAGGAAGTCGCCGCGGCGCTCCTTGCGGATCACCTCCTCGTAGATCTGGCCGGAGGAGGTGGAGTTGGCCTGGGTGAAGTTCTCGTCGAGGAAGCGTTCGTAGTGGCCGAGGTCGAGGTCGGTCTCGGCGCCGTCGTCGGTGACGAAGACCTCGCCGTGCTGGTAGGGCGACATGGTGCCGGGGTCGACGTTGATGTAGGGGTCGAGCTTGAGTACGGAGACGCGGAGGCCGCGGGCCTTGAGGTCACGCCCGAGCGATGCGGTGACGATGCCCTTGCCAACGGAGCTGACGACACCGCCGGTCACGAAGATGTACTTCGTCATCACTCCTCGGTCTTTCGGGGAGGACACGCTTCATATTCAGCGCGTGCCGGGAGACTGTCAACGACAGAAGGCAGCACCCCGCAGCATTTCGCTCGCCGACCGGCGATAATCGAATGAGTAGCCGCAGCACGCCGCGAATCGGACAGGACGAATGACCAGAGAGGCACTCACCAGCAATGAGGCACTCGCGGCACTCCGCGCTCACAAGCCCGAGTTGGTGAGCCGATTCGGGGTGGTCGACCTTGCACTGTTCGGGTCCGTCGTCCGCGACGAGGCATCACCCGATAGCGATATCGACATCCTCGTGCACTTCGACGGCCCGGCGGACTCCCAGCGCTACTTCGGTGTGCAGTTCTTCATCGAGGACTTGTTGGGCCACCCGGTCGACCTCGTCACGGACAAGGCACTGCGTCCGGAGCTACGTCCCTACGTCGAGGCCGAGGCTGTCCGTGTCTAGAGGCGCCGCCAACGAACGTCCATGGAACCACTACGTCCAAGACATGCTCGCGGCCTGCCAACGGATCCTGTAGTACACCGACGGGCTTGAGCAGCAGGCGTTCGTAGCAGACGACCGCACGTATGACGCAACCCTGCGGAACCTCGGCATCATCGGCGAGGCGGCGCGGCGCATCCCCGAATCGGTGCACGAATCGCACGACGAGATCCCGTGGCGTGCCATCATCGGAACGCGGAACCGCGTCGTCCACGCGTATCTGGGAATCGACGACGACGTGATCTGGTCGATCGTCAATGACGACATCCCGGAACTCGTGCCCGCCCTGCAGGCACTCCTCGACGCATCAGAGTGACACCGACTCAGCCGCAACGCGCTCCCTGGGCGCACATCACACGCTATAGATACTTCGTCTCGCATCTTGCTGGCGACACCCCTCCCCCGTACGCTGATCCGACCCGCGGCCGACGCGCCACGAGGCGAGGGGAGCACCTGCACATGCCGTCCGCAGACGCCATCCGCCCCGAGATCAGCACGCTCGACAACGGGCTGCGCGTCGTCACTACCTCGATCCCCACGGCGCAGTCGGCAAGCACGGCGTTCTTCGTCGGGGTGGGCTCGCGCGGCGAGGACCGCCGCACCAACGGCGTCTCCCACTACCTGGAGCACATGCTCTTCAAGGGCACCGAGCGCCGCCCGACGGCCCCCGAGATCAGCCAGGCCATCGAGGGCGCCGGGGGCGCGCTCAACGCCTACACCACCCGCGAGCTCACCTGCTACTGGAACAACCTCCCGTTCGAGCGCGCCGAGACCGGCATCGAGGTGGTCGCGGACATGCTCCAGCACTCGCTCCTAGCGTCCGAGGAGATCGACCGCGAGCGCACGGTCGTGCAGCAGGAGATCCGGCGCGGGCACGACACGCCCGCGGCGCGCACGGGCGAGCTGATGGTGCAGGCCGTCTACGGCGACCAGCCGATCGGCTGGCCCGTGACCGGCTCCCTCGAGACCGTCGGCGCCCTGCAGCGCGAGGACTTCACCACGCATGTCGAGCGCTACTACACGTCCAGCAACTCCGTGCTCTCCGTGGCCGGCAACGTCGAGCACGAGTGGGTGGTCGAGACCGCAGCCCGGCACTTTGCGGACCTGCGCGGCGGCGAGCCCGCCGAGCAGTCGGCCGCCGAGCACGGCTTGCCCGAGGAGCGCGTGATCGTCGAAGAGCGCGAGATCGAGCAGACGAACCTCGCGCTGTCCGTGCAGGCGGTCGCGCGCCGCGACCCGCAGCGCTACGCGCTGGAGCTGCTGCACACCGTCCTCGGCCGCGGCATGTCGTCGCGACTCTTCAAGGAGGTACGCGAGCGGCGCGGGCTGGCCTACTCGGTCGGTTCGAGGGTCGCCCGCCACCGCGACATCGGGACGTTCTCCGTCAGCGCGGGCGTGACCGCCGACCACCAGGAGGAGGCGCTCGAGGTGATCGTGGGCGAGCTGAAGCGGGCCGCCGACGAGCCCGTCTCCGACGACGAGCTGCGCCGCGCGCTCGACTTCGCCACGGGCACGTTCCGGCTGAGCCTGGAGACACCGATGTCGCTGGGGCAGCGCTTCGGCGAGCAGCTGCTGCAGGACGGCGAGCTGGAGCTGCCAACCGACACCGTCGCGCGCATGGAGGCCGTCACCGCCGACCAGATCCAGGAGGTCGCGCAGCGCATCTTCGCCGAGCGCGCCTACGCGCTCGCCGTCGTCGGGCCCTCGGCGCCGGCCGAGCGGCTCGAGTCGCTGCTGGCGGCCTGAGCAAGCACGCCGCGCCATGCCCGCACCTCGCACGAACCTCACCCTGCTCCCGCCCTTCGCGGTCGCCCGGACGCGCGCCGACGCCGTCACGGCGAGCGTCGCGGACGTCGCCACCGCGGCGGCCACCGGCGCCGAGGTCCACGTGCGCGTCGCGAACCCGCGCGCGGACCGGCTCCGCGAGGACCTCGAGGCGGCCGTTGGCGCAGGCTGCGTCGCGGTACTGCTGGCCGAGACGTTGGTCTCGCAGGACCTGCGCGATGCCGACGTCGAGCTGCGCCGACAGGAGTTGCATCACGACCTGGTGCCCGGCCAGGTGGGGCTGATCCCGGAGATCGGCAGCGCCGCCGCGCTCGCGCGGCTGCCGCAGCTGCTCGCGGCCGTCGACCGGCTGGTGAGCGTGGGCGTGGACCTCGAAGCCGTCGCGCGCGATCTCGGTTCGCCCAACCCGGCGGCGGCAGCGGTGCAGTCGCCGCTGCTCGCCCAGGTCGCGGTGACGGCGACCGCGGCGGGTGTGCCGTGGACCGTCGGGTCGATGGGCTTCACGGCGGGGCAGCGCGCCGCCCTCGCCTCGCGCGCACGAGCCTTCGGCGCCGCAGGCGTCTACGTCACGAGCGAGGCCGAGGTCGCGGGGATGAACGCGCTCTTCGGCCGGCGCTAGGCCGGCAGCCGCCCCAGCCTCGTCAGCAACCATCGAATATCGCGCACGATGCGGGCGTGGCCCTGCTCCAGGGTGCGGCGCGCCCGCACGATGTAGGCCGCGTCTGCGGGGGTTACGAGCCCGGTCTCGGCCGCCGCGGCGACCTCGTCCTCATCCTCCCAGCGCGGCACGCCGTCCTCGACCCAGCAGTCGAGCAACAGGTCGAGGAACCGCACCTCGCCATCCGTGATCTCGATCTCGCGCGCGACGTCGAAGCGTGTCGCCACCGCGCGGCCGGCGTCGGGCGAGCCCTCGGCGCGGACCATGTGGTAGCAGACGTAGGTACGGTCGGCCCAGTAGCAGCCATAGGAGTCGACCGGCCCCCAGCGCGAATCGGGCATGCGGTACAGCACGATCAGCGACCCACGCGCGCGGTAGACCAGCTCGGTCTCGAAGCGCTCCTCGCGGCCGTCGAGGTGGCGCTTCACCTCGATAACCGTCGTCGGAGCGTCCTCGCTGGTCACTCGAGGACCACGAGCCAGGCGATCACGAGCGCGTCCTGACCGTCCGCCGAGGGGTCGACGGCAACCGCCACCTGGGCGTCGCCGACTGCCTCGGCGATCGGCCGCAGGTCGGCCGCGGTCGGCGTCAGCCCGCGGCCCCAGTAGCGGGAGCCGGGCGCGGCGTTGACGCGCACCGTGCCGTCGTCGGTCGCGATCTCGATCCAGTGTTGCGTGCCATCGACGATCGTGCCGGTCACGACGCGCTCGCCGACCCATCGCACCACGCGGCCGTCAGCGTCGCCGTGCGCGGTGTGCAGGCCGCCATACCCGTCGCGGATCACGACCCGGAAGCCGGGGACGAGGGCCTGCGTGCATGCCGCGCGCGGCACCTCTACGCCAAGGCACCCGTCCGACCACACGACCGCCTCGGCCTCCTCGATCGAGAAGTGCGTGACGTCCCAGCCGAGCCACCCCGAGAGGAGCTGGATGCCGTTGCCGACGAGGGCTTCCAGCTTCTCCGGTGAGGGTGCGCCTTCCGCCTGGGGTGCGGGCGTGGCCGTCTCGCCGGCCGACGAGGTCGCCTCGGCCGTGGGCGAGGCGGCCATCGGCGTCGAGCCGAGGGGGCTGCTCGGGGGCGGCTCGTCGTCCGAGGTGCAGCCGGCGGCGGCGATGGCGAACGCGGCGACGGTCGCGGCGATCCCCGCCAGCAACCGGCGATGGGTCTGGCCGTCACCGCGCATCACGCGGATACTCACGTGCGCGAATGAGCGCGCGACCTGCGGTATCATGTCTCGGGCTCCCACGCTCCAAGCGTACGGCATGAGCGCCCACGGGCGCGCGATTCGAGGTGACCGCGACATGCCCGCGACGGTGATCATCGGCGGACAGTGGGGCGACGAGGGCAAGGGCCGCGTCGTCGACTTCCTGTCGCGCAGCTGCTCCGTGATTGCGCGCTACTCCGCCGGCAGCAATGCCGGTCACACGATCGTCAACGACCTCGGACGCTTCGGCCTGCACCTCGTGCCGGCCGGCATCTTCAACCCGGGCACCACGTGCATCGTCGGCAACGGCGTGGTCATCAACCCCCGCTCGCTGCTCGACGAGCTCGCGATGCTCAACGAGCGCGGCGTCGACACCTCTCGCGTGCGCGTCAGCGACCGCGCGCACATCGTCATGCCGTGGCACCTCGCCATCGACGAGCTCGACGAGAAGATGCGCGGCGAGCACGCCATCGGCACCACGGGCACGGGCACCGGCCCGGCCTTCACCGACAAGGCGGGCCGCCTCGGCGTCCGCATGATCGACCTCGTCCAGCCCGAGTCGCTCGACCAGCTACTCAGCTTCGTGCTGCCCTACAAGAACCGCGTCATCACCGAGCTGTACGGCGGCGAGCCGCTCGACGGCGACCAGATCCGCGAGGAGTACCAGGACTACGGCCGCCAACTCCGCCCCTACGTCGCCGACACCTCGCGACTGGTGCAAGACGCCCACGACCGCGGCGAGCAGATCCTGCTCGAGGGCGCGCAGGGGACACTGCTCGACCTCGACAACGGCACCTACCCGTACGTGACGTCCTCGGTCCCGTCGTCGATGGCGGCCGGGGCGTGTCTCGGCGTCGGCCTCGGGCCGACGGCGGTGGACCGCGTGGTGGGCGTCTACAAGGCGTACCAGACGCGCGTCGGCGACGGCCCGTTCCCGACCGAGCTCTTCGGCGACGAGGCCGCCGCGCTCCGCGACCACGGCATCGCGCAGGGCACCGGCGAGTACGGTACCACCACCGGGCGGCCTCGCCGCTGCGGCTGGTTCGACGGCGTCCTCGCGCGGCAGACGGCGAAGCTCAACGGCGTCAACTCGATCGCCCTGACACGCCTCGACGTGCTCGCGCAGTTCGACGCCGTCCACGTCTGCGTGGCCTACGAGCTCAACGGCAAGCGCATCGACTCGCTGCCCGCCTCGCTGCAGGACGCGAACGCCGTACGGCCGGTGTACGAGGAGCTGCCGGGCTGGCGCACCGAGGTTTCAGACGTGCGCCACTTCCCCGACCTGCCGCCGGAGGCGCGCGCCTTCGTGCGGCGCATCGAGGACCTCGTCGACGCGCCCGTCGACATGATCTCGGTCGGGCCGGCGCGCGAGCAGGCGATCGTGACGCGCGACATCTTCGGCGGGCCGCTCTAGGCGGAGCGCCGCGAGTACCCGGAACGGGGGCGAGCGATGGAGCACTTCCTGCCCGGACTGCACGTGCTGTTCGCCGCCATGCTCGTCGGCGGCGAGATCCTGCTCTTCTTCGCCGTCGTGCCTTCCACCTGGCTCATCGACGATGAGGGGCTGCGCCGCCAGGTCACGCTCGTCGTGGCGCGGCGCTTCACGGGCATCGTCGCCGTCTCGATCGTCGGGCTGCTGGTGACGGGGCTGGCGCAGTTCTACACGGACATCTTCGTGCCGCCGGGCATCCGCGAAGACATCATGAGCTTCCACTTCGGGCGCGTGTTCGTCGCGAAGATGACGCTGTTCCTGGTGCTCATTGCCATGATCGGCATCCACGGCGCGGTCTTCGGCCGGCGCATCGCCCGCATCTCCGACGCGGTCGAGGCAGGTGAGATGGACGCTGGCGAGCTGGAGCAGGCGCGGCGCAACTCGTTCCTGTTTTCGGCGTTCATGGTGCTGGTCTCGATCCTGCTGATCTTCCTCGGCGCGAGCCTCGGCAACCACGCCTACTCCCACAACCCGATCGGCTAGCAGCAGGAACCGCCTCATGTCCGAGGAGACCCCGAGCGGGATTCACATCCTCGACGCCAGCGGCCACGTCTTGCAGGGCAATCTGAAGGACCGCAAGGCCGGCCGCCAACGGGCCCGCGAGTTGAGCAGCTGCGGATCGCCTGTCTACCTCGTCGATCCCGGGTTCCGTCGTCGCGTCACCCCGTACGTCGCCGGATATCAGGCGGACGACCGTGCTGATGCAGGCGCGCCCGACACCCGGGTCACGCGCGAGTGGGAGTCTTCAGATACAGACACGCCAGCCGCGACCGACACCACCACGTTCGACAGGCCGTCAACCGGCGCGGTCGAGCCGACAGGTGCTCTCCCCGAACTGCTCCGACCGGGCCTCGACCTAGTCATCGTCGGGATCAATCCGGGCGCTGAGTCCGCGCGGGCCGGCCACTACTATTGGAGTAGCAACAACGACTTCTGGGGCCTGCTGCCCGAGAGCGGCCTGGTCGGGCGCGTGGTCCAGCGCGGCGACGACCGCATGCTCCTCGACCGTGGCATCGGCCTCACCGACGTGGTCAGAACTCGCACCGAGTCTGACTCGACGAAGGTTAGCCGGCGCGAAATCCGCGATGCAGCACGCGACTTCGAGCATCGCATCGTCGTCGCCGCACCGCGGATTGTCTGCTTCAACGGGGGAGTGAAGCCGTTCGACGTGCTGTTCCCAGGCGCTCGCGACGGCTGGGGACGCCAAGCAGTCCAGATCGCCGGCACGGACGCCGAAGTGTGGGTCATGCCGTCAACGTCCGGGGCCGCGCGCGGCTCGTACCACCACACCCGGCGCGTGCTCCGCGAGCTCACGCTCGCACTTGGACCGAGAACGCCGTGCTGACCGGTGCCGTGCACACTACCATCCGCACGTTGCCGGACCTGCTGCGCCCCGGCCTCGACCTCGTGTTCGTGGGCATCAACCCCGGGGAGCGCTCGGCGCAGCTCGGGCACTACTACGGGCACCGCGGCAACGCCTTCTGGCGCGTACTGTCGGACTCGGGCCTCGCCGGTGGCGACGTCGGGCCGAACGACGACCGGACGCTCCTCGACCGCTGCGGCATCGGCTTCACCGACGTGGTGAAGCGCGTCGTGACCGACTCGACGCGCGTGACGGACGCCGAGCTGCGCGCCGCCAGGCCGGCGTTCGAGCGGCGCATCGCCTTCGCCTCACCGCGCGCGGTGTGCTTCACCACGACACGCGCGTTCGACGTGCTGTTCCCGCGCGTGCGCGCGTCCGGCTCGTGGGGCCGCCAGCCCGTCCGCCTTGCGGACGCCGAAGTATGGGTGATGCCCTCGACGTCCGGCCGCGCGGCGGGCTACCGCGACGAGGGCCGCCGCGTGCTTGCCGAGATCGCGTGCGCCCTCGGACGGGGCAAGTCGCGATGACCATGGGGGACGGCGAGAGCCGCTACGTGCCCGACGACGACTGCCCGCTGTTCAGCCAGCGGCTCGAGGAGCAGATCCTGGCCATCACCGGCGGCTCGGCGCCGAACGCCGGCCGCTTCTGCGGCAACTGCTACACCCCGATCGGCGAGCGGACCTCGAGGTGCCCGCACTGCGCCACGGAGACCTCGGAGCGCAATCCGGTGGGCCGCATCCCGCAGCCCATCGTCGAGATGCTCCAGGCGCAGCGCAAGACGGAGAGTCGCATCGTCAACGGCTTCGCATACCTGGGGCTGACGCTCGCCGTGGTGGGTGGCCTGGTGCTCGTCCTCGGCGTCCCGTACCTGCGCGAGCACCTCATCTGGGCGACGATCGTCTACGCCGCCGTCCTCATCGTCGGCGGACGAGTGCTGGCGGGCGTCCTCGGCGGCTACTACGGCGACCGCATCGCCTACGAGCGTGCGAGGGGGCGGCTGCGGGAGGAGTGGGCTGAGTGGGTGGCTGAGCGCGACGAATAGGCTAGGATCGATCGAGCATCGAGAGCAGACCAGTGACCCTTCAGACCGCTCCCACCCTCGGGCAGGCGCATATCGCGGGACTCCGCACCCGCCTCATTAGCCGACTGACCGGGCTCAGCCGCCCAAGGCTGCGCTACTGGCACGAGAGCGTGCTACTCAAGGCCAGTCTGCGAGACGGCAGCCGCGGCACGCCGCGCCTCTACAACTGGGTGGACTACCTGCGATTGCAGCTGGCTTCCCACCTCGACGGCCAGGGCGTGCCGACGCAGCGGATTCGCGAGGCGATCTCCTTCCTGGACAAGCACTTCAACGAGTGGTGGCTCATCACGGATCCCCTGTCTTCCGATGCGAGGAGGCACGTGCTCGCGAGCGTTGTGCCGGGAGCCACTCCACTGGTTGCGGACGGGGCAGGCCAGTTCGTGATCGAATGGCCGAAAGGCGACGGCGAACTGGAGACAGCGACGGGGAAGGCACTTTCAGATATTGCGGCGCGAGGATCGCTCTGCATGCTGGGTGAGTTCGCCGATTCCGTCTTCATGAGCCCGCGAATGAACCTCGCTCAGCCGACCATCGTCGGCACGGCCCTGGAGACACAGTTCGTGGCCGGGATGGCCGGGGACATGGGGCCTGAGCACGCCGCGCGGACGTTCCGCGTGGACATCCAGTTGGTTCGCCGGGCCATCAAGTTTGAGGAAGCGCTCGCATAGCCCGAATCCTGCTCGACGAGCACATGCCAGACGACCTTTAGCTCGTGCTCCAAGCACTCGGACACGAGACGCTGCATGTCGCCGATCCCGCGCTTGATATTCGAGGCCGATCCGACGGCGACCATGTTCGCCATCTTGCCGACCTCGATTGCAGGTATCTCGCCACACTGGACCAATTCAGACAGGCCGAGGTGTGGCCCGATGTCTATACCGCGATCGCTGAGGGCACGGGCCGCGTCATCCGCATCACGCCACGCCGACGCGCCGGGCTTCGGGGGCCGCCGCTCGTGGCGTGGCTGACGCGATACCTCGTCGATGCCTTTGATGACTGGAGTCCCTACGTCGACGACGACCAGATCGCACTCATCGACCTTGGACGCGCACGGGGCGGTGGGGCCCGTGGGTTTCGGAAGTTCTCAGCGTTCACCCGTGCCGAGGTCGGCCAACTGCTCCAGCAACAACTCGACGGAGACTCACCGCCGCGCCTCCAGCGCGGTACGCGCCCGCGACGCGGACGCTCGTAACCGCGCCGACTACACCGCCACCGTTACGTCGATCTCGTGCTTCGCCAGCTCCTCGCGGATTGCGGCCTGCGAGGCCTCCGAGGGCGGGACCAGTGGCAGGCGCAGCGTGCCGGCGCGCACGCCCACCTCGTTGAGCGCGAACTTCACCGGGATCGGGTTCGACTCGATGAACAGCGCGTCGACGAACGGGACCAGGCGCTCGTGGATCGCCCGCGCCTCGTCCACGCGACCCTCGGCCGCCCCGTAGACCATCTCGCGGATCTGGCGGGCCACGAGGTGTCCCGCGACGGAGATCACGCCGTAGCCGCCCATCTCGACCATCTGCTCCGTGTCGTTGTCGTTGCCCGACCACATCAGGAAGCCCTCGGGCGCGCCGCTCAGGATCTCCTCGATCTGCGCGAAGTCTCCGCTCGCCTCCTTGATGCCGATGATGTTCGGCACCTCGGCCAGGCGCAGCGTGGTCTCCGCCGTCATGTTGAGCGAGGTGCGCGACGGCACGTTGTAGAGGATGCAGGGCAGCGGGGTCGCCTCGGCCAGCGTCGTGAAGTGCTGGACCAGGCCCTCCTGCGGCGGCTTGTTGTAGTACGGCACGGTCAGCATCACCGCGTCCATGCCGGCGTCGACGCAGGCGCGCACCAGCGGCAGCGACTCATTTGTCGCGTTCGTCGACGCGCCGCCCACGAGCGGCACGTCCGGGCCGACCGCCGCGCGGACGGTACGCCAGACCTCGACCTGCTCCTCGGCGGAGAGGGACGGCGCCTCGCCGGTCGTGCCGGTGACGACGAGCCCGTCGTTGCCGGAGGCGATGAGGGCGCGGGCGAGTTCGCCCACCGCGGTCCAGTCGACGGCGCCGTCGTCGTCGAAGGGTGTGACCATGGCTGTGAGCACGCGGCCGATCTCGTTGGTCATTGAAGCGCCTCCCCCGTCGCGGCGCGCCGGGAACGTCCAGGCGGCGCGCTGTGTGCCCTACAGTTTGCCTCGCCGGATCAACTCCTCGGCGATCTGGATGGCGTTGGTGGCCGCGCCCTTGCGCAGATTGTCGGTCACGCACCAGAACGCAGCGCCGTGCTCGACGGACGTGTCAGCGCGCAGCCGCCCCACGAACGTGCGGTCGTCGCCCGCCGTGTTGAGCGGCGTCGGGTAGACCGCCGCGGCCGGGTCGTCCATCAGTTCGATGCCGTCGTGGGCCTCGAGGGCTGCACGCAGCTCGGCGATCGGCGCCTGGTCGGTGAACTCGACGTGAACCGCCTCGGCGTGGCCGATCATCGTCGGAATGCGTGCGCAGGTCGACGAGAACGGCAGGTCGGGGAGGTGGAGGATCTTGCGCGTCTCGTTGCGCATCTTCAGCTCCTCCCGCGTGTAGCCGTCCTCCTCGAAGGCATCGACGTGCGGGAGCACGTTCAAGGCGATCTGGTGGGGGAACTGCTCCGGCGCCGGGAGGTCCTCGCCGCGCCCGTGGGCGGCGAGCTGCGCGTCGAGCTCCGCCGCGGCGGCGGCGCCCGCGCCGGTCACGGCCTGGTAGGTGGCAGCGGTCACGCGCTTCAGCGGCGCGACGGTGCGCATCGCGTGCAGCACGAGCGCGAGGGGGGTGGTGGTGCAGTTGGGGATCGAGATGATGCCCTCGTGCCACTCGACGTCCTCGCCGTTCACCTCGGGCACGACGAGCGGGACGTTCGACTCCATGCGGAACGCGGAGCCGTCGTCGATGAGGATCCCGCCGCCGTCGGCGATCCTCGGACCCCACATCCGTGAGGCGGCGGCGGTGGCCGAGCAGAAGACGAGGTCGGCGCCCTTGATGGCGTCCTCGGTGGTCTCCTGGACGGTGATCGTCTGGTCGCGGTAGCGCAGCTCGCGGCCGGCAGAGCGCGCGGTGGCGAGGAGGCGCAAGTTGCCGACGGGGAGGTCGCGTTCGGCGGCGACGTCGAGGAAGACGGCGCCCACGGCCCCCGTCGCGCCGATGACGGCGATGTCGAGTCCATTGGTGTTGCTCATGGTGATCAATCGTAAGGCTACGGGTGCTCTGCGTCGCGCTTCATAACGAACCGGATATTCCGGAAGTCCGTATTTTCGATAGACGCCTCCGAGTGTGAACTGATAATGTGCTCAGACCCACCACCAATCGGGGCCCGCCGCCCCCGGGAGGATCGGTGTGATCGAGTACCACGGCGAGCCCGTCCCGGAGATCTGCGATATCTGCAAGTACGCCGTCGAGCACGACCTCGATTGTGGCTACGAGCACGGCCGCACGAACATCGCGTCGACGTGGCTGGTACAGGACCTTGCCGAGGCTGGCGAACCCGTCCGGCTGCGCGCAGTCGCAGTATCGGCTGCGGGAGTCGAGCCCGGCCCAGTGCATCGCCTCGAACCTCGCCACTGGTTCTGGGCGATGTTCCATGAGCCGCGAGTCCGCATCTTCTTGAGGAGATCCTGATGACGAAGGAACCCAGAATGCGTGACCTCTACCAGGAGTACCTGCAGGGCCGGGTCACCTTCGAGTACCTCGTGGAGACCGCGAACCGGTTCCTCGCCCGTTGGGAAGCGGAGCAGGCAGCCCTTGAGGCGCAGGCAGCGGAGTCACAACGGAGCGAGCCAGGCTCGTAGGGGCGTGCACTACTCGCCCGCGCCCTCCCGTCCCAGCGTCACCATCCGCCGGTTCAACTCGAACAGCATCTGGCGCGCCGGGTCGCCCGAGGGGTCGATGCGGACGCCCGCCCACCCGAGGTCGAGCGAAGCGTCGACGTGGCGCGCGCCGTCGTCGAAGTAGAGGATGCGGCGGCCCATGAGGCCGGTGGCCTCCATCACCGCCTCGAAGATCGCGCGCTCCGGCTTGATGACGCCGAGTTCGTAGCTCGGGAAATGGCGCCCGATCCGGCGCACCGAGGCGTAGCGCTCCGCTTCCGCGTCGTCGACAAGCTGCGTATGCCAGAGCCACGCGTCGGTGTTGGTGAGGATCGCCGTCTCGACGCCCGCCGCGTGGACCGCGTCGATTACATCGCCGACCCCGTCGTACTCGCCGAGGAGCCCGGCCATGTGGATCGCCGCGACATCGTTCGGCGTGTACGCGCCATGGGAGATCCCGGCGACGAGGTGACAGTACTCCTCGGCGCCTATCTCGCCGCGCTGGCGACGCTCGCTCAGCTCGCGGCGTTCCTCCTCGAACCTCGGGTCGTCGAGTGGGTCCCCCGCTACGCCGGCGCGTGCGTGATTGGCCGGCCACGACAACTCGACGCGCACGAGCACGCCGCTGAGGTCGAAGACGACGAGGTCGTACGGCCTGGGCAGCCTCACTCGGCGAGCCCGATGAGCGCGTCGAGGCCGTAGACCAGGCCCTCGCGTCCCATCACCTCGCGCACGGCGAGCAGCACGCCCGGCATGAACGAGTCGCGGCCGGTCGAGTCGTGGCGCAGTGTGAGCGTCTGGCCGAGGCCGCCGAACACCACCTCCTGGTGCGCGACGAGGCCCGGCAGCCGCACCGAGTGCAGCCCTACCCCGCCGAACTGCGCGCCGCGCGCGCCCTCGACATGCTCGATCTGCGACTCGGGGTGGGCGAGGTCCTCACCGCGCGCCTCGCGGATGAGCTGCGCGGTGGCGACGGCCGTGCCTGACGGCGAGTCGACCTTGCCGTCGTGGTGCAGCTCGATCACCTCGGCGGCGTCGAAGTGCGGCGCGGCCACCTTCGCGAGGTGCATCAGCACCACCGCGCCGAGCGCGAAGTTGGGCGCGATCACCCCGCCGATCCCGGCCTCGGCGAGCCCCGTACGGGCGCGCTCGACCACGTCGTCGGGGATGCTCGACGTGCCGATCACGGGCCGCACGCCACTGGCGATCGCGGCGTCGAGGAGTGTCGAGGTGAACGAGGCATTAGTGAAGTCCACGACGACGTCGGGGTTCACCGCGGCGAAGAGCGCGGCGGGGTCGGAGCCGGCCGGGTAGGTCGCGCCGCTCGTGGCCGTGATCTCGCTGCCTTCGACGCCGAGTGGCTCGATGACGCCGACGGGTTCGAGGTCGTCCTGGGCCTCGACGGTGCCGAGGACCTGGCTGCCCATGTTGCCGCTGCCGCTGACGACGACCCTGATCACGGTGCACCCCCTCGATGTCCGCTCTTGCCGGGTAGCAGGACGCCCCACCTGAGGTGGGGCGCCAGTGTACCGGCTGTCGGCCGGGCTACGCGGGGCCGAGGGCTACCAGCGGCGGCCGCCGCCGCCACCCTCGCTGCGGCCTCCGCCGCCTTCGCGACGCCTGCCGCCGCCACCACCCTCGCCGCGGCCTCCGCCGCCACGAGGACCACGGCCCCGGCCACCACCGTCACGGTCGCCGCCGCCGCGCGGGCCACGGCCACCGCCGCCGCCCCGGCCACCGCGACCACGGCCGCCGCCGTTGCCGCCCCGGCCGCGGCCACCGCCGCCGCGCGGTCCGCGGTCGCCGGCCATGGCGGGCTCGCGGCCCGCGGCCTCGGCCGCCTCGTCGGAGAGGCCGACCCGCTCGGAGCCGTCCTCGCCGTCGCGCAGGCGCGTGAGGTTGATGCGCCCGAGGTTGTCGATCTCGATGACCTGGACGCGCAACGTCTCGCCCTCGCTCACCTCGTCTTCGACGCGGTTCACGTGGTAGTCGGCGAGGTCGGAGATGTGCACCAGCCCGTCCTTGCCGGGCAGGATCTCGACGAACGCGCCGAAGTCGAGGATGCGGTTGACCGTGCCCTCGTAGATCTCGCCGACCTCGATCTCCTTCGTGAGGCCGCGGATCATGTCGATGGCCTTGCGCACGCCCTCGGCGTCCGAGCCGCTGACGAGCACGACCCCGTCGTCCTCGACGTTGATGTTCGCGCCGGTCTCCTCCTGCATGGCGTTGATGACGCGGCCGCCGGGGCCGATCACCGCGCCGATCTTCTCGCGGTCGATCTGCAGCGCCTCGACGCGCGGCGCGTACTCCGACAGCTCCTCGCGCGGCTCCGAGATAGCGTCCAGCATCACCTCGAGGATTTGCAGCCGCGCCACCCGGGCGCGCTCGAACACCGTCTCGAGGAGGTCGTCGGGGAGCGACTGCAGCTTGATGTCGAGCTGCACGGCGGTCACGCCCTGCTCTGTGCCGGCGACCTTGAAGTCCATGTCGCCGAGGCCGTCCTCGACGCCGGCGATGTCGGTGAGCACGCGGTACTCATCGCCCTCGCCGGTGATGAGGCCCATCGCCACGCCCGCGACGGGCGCCTTGATCGGCACGCCGGCGTCCATGAGCGCGAGCGTCGAGCCGCAGACCGACCCCATCGAGGTCGAGCCGTTGGACATCAGCGCCTCGGAGACCACACGCAGCGCGTACGGGAAGTCGTCGGCGGGCGGGAGGACGGGCAGCAGCGCGCGCTCGGCGAGCAAGCCGTGGCCGATCTCGCGGCGGCCGGGGCCGCGCAGCGGCCGCGCCTCGCCGACCGAGAACGGCGGGAAGTTGTAGTGGTGCATGTAGCGCTTGAACTGCGTCGGCGACAGCGTGTCGAGGCGCTGGCGGTCGGCCAGCGGCCCCAGCGTGGCGATCGAGAGGATCTGCGTGCCGCCGCGGCGGAACAGCCCGGCGCCGTGCGCGCGCGGGACCACGCCGACGCGACTGAACAGCCCGCGGATCTCGTCCTCAGCGCGGTCGTCCGGGCGCTGGTTGTCGTCGATGATGCGGCGGCGCACCAGCGCCTTCACCTCGTCCTCGACCGCCGCGCGGACGGCGCCGCGGTTGAGCGAGTCGTCCTCCTCGCCGCCAAGCCGCTGCCAGACATCGAGACCGAGCTGGTCGACGCCGCGGAAGCCCTCGTCCTGCACGGCGCCGAGGAGGTCGGCGTCGTCGACGTCTTCGAGGTCGGCGCGCACGCGGGACTGCAGCTCGACGTCGGGCTCGGGCGGCTCGTACGGGGTCTTCTCCTCGCCGACGGCCTCGATGACCTCGCGCTGCAACGCGTTGAGCTGCGCGATGATGCCCTCGGCGTAGCGGACGCCCTCGATGACCTCGGCCTCCGGCACCTGGTCGGCGCCGGCCTCGATCATCACGATCGAGTCCTCCGTTCCCGCGACGATGAGGTCGAGGTCTGACTCCTCGATCTCCTCGTAGGTGGGGAACGCCTTGTACTCGCCGTCGACGCGACCGATGCGGACCGAGGAGACGGGGCCCTCGAACGGGACGTGGGACATGCCCAGCGTCGTCGAGGCGCCCATGACGCCGAAGATGTCGGCGGGGTTCTCGCGGTCCGAGGAGAGCGTGAGCAGCACGAGCTGGATCTCGCGGCGGTAGCCCTTCGGGAAGAGCGGCCGGATCGGCCGGTCGGTCATGCGCGCGGCGAGGGTCGCCTCGTTGCCGGGACGGCCCTCGCGGCGGAAGAACGAGCCGGGGATCTTGCCGATGGCGTACATCCGCTCCTCGAAGTCCACGGTGAGCGGGAAGAAGTCGATGCCCGCGCGGGGCTCGCCGTCGGTGAGCGTGGCGAGGAGCAC